>NZ_CP012945.1:3120906-3439587 GCF_001402915.1 Devosia sp. A16
ATCCAGCGACTTGCTGATTGGTTGCCCGGTAGTACCTGTTGAAGATCAAGTCGCGGTCCCTGAGCGCAATGCCTGTGCCCCGGTCTGTCACATCCACCCGGGCAGCGCCTTGGTCGACCGACAGTCGCACTGTCACGGGGCTGGACGCGGGCGAGTATTTCAGGGCGTTCTGGATGAGGTTCAATACGGCGATCTCCAGCAGGTTGCCGTCTCCGGTGACCCTCACGTCTTCCTCGCCAAGGACGCTGACCCGGGCGGCACTCTCCTCGTCGAGATTCGAGCACGCCTCGCGCAGCACCTGGGTCAGGTTCACGGTCGCGCTTTGGGCGAGCGGCCCCGATCCGGTACTGAGCAGTTCGCCGGTCAGGACGTTCTCGATGAGCGTCGACATTTTCCGGACCGTCTGGCGGATCCTGGACACGCGTTGTCTGACCTGTTCGGTAGCGTCGCTGAGCGAGAGCGACAGGTTGTCGGCCGCTGCTCCAATGACCGCCAACGGGCCGCGAAACTCGTGCGAAACCATTGCGACGAAGTCGCGCTGACGCGCCAGGGCGTCGTTGACGGAGCCGAGCGATTGCCGGAGCTTCTGTTCGAGTAGCTGGCGACGCCCGATTTCCGCTTGGAGCGACGCATTGCTTTGGCTCAGCGCTGCGGTTCTTTCGCTCACCTTGAGTATCAGTTCCTGCTCGGCCGAGTGGGCCAGGGCGATGGTCCGGTCCTTCTCTTCGCTCAACTGGCGTTCCGCCAGTTGCGTACGTTTGGCAACGGCCGCGCTGAGCAGGATCAGATGGATGACGGTTCCGCCGGCCAGCAACCGCGACAGCGAACCGTCCAGCCCCAGTGGATTGGCCCCGGTATACATCAGCTGCATCACCAGCAGCACCCCGACCACGCCCAGAAACGCGATCGCGGAGAGGATGTACTGGTATTGCCGCCGGACGAACAGCAAGTGGAGGACAAACCCTGAGATGAAAACCAACGAGATCTGCTGCAGCCGCGACACGAAGAACCCGACATCGCCGTAGTGCCCGGCGATCGCGTAGAGCAGGGCGCCGGCATTCAGCACGATGACCAGCTGGGAAAAGCGGGCGGCCCAGATCCAGTTGCGCCGGAACTCGAACAGCCGGTCCAGGAAGAACATCATGATGATGCTGTAGAGGCAGACGATGATGCCCCAGCTGCGATGAATGGTTGGGGGATCCCAGAACCGCAGCACCTCGGACGCGTAGCCCATGTGAAACAGGCTGATCAGCGAGGACACCACCAGCAGGCCGACATAGACGACATAGAGGGAATCCCGCAGCCAGACCGCGTAGAGCAGGTTGGTGAAGATCATCACGATCACCGCGCCGACCATCATCGCCATGATCCAGTCGTCCAGCCGGCGATACTCGGCATAGCCGCGGCTTTGCCAGACATTGAGTGCGGTGGTCATCGACGTCGCCGATTGGAGCCGGACATAGTAGGTGGCTTCGACCGGCGGCACGTAGATCGGAAAGATCGTCGGATACGCGTCGACGCCGTCGCCCCCGCTGGGGTTTACCCGGCCGGGCGGCGAGGCGAGGTAGTGACCCTTGCCGTCCGGGACATAGAGCGTCACCTGTTCGAGCAGCGGCCGCTCGATCTGTACCAGCCAGCGGTCGATGTCGGCCGGCGCCGACAGCGAAAACCGAACCCACAGCGCGCCCTTGCGATACCCCTGCGCCAGCATGGCGGGGATCGGCGTGAACTGGATGTCGGAGCCGCCGGTCGCCACATCGTCGATGGTCAGCGTGCCGGTGGGATCAGCCATAATGGCAAGGGTGCCGCCGAGCGAGCGCGCAGATTTTAGTCCATCCCCCGCCTGCAACGAAAGTGCCAGAGCTGCCTGGGGAGCTACGCATCCAAACAGGATGGACAACATCAAGATTAGGTGGAATCGAATGTAGCAGCGTCGCAACATGGATTTTTTAATGCTTGGAGAAGAACTTAAGAGAAGTGAGGTGGCCACCGCTCCGCTCGTCTACCTCGTCGACGACGACGTGGATTTCCGCGAAGAAATGCTGGCGGGCCTGTCGAGCCTGGGTCTCGTAGCGCAGGGTTTCGACACCGCTTCGGCGCTCTATCGCGCCTATGCGGTCAAGCCCCCCGACATCGTCATCCTGGATATCGGTCTCGAGGGCGAAGACGGCCTGTCGATCGCGACGCATCTGCGCGCCTCGCGGTCCGTCGGCATCATCATGGCGACGGCGCGCAGCTCGGTCGACGACCGGGTGCATGGTCTGAACGTCGGCGCCGATGCCTACCTGGTCAAACCGATCGATGTGCGCGAGCTCGCCGCGACGATCCACGCGCTCAGCCAGCGCTTGTCTCGACCGCCAACGGCTCCTGCGCCCACCGCAGCGCGCTGGATGCTGGAGGATGGCGGCTGGGTGCTGTCCGACGGCACGGGGCATCGGCTGCGGTTGACCACCGCGGAGCACCACTTCCTCGGGCGCCTGTTCAGCGAGCGGGGCCGGACCGTGACCCGTCGCGCCATCGTCGAGGCGATGGGCGCCGACGTCTACGATTTCAACTATGCCCACCTCGACACCATCGCCAGCCGGCTGCGTCGGCGGGCCGAAAAGGCCAACATGCTGATCCCCCTGCATGCCATCCGGGGCGAAGGCTTCGCCTTCACCGGCTAACTATCGATCTGCCGCCATCATCACGACGGCGCCGGTCCCCCAAAGGAGGGCCGGCGCCTCTGCTTTCACGCGCGTCGCTCAAGGCTCGGATTTTTGCGTCGCCCACGCCGCGTCCTGGCCAGGCTCAACGTCCGCTCTTATCCCAAGACAATTTTGCAACACTATAGACGCATTGTCGACCACGAAATAACCGCAAATGAAGATGCCGTCACAGCAAGTGACAGTAAGTGATAGCATCTGACAGGAATAGTTAGTCCCTGACGTTGTTGTGAATCTCTACGCTGCTACTGGTGGTGCCCAGATGGGGGTTCGCAACGAAACCGATCACCTGCGGGTCGCTGCCGGAACGACCGGACGCGACCTTGACCGGAACGTTCTCAACTAAGGGACACATGTCTATGAGGCCAAAAACCATACTGCTGGGTCTGAATGCGGCCCTGCTGCTTTCCACCGCCGCGCTCGCAGCCGATCCAGCCGCGCCGGCACCGGCGCCCGTGGTGATCGAAGAAGAGCCGCTGTTCACCCTGTCGATCACCGGCGGCGTCACCGCGTTCGGCATTCCCGACACCGCCCCGATCGGCTTGACCAACGAGGTGGGTACGCTCAACGAAACCAATCTCTTCGAGGGCCTCGACAGCCCGCTCTACGGCGGCACGATCGGCATCGACATGAGTGCGCCCATCAACGGCGAGGGCACCTCGGTCAACTTCTCGGGCTTTGGGTCCTTCGTGACGCGCGACGGCAGCCAGTCGCGGACGCTCAACGAAGAGCAGTATCTGGTGCTTCATGGCCCGAACCTGCCGACCGGGCAGATCGACATCGACACCATCGATCTCGACGTGGACAGCGTCGGCACGACGACCAGCGACTGGGGCGACGCCACGGCGGGAGTCAACGCCGGCGGTGGGCTGACGACCGGCACTGGCACGCTCCTCGGTCCGGGCTACAACGTCGCCAGCAACGCCGACGGGTTCGTCTTCTCCGGTGCGCAGGGCGACTATGGCACCTATGGGTTTGGCGTCGTCGCAACGACGGAGGGCGTCATCTTCCTAGGCGCCGGCGAACTGCAGGGCACCAAGATCGACACCGACGTCACCCAGAATCTGGCTTACGCCGGCGGCGACGTTACCCTGTCGCAGCGCACCACCCCCGACGATAGTGGCGTGGCCTTTACGGTCTATGGTGGCCCGAGCTTCCGTTACCTCGGTACGGAAACCACGACCGACACGACCATCCAGGTCAACCAGGACTACTTCGATACCGCTGACTTCCAGTACCCGACGTTCAACATGAACACCGTCGAGAACATCGACACCTACTACGCGGGTGCGGTGTTTGGCGGCAATGTCGATATCGACGTCTGGACCGGCGCAAAGCTGTCGCTCGGCCTCGGCGCCGGTGTGTACTACGCCTCCTCGTCGTATGACTCGACCACCGAAGCCTCGATCTTCGGCGGCTATGGCGGCGCTGGCGGCACTGTCGACCAAAGCGTGACCAGCAACTTCGACCTCGATCCGGAAGAAGGTTTTGCCTACACCCTGAAGGGCAGCAGCACGTTCTCGGCTGATATCAGCGACAATATGCAGATCAATTTCGGGCTCGGCGCGGAATACATGTCGCGCGTTGCGACCAGCCGTTTCGTCGGTGAAGATGGGGCCGGTTTCAACGGCGACGGCGGCGGTGTCGACGACGCTGACGGCGACTACAACGATGCCAACGCCACCGGTGGCACCATCCTCTCCTTCGGCGACGCCTGGTCGTTCAAGGCAACTGCCGGCCTGACCGGTCAGTTCTGACCCGCCGGTCCCCAGGGGAAAGGAAGCGGCGAGAGAGCGCTTCCGCTTCCCTGGGGTCCCGCTCCCAACCAACGCGGCCAGAGACTCTCCTCCCTGACCGCCCCCCAACGATACAGGTATCGTTCTAAGTCATTGACAGCTCTGTTTTCGTCCGATGCCTGCCTGAAAGGTGTTACGAGATGCGCAGCCTGACTCTGTCTCTGTCTACCACGTCGATCGTCATCCTCCTCGCCGGCACCACCAGCCCGGCCATGGCGAATTCGCTGGTGAAGTCCCCGATCTTCGACCAGTACGTCCGCGAGTGCATCTTGATCAAGGATGGTTCGGTTCGCGCCTATATCCCCAAACTCGTTCGAGCCGGAAAATCCGGGCCGCTGGCGACACCCTGCGACCCCAGGACCGAAATCGAGATCATCTATCGCGACTATAACAACCTGGTGAGTGGCGGCAGCAGCGGCGGCGGATCGCGCGGCCCGGCCGGCCCGGCGGGCCCGCCGGGCAATGACGGCCCCGCCGGCCCTCCGGGCAACGACGGCCCCGCCGGCCCGGCCGGTCCCGCCGGCCCGCCCGGCGACAATGGCCCTGCCGGTCCGATGGGCCCACCGGGCCCGCCGGGTCCCCCGGGCACTCCGGGGTGAGGCGCGGCCATGCGAACGCTTCCGTTTGGCGCGATCCTCATCGCAGTCCTGCTCGCCGGCACAACCGCCGAGGCGATGGCTGCGCGGCTGCAGCAGAAACAGGTTTTCGACGAACAGGTGCGCAAGTGCGTGCTCATCGCCGATGGCACGGTGCGGGCCTATCTTCCGGCACTGATCCGGCAGGGCGCCAAGGGCCCGTTGGCCACTGCCTGCAAGAAGGGCCTCGAAGTCGAGGTCATTGTCGGCAATGACTCCAAGCCGCCGGTCTTTGGCGGCGGGGGCGGACGGGGCGGGGCAGGACCCGCCGGACCCCAGGGTCCCGACGGCGCGGCCGGACCCCAGGGACCTGACGGCGCAGCCGGGCCACAGGGCCCGCAGGGACCTGCAGGTGAGCCGGGATTCCCGGGACCGGACGGAGAACAGGGCCCGCCGGGCGAACCGGGTACCCCCGGTTAGCAGGACGCAGGTCGATCAATGAGTAGCAGGGCCCGGGCATGCTGTGCCTGGGCCCAATCACCTTCTGCGCCGCGATGGCCCCTTCGGTATGACGATGACCACACGACTGACTGCCTATCGTATTCACGACACCGCACCCGACATGGTGCCCGGCACGCCCGACCGCTGGTGGATGGAGTTCACCGATCAGCGTTTTGCCTATCGCTGCACGCCATTGACGGTGGCCAACACCTCGGGCTGGGAGCTGCTCTGTCCCCGCAGTTTCATGGCCACCTGGAACGGCGGCTTCCGCCGGGAGGATATTTCGCTGTCCCCGCTCGATGGCGGCGGTAGCCTCAGCGGCTTCGTCTCCTCGCATTTCCAGCATGGCATCCTCACCTTCCATACGGGCTACCTGTTCCGCACCGATCCCGGTTGGGGGATCTTCTGTCGCGGCACGCCCAACAGGCCCAAGGACGGGATCGCGCCGCTCGATGGGCTCATCGAGACCGATTGGCTGCCCTTCACCTTCACCATGAACTGGCAGTTCACCCGCCCGGGCAGCGTCACCTTCATGAAGGATGAGCCGTTCTGCTTCATCACGCCGATGCCGCACCTGGCGCTCGACGAGATCAAGCCGGTGATCCGGCCGCTCGCCGCCAACCCGGAACTCGCCGCCGAATACAAGGCGTGGAACGAGTCCCGCACGAGCTTCAACGCCCGGCTCGCCGCCTCCGACCCGGAGACGGTCAAGGAGGCATGGCAGCGCTTCTACCTGCATGGAAGCATGGATGGCGGCGCGGCGCCGGCGACCCACAAGCCCAAGCGACGGCTGGCGAAGCCGGAGCAAGGCTGATCCCTGGAGTTTGCGGCGGAGGCCGACCACTCTCCCGCCGCGAAGCCAGCGAGAAGCGAGTCCACACGCTTCTCGCTGGCGCCTCTCTCTCCCGAACCGCAGAGGCGGAAATCGCGGCGACCGACGGACAGGCGCCAGGACGCGGGTCCGGTAGTCGCCCAGCCCAGTCCTAACGCCGCGGCGCGACCGAGTTCCTGACGATCAGTTCGCTGCGCAACAGCACCTGATTGCGGTCGGGCCGGTTGCCTTCGAGCAGCCCGAGCAGCATGTCCATCGCGGCTTCGCCGATCCTCAGCCGCGGCTGCTTCATCGTGGTCAGCGACGGGGTAACGAAGCTCGCGAACGAGATGTCGTCGAACCCCATCACCGAGAATTCGCGCGGCAGGTCGTAGCGCCGGGCGTTGAGCGAGATGATGACACCGAGCGCCGTGGCGTCGTTGACGCAGAGGAACGCCGTCGGCAGCACGTCGCGCACGAACATGTGCTCGGTGGCCTGCCGGCCGCTCTCGGTGGTGCCGTCGCCGTCGAGCACCATGCGGGGGTCGACTGTGAGGCCGGCGCCTTCGAGCGCGGCGCGATAGCCCTTTTCGCGCAGCTGGTTGACCGCCCGGCTGGTCGAGCGGCCGATGAAGGCGATGCGCTGATGGCCCTGTGAGATGAGATGCTCGGCGGCCAGCCGCGCGCCTTCGAAATTGTCCACCCCGACAAAGGGCACGTCGCTGTCGGGCACCGGCTCGTTCACCGCCACCATCGGCGGCAGTCGGGTCTCGGCCCCCTCCTGGCCATGGCCGAAGGGCAGGTGGCCGGTGAGCAGGATCAGCCCATCCGCCTGGTTGGAGCTGATGAAGCGCAGGTAGTCGGTTTCGCGCTCGGGATCGTTCTGCGTGTTGCCGATCAGCACCCCGTAGCCGCGTTTGCTCGCTTCGGTTTCGAGCCCGACCAGGATGTTGGAGAAGTTGGGGTCGCCGACATCCGGAGCGAGAATCAGAATCATGTTGGAACGCCGCATGCGCAGCGACCGGGCCATGGCGTTGGTGGTGTAACCGGTGCGGGCGATGGCCTCGTTCACCTTGCGACGCGTCTCGTCGGCCACCTTGGTCGGCTCGTTGATGGCCCGGCTGACCGTCGCGATGGACACTCCGGCAATCGCCGCAACGTCCTCGATCGTCGCCAGTTTCTGGTTCTGCACGTGGTGCTCCGTCCGCCGCCACCCGGGCCCGGCGTCCCCCTTCTCCCCTTTAGCAGAAGGCATGCGATGCGCCAGATGGCCGGAGGCGAGGCTACACAGTTAGCTGATCGTGTAAACCTTTACATCATTCATGAAAACCTTTACATCGAGGTCCGGAAGCGAGCGAAAGGTACGAACCCGGCCGCTTCCGTGGGGGAGGACAGCAGACGATGTCGAACGCCGTTGGCGCGATCACGCCGGCGATCCTGGCGGCCAGCCGGATCTCGAAGTCGTTCAACGACGTCCCGGTGCTGTTCAGCGTCGATTTCGACGTCAAGCGCGGCGAGGTGCACGCCATCATCGGCGAAAACGGCGCCGGAAAATCCACTCTCATCAAGATTCTCTCCGGCATCGAGCAGCCGACCTCAGGCACCGTGATGCTCGATGGGCAGCCGGTGGTCCTGCCGCCCAATGGCGAAGCAGAGTCGCTCGGCATCGTGCTCATTCACCAGGAACTGAACCTCGCCGAGCACCTGACCGTCGCGGACTCGATCTTCCTCGGTCGCGAGATTCGCCGCTTCGGTTTCCTCGATGTGGCCGCGATGCGGAACAAGGCGCGCGAGGTTCTCGAGACGCTGCACGTCAAGGTCGATCCCGACGCGCGCATCAATACGCTGTCGGTCGCCGACAAGCAGATGGTCGAGATCGCCAAGGCGATCAGCCGCGATGCGCGCGTGCTGATCATGGACGAGCCGACCGCCGTGCTGTCGGCCGGCGAGACGCAGACGCTGTTCGAGCAGATCCGCCGCCTCACCGAGCGCGGCGTCGCGGTGATCTTCATCTCGCACAAGCTCGACGAGATCATGGAGTTGGCCCAGCGCGTCACCGTGCTGCGCGACGGCCAGCTGATCGCCACCGTCAGCACCACCGCGCTGACCCCGGATTCGGCGGCGCAGATGATGGTCGGGCGCGAGCTCACCAATCTCTACCCGCCCAAGCGCGAGCCCGATATCGATGCGCCGCTGCTGCTCTCGGTGCGCCGGCTGCAGGCCCCGGGCGTCAAGGACATCTCGTTCGAGCTGCGGCAAGGTGAGATCCTCGGCTTTTCCGGACTGATCGGCTCGGGCCGTACCGCCGTTGCCGAGGCCATTGTCGGGCTGACGCAGCCGACCGGCGGCGAGATCGAGGTGAAGGGCCAGCCGGTGCATTTCAGCCGCGTGGCGCAGTCGGTGGCCGCCGGGCTCGCCTACATGACCAAGGACCGGAAAGGCAAAGGCCTGCTGCTCAATATGGGGCTGCAGCCCAACCTCACCCTCCTCACCCTGAAAAAGCACCTCAAGGCGGGTTTCCTCGACGGCGCCAGCGAGGCGCGGGCCCTCGAGCGCGCCGTGCGTCGCTTCGATATCCGGGCGCGCGACCCCTCAGTTGCCGTGGGCCGCCTCTCGGGCGGCAACCAGCAGAAGCTGATGCTGGGCAAGACCATGGAGTCCGAGCCCGACATCATCATCATGGACGAGCCGACGCGCGGCATCGACGTCGGCACCAAGCAGCAGATCTATCACATCATCGCGGCGCTCGCCGCCGAGGGCAAAGCCATCATCGTCATCTCCTCCGAGATGCAGGAAGTGATCGGGCTCAGCCATCGTGTCGTGGTCATGCGCGAGGGGCGGATGGCGGGCCTGCTCGAAGGCGCCGAGATCACCGAAGCAGAAATCATGCGGTACGCCGCCGGCATCAAGCAGAGTGGAAACGATGAGCGCCTCAGCGCCTGATATTGCAGCCAAGCCCCAGAAGGGCTTTCGCATCGATCTGAAGACCATCGGGCCGCTGGTGGCGCTGCTGCTGCTGGTGATCCTCGGCATCTCGCTCAACGAGAACTTCCTCACCTACAACAACCTGACCAACGTGCTGGCGCGTTCGTCGTTCATCGGCATCATCGCCATCGGCGCGACCTTCGTCATCACCTCGGGCGGGCTGGACCTGTCCGTCGGCTCGATGGCCGCGGTGATCGCCGGCATCATGATCATCGTCATGAACTCGCTGATCCCGTCGCTGGGGATCGGGGTAGGGGTGGTATTGGTCGGCATGGCCGCCGGTTTGCTGGTCGGCGGCGCCGCCGGCGTCGGCAACGGCATGATGATCACCCGCGGGCGCATCGAGGCGTTCATCGTCACGCTTGGCACCATGGGCATCTTCCGCTCGCTGGTCACCTTTCTCGCCGATGGCGGCACGCTGTCGCTGAACTTCCAGGTCGCCGATGTCTACCGCCCGGTCTATTACGATGGCCTCTTGGGCGTGCCGTGGCCGATCATCGTCTTCGCGCTGGTGGCGATCGGCGGCGAGATCGTCATGCGCCGCACCGCCTTCGGCCGCTATTGCTCCGCCATCGGCTCGAACGAGCAGGTCGCCCGCTACTCCTCGATCAATGTCGATAACGTCCGGCTGTTCACCTACATCCTGCAGGGCGTGCTGGTGGCCGTCGCGGTGCTGCTCTACGTGCCGCGCCTCGGTTCGGCCTCGAGCACCACCGGCGTGCTGTGGGAGCTCGAGGCGATCGCCGCGGTGATCATCGGCGGCACCACGCTCAAGGGCGGTTACGGCCGGATCTGGGGCACCGTGGTCGGCGTGGTGATCCTGGGGTTGATCGGCAACATCCTCAACCTGCAGAGCTTCATCAGCCCTTACCTGAACGGCGCGTTCCAGGGCGTCATCATCATTCTTGCCGTGCTGCTGCAGCGGGGTCGCCGCGCCAGCTAGGCACAACTGCTTTCACAACGCCCGCAAGGAGCGGGCACCAACGGGAGGACTACATGAAATTGCTGAAATCCCTCTTGGGAGCGGCGGTGATCGCCGGCGCTCTCGGCGGCAGCGCTTTTGCCCAGGACAAGGTGACCATCGGCGTCTCCGTGCCGGCGGCCGACCATGGCTGGACGGGCGGCGTCAACTATTTCGCCCAGCAAGCGATCGAGCGGCTGAAGAAGACCTACTCCAACGTCGATTTCGTCTTTGCCTCGGCGCCTGACGCGCCCAAGCAGATCGCCGACATCGAGGACATGGTCTCGACCCGCAATATCGATGCGCTGGTGATCCTGCCGGGCGATCCGGACGCGATGACCTCGGCGATCAAGCAGGTCAAGGACGCCGGCAAGTTCGTCACCGTCGTCGACCGCCAGCTGTCGATCAGCGGTGTCGAGAACCTCTATGTCGCCGGCGACAATCCGGGGCTCGGCGCCAACTCGGCCGAGTATTTCAAGCAGGCGCTGCCCGAAGGCGGCAACATCGTGATCCTCCGCGGCCTGCCGATCCCGATCGACCAGCAGCGCTTCGATGCCTTCGTCAAGGGCATCGAAGGCACCAACATCAAGGTGCTGGATGACGAGTTCGCCAACTGGAACCGTGACGACGGCTTCAAGGTGATGCAGGACTTCCTGACCCGCTTCCCCGACATCAAGGCGGTGTGGGCGCAGGACGACGACATCGCTTTGGGCGCCATCGAGGCGATCAAGCAGGCCGGCCGCGAGAACGACATGTTCATCGTCGGCGGCGCCGGCATGCAGCAGATGCTGCAGCGCGTCGCGGCGGGCGACAAGCTCGTCCCCGTCGACGTCAGCTACAGCCCGGCGATGATCGCCACGGCCATCGAGCTGACCACCTCGCACTTCGTCGGGGGCGTGCAGGTCGCCGGCCGCTTCATCCTCGACTCGACGCTGATCACCAAGGACAACGCCAGCGAGTACCTGGACGACAAGAGCCCGTTCTAAGCGGAACGGTTCCCAGATGATGGAAGGGGGCGCGGGCGACCGCGCCCTCTTTTTCATCTATCACCGCGACAACAGTGGGCTTTCCCCTCATCCGGCCCTTCGGGCCACCTTCTCCCCGACGGGGAGAAGAATACGGAGAGGCCGGTTAGCCACCCTATTCCTCTCCCCGTCGGGGAGAGGGTGGATCGGCCGTCAGGCCGAGACGGGTGAGGGGGGCGGGCAGAGGGCCGTCCACCAGGAAAGACCTCAGTTAGGCCACGCCAGCATCAGTTGACTACCCCAGCAACCGGTGCGACTGCGGTCGCCAGCCGATCAGGCGGGCAGCCTTCGACAGGTCGTGTTCCTCCCCGGTTTCGTCCCCGACGATGAACAGCGACTCGAACCGGCCCGGGGTCGGCGCGGCCAGCGCGTCGATGGCGCCCAGATAGGCGTTGGCCATGTCCTCCTCGTCGAGCGGGAACACATAGCTGCCGTCGCCGGCGCGCTTGGGGTCCCGCCGCTGCGCCAGATAGTCGGCACGATTCCGCGGGCCGCTGATCCTGAGCCCGATGATGTCCATTTCGAACCAGTGCGCGAAGTAGGCGCAGATCTGCTCCCCCAGCCCCTTGGTCAGGCCGTAGACGGAGGGGGAGTCGAGCGGCACTTCGTCTTCATCCGGATAATGCGGCCGGCCGCGATAGTGGACGCTCATCGAGCTGGTATAGACCCCGCGCTTCACCCCGGCTTCCTGCGCCAGATAGAGGAACAGGTGCAGCGCCTTGGTGTTGAGGTCGTAGTTGTTGACGATGGTCTCGATGTCCTGGTCGGTGACCATGCCACCCTGGGCGCTGCGCATCGCCAGCCAGATGAAGCCGTCGACGCCATCGAGCGCGGCGCGGATCGCCTCGGGGTCGAGGACAGAGCCGTGAACATGCTTGATCTCGGGATCATCGGGCGCGGCAAGATCGAGTACGCTCAGGCTGTGCTTCGCCTTGAGGTAGGGAGTGATGAGCTTGCCGACATGGCCGGCCCCACCGACGAGCAGCAGTTTCATCGGGCCGCTCCTGCCTTGTCGCCGACATCGAGCACCGTGATGCCCAAGCGGTCGGCGATCCCTTGGAACAGCGCCCCGACTTCGGGCAGCTCGTCGCTCGAGTTGCCTTCGGCGATCAGCGGATAATCCGGATCGAGCGCTTCGAGCCGGCTGAACAGGGTCGGAAAATCCATCAGCCCCTTGCCCGGACAGCCATCCTGCAGGTGGATCGCCAGCCGGTTCTCCACCCAGATGTCCTTGGCATGGGCGCTGCAGATATGGCGGCCGAGCAGGTCGAAATGGGCGTTCAGCGCCGCACCGGTATCGTAGATGGTCTCGAGCGTGATCCAGTTGGCCGAGTCGTAGTCGCAGCGCACCCAGGGCGAGTCGACGGCATCGAGGATGCGCGCCGCGATCTCCGGCGTTCGCGGTGTCACCAGCGAATGCGACTCGAGGCTCAGGAACACCCCGGCATCCTCGGCGGCCCTCGCGCATTCGCGCAGCGAGCGGATCAACTGGTTCTCCGCCGTCACTGTCCAGTTGTCGGGATGCGGGAACCAGGGGCCGGCGGGGTTCATCGAGCCCGGTCCGGTGTCGATGCCGCGCGCCCCCAACCAGCCGGCGAGCTTCAGCGCCCCCTGCACCACGCGAACCGATTGCGCACGTGCCGTTTCGTCGGAGGTCACGAGGTTCTGCCAGTAGCCGGTGGTCTGGAACAGCGTCACGCCCTCGTCGGCCAGGAGCGCCTTGACCCGCTCGGCATCTTCGCGCCGCGTGGTCAGCGGGTCGTTGTCGCGAAACCGGGTGAAGATTCCGCTGAACCCTGCCGCACGCACCCGTCGGCACATTTCCGGGGTCAGGTCGTTCATATCGGCGGGCAGAAAACACCCGCTCATTCCTAGTCGCATCGTCGTCCTCCTCGAGACGACGGCCATACATCCGGCGCGAGCTCGCGAAGTCAATTCGACGTTCGCCGGTCGGGGCGGGTGGGCGTAGCTCCCCCTCAGGGGGCAGGGCTATCGCATCCAGGCACTGACAGTAGACAGTGTGCCTTCTCCCCTTGTGGGAGAAGGCAAGAGGTGCCCTCCAAAGCCATATGCGACCGCCGGGAGCTCAGCGCCCCGCTAGTGCTCCGCCGCGGCCGTTTCGCGCACGAAATATTCGGGGTGCGCCGAGCGGATCACGTCGAGCTCGCGCATCACCGAAACCAGGTGCACCGCCATGCTTTCGTCGGCTCCCCTGGCGTCGTGCGCCTGCAGCCGGGCGAGGATTTCCTCGTGCTCGCCGACGATGAAATACATGTGCTCCTGGCTGAGCAGCGACAGTCGGCGGATGCGGTCCATGTGGAACTTGGCCTCGCGCACGTCGTCCCAGATGCTCTCGAAGCCGGCCGCCTTGGCGATCAGCGCGTGGAAGCGGTCGTCGGACTGGAGGAAGTCCTGATCGTCGCCGAGCCCGGCAAAGGTCTGCTGCAAGACGATCTCGCGCTTGAGGAGCGCCGCGATTTCCGGCGTCAGCCGCTCCGCCGCGAGGCGGGCGAGGGGGCGTTCGAGCGCTTCGCGGATGAAGCGCGACTTGGCGATCAGGTTCTCGCTCAGCGGCGAGACGATGGTGCCGCGCTGCGGCAGGATTTCCACCAGCCCACGCCGGGCGAGGCGCGCGAAGGCTTCGCGCACCGGCGTGCGGCTGACCCCGAACTCGGCGGCGAGACGCGCCTCGGAAAGCTCCTGGAACGGCGGCAGCTGCATGTCGAGGATCTGCTGCATCAGGCGGTCATAGACCTGGCTCGCCATCGAGCCGCCATCCTGCCGCGTGCCGTAGCCTTCGCTTCCGAACTCTGCCGCTGCCGATTTGCCCTTGGGCGCTCTCATTGTCGTTCCGCCGTCATTTGGTCCCCAGCTGCAGCCCGGCCATGAAGTACTTCCTCAGCGCGATGAACAGCAAGACCGTGGGGATACTCGAAATCAGCGTTGCCGTAATCACCACGTTGGGCCCGAGCGTCGAATAGGTGCCCTGCAGCGATTGCAGCGCCACCATGATCGAGCGCACCTCGATGCCGTTGGCGAGGATCGACGAGAACAACAGGTCGTTCCAGATGAAGGTGAACTGCAGCAGGAACAGCGCGATCAGCGGTCCCATGGCGTTGGGCACGATCATCGAGGTGAACACCCGCCATTCGCTGGCGCCCTCGATGCGCGCCGCCTCGTCCACCTCGCGGGTGATGGCGGAGAACGAGTTCCGCAGCACCAACAGAGGGAAGGGAATGCAGATCGCCACATAGACCAGCAGCATGCCGAACCAGGTATTGACCAGTCCGATGCGCTGATAGCCGAACAGCAGCGGCACCAGGTACATCTGGAACGGGAACAGCGTGCCGGTAAAGATCAGCATGAACCAGCCGTTCGAGCCGATGAGGTGCAGTCGCGTCATGCCGTAGGCGGCCGCCGCGGCGAAGGCCACCGCCAGCGCCGCGCCGATCAGCGCATAGCTGAACGAGTTCATCGCCGCCTGGCCGAGACTGGCGATTGTCCAGGCCTGCACCGCGTTGTCGACGATCGGCACGAGGCTAGCCGGCAGTTCCAGCACCCCCTTGGTGGCGTATTCCTGGGTGGTCTTGAACACCGTGACGAACAGGTAATAGAGCGGCGTCAGGTAAGCGATGGTGAGCGCGAGGATCGGGATCACCAGCCAGCGGCCACCCTGCCGCTGCGCCCGCTTCTCCTTCTCGATCAGGCCCGAAATGAACGCCTTGTCGGTGATGTCGACTGCCATGACCTGCCTATCGGATGTTCTTGCTGACGCGCGTCTGCACCACGGCGAGCAGCGCGCTGACGGTGATCACCATGGCGCCCAGCACCACGGCCACGGCCGAGCCATAGGCCCAGGCGCCGTTGGAGAAGCTCTCGTAGTACATGTAGACGGCGAGCGAGAGCGTGCGCTTGCCGGGGAAGGAACTTGCCATCACCCAGAGCAGGTCGAAGGTGGTGAAGCCCGCCGCCACGTTGAGGATGGTCACCACCAGCACCGTCGGCAGCAGCAGCGGCCAGACGATGTGGCGGAAGATCTGAAAACTGGATGCGCCGTCGACCCGCGCCGCTTCGACGGGGTCCCTGGGGATGGCGGCGAGGCCGAGCAGCAGCAGCACCATGGTGATGCCCACGGTCTGCCACACGAAGGTGACGATCACCGACCCGGTGATGGTGGCCGGGTCGAACAGCCAGCCGAAATCGAATGGCGTGCCGGTAATGCCCGAGACGGCGGAGTTGAGGACGCCCGTCGGCGCGTAGACATAGTACCAGATGGCGCCCACTGCCGTCGGCGCGAGGACGCGCGGCAGAAAGAACAGGCTCTTGAAGGTTTCCTGGAACGGGATGTTGCGCAACAGCAGCGCCAGCCCGAGGCCGACGGCGAGCGGGAAGACGACGGCGCCCACCACCCAGATCGCGGTGTTGCCCAGCGCTTCCGAGAAATACGGCACCCGGAACAGCCGCAGGTAGTTGTTGAAGCCGGCGAACTGGTCGAGCCCGGTGAACTTCTGCCACTTGGTGAAGCTGAGGATGACGTTGAACACCACCGGCAGCAGCAGGAACAGGCTCACCATGAGCACGGCCGGCGCGATGAACAGCCAGGCGGTGCGCGTCTGCTGCCAGGCTACCTGACGCTCGCGCCGGCGTGCTTCTTTCAACACGTCCGGACTGAGCAGGGTTGAGGCGGTGACGGACATCTGAGGCGCTCCAAGAAACAGGCAGGCCAGTCGCTAAGAAGAGCCACCGGGCTCTCCGTGATCCTCCACCGCGTCGCGGGGGAGGAGCACTGAGAGTCCGTGTCTCGATGTGCCGGCCGCGCCATGAGCGCGACCGGCGGGAGGAACGCTACTTGCTGGCCCAGTAGTCGGCGTTGATCGTCTGCATGGTCTTCATCGACTCGGTCGCCTGTTCGGGCGTCGGGTTGAACATGAAGGCGCCCATGGCGGCGACCAGGTCACCCTGGATCTGCGACGGCACTGCTTCCCACCAGCGGACCAGGGCGCGCGGCTTGGCGGTAGCGACCAGTTCCTTGTTGGCCTCGATGGTGGCGTTGGGCGCCTTGGCCTTGAGGTTGCCGTTGTACACCTGCACAGTCGAGCCGAGTGCGTTGGCGGCATCGGCCCCCATCAGCGACTGCACCGCCTTGCCCAGGTTCGGATCGGCGTCGAGCGCCGCCTTCGAGACGACGATCGGCGAAGCCTCGACGATCACCGACTGCTGCACATCGGGCGACAGCGACGGCATCAGGAAGGTCTTGAAGTCCTTGCCCGGCTCCATCCCGGCCTCGGCGAACGAACCCGAGTGCCAGTCGCCGACGAGGAACATCGCCGCCGACTTGTCGACGAAGTACTTCTGGTCATCCTGCTCGCGCGGGTCGGTGAAGTAGCCCTTGGCATACATCTCGCCCCACACCTTGAAGGCGTTCTGCACGTCGGCGCTGTCATAGGCGACCGAGCCGTCGGTCAACCCGACGAACGAGTCGGGGTTGGTGCCCAGCACCAGCTGGCTGAACCAGATGAACGGCATCCAGCCGCCCGAGGCCGGCGCGTTGATCGGGGTGAAGCCGGCCGCCTTCAGCTTGTCGCAGGCATCGATGAATTCCGCCCAGGTGGTCGGCGGCGCGGCGATGCCCGCCTTCTCGAAGGCGGCCGTGTTGTAGAACATCACCCAGTTGGCGACGTTGAGCAGCACGCCGTAGGGCTTGCCATCCACCGACACCAGCGCCTTCTGGTCGGCCGAGAAATCGCCGTCGGCGATCGCCTGGTCCCAGTACGGGGTGAGGTCGGCGGCAATGCCGGTGGCGACCAGGTCGCTCAGCTGCTGGCCGTTCCACCAGGTGAAGAACGCCGGGGCATTGTTGCCGGCGATCGAGGTCTGCATGAACGCCTGGTACTTATCGGTCGGCGTGATTTCCTGCAGCTTGATCGTGGCGCCCGAGGCGGCGCTGGCGCCTTCGGCCAGCTTGGTCATGCCGGCGTTCCACGGGGTCTTGTCGGAGTAAAGCGCGAGATCGGCGGCGACCGCCGTGCCCATCGATAGCGCCGCAGCCAGGCTCACGGCGGTGATAGTCCTCATAAACGACATGTCTCTCTCCCTTGTCGTTGGTCTCGCTGCGCCTTAGCGGAGCAGCGAATTCTGGTTCTGGTTGTCGAAGACGTGGACGCGCGCGCCATCGATGCGGAACCGCACCTCCTGGTTCGGCTCGAGCGCGCGCGGGTGCTGCATGCGTGCGACGATCTCGGTGCCGCCGAGGTCGGCAAACAGCAGGCTTTCGTTGCCGAGCATCTCGGCGAAACCGACTGCGGCGCTGAAGTCGGCGCCGAGCTCCGGCCGGGTGCCATGCCCCTCGGGCACGATGTCCTCGGGCCTTATGCCCAAAGTCACCGCGGTGCCTTGCGCCGGCAAGGTGAACCGGTCGGCCGGGACCGGGATGTCGATCCCGGCGGCGCGGATGGTGTTGCCCGGCCCGACCACGGCCGGCAGCATGTTCATCGAGGGGGCGCCCATGAAGCCGGCGACGAACATGTTGGCCGGCCGCTCGAACACGTCGAGCGGGGTGCCGATCTGTGCCACCCGCCCATCGTTCAGCACCACGATCTTGTCGGCCAGCGTCATTGCCTCGACCTGGTCATGGGTGACGAACACCACGGTGGCGCCGAGCTGGCGCTGCAGCCGCTTGATCTCGATGCGCGTCTGGTTGCGGAGCTTGGCGTCGAGGTTGCTGAGCGGCTCGTCGAACAGGAACACCTTGGGCTCGCGCACCATGGCGCGGCCGATGGCGACGCGCTGCCGCTGCCCGCCGGAAAGCTGGCTCGGCCGGCGGTCCATATAGGGGTCGAGCCCCAGCATCTTGGCCGCCTCGCCGCGGCGCCGGGCGATCTCGTCCTTGGGCACGCCACTGATCTTGAGCCCGAAGCCGAGATTGTCGCTCACGCTCATATGCGGATAGAGCGCATAGGACTGGAACACCATCGAGATGCCGCGATCGCGCGACGGCAGGTCGTTGACCAGTTTGCCGTCGATCCTGAGCTCGCCATGCGAGATGGTCTCGAGCCCGGCGATCATCCTGAGGATCGTCGACTTGCCGCAGCCGGATGGCCCGACCAGCACCACGAAGGTGCCGTCCTCGATGTCGAGGTCGACGCCTTTGATGGCGACATACTCGCCGTAGATCTTGATGATGTCCCGGAGGGTAACGGTTGCCATGGCGCCTCTTATCGTCCGGCTGGGTCGGCGTAGCGCATCTCGGGCTGGATCGAGTACCAGTCCGGACGCTGCGGATCGCGGTCATAGGTGTAGCCGCCGACCTCGCGGTAATGGGCGGCATACTGGGCGAGCTTGTCGCGGTCGACCTCGACGCCGAGCCCCGGCGCCTTGGGCACCGCGATCTCGCCGTCGACATATTTGAGCTTGCCGCCCACGATGATGTCGTCGAGCAGGTGGTGGTAATGGGCGTCCGCCGCAAAGCTCATATTGGGCAGTGCCGCGCCCAGATGCAGCATCGAGGCGAGCTGGATGCCGAGCTCCCCCGAGGAGTGGACGCTGGCCCCGAACTGGAACGTCTCAAGCACCTGGCCGGCCTTGTAGGCCTGGCGCAAGCCACCCCAGAACGTGGTGTCGAGCAGGATCACGTCGACCGCGTCGTGCTTGATGCAACTGGCCAGCTGCTCGAAATTGACCACTACGGTATTGGTGGCGGTGGGGATGGAAATGCGGTCGCGCAACCGCCGCATGCCTTCGAGCCCGAAGCACGGGTCCTCGAAATAGTCGTTACGGATATGCTCGATCTGTTTGGCGACCCAGATCGAGTCCTCGACCGACCACACCGAATTGGGGTCGAGCCGGAAGCGGTCGCCGGGCAGCGCTTCGGCAATTGCCGAAAACACTTCGACATCGTGCTCGGGAGCGAACACGCCGCCCTTCAGCTTGTGCGACTTGAAGCCGTGCAGCTGTTTCTGCCGCTTGGCTTCCTTGACCAGCGCATCAGCCGAGAACTCGTCGCCAAAACCGTTCTTCTCGTTGGCGTAGCGGTAGAACAGGTAGCTGGCGAACGGGATCGACTCCCGCAGCGCCCCGCCGATCAGGTCGCAGGCCCTGACCCCCAGCGCCTTGCCGGCGACGTCCATGCACGCCATCTCGAGCGCCGCGTGCAGCTGCATGCGTGAGTTGTAGAGGCTCGCCACCGGGTTCATGATTTTCCAGCGCAGCTGTTCGAGCTGCAGCGGGTCATGCCCCTTCAGGTAGGGCAGCAGACCCTTGATCGCGGCTTCGGCGCTCTCGCCGCCGCCACCGAGCTCGCCCCAGCCGGAAATCCCTTCGTCGGTCACCACCTCGACGATGGTGCGCACGAACCGCCCCCAATGGGCGCCCGACGCATGCCGCAGCGGCGCCTCGAGCGGCACGGCGACGGTGGTGGCCTTGATATCGACGATCTTCATTCGGTTGCGGTCTCGACGTTTCGAACGGGCCGAGGAGGCCATCCGGTCACCGCTCCGGGTGCTGCTTTTGTCGCATCCCGCATCGGTGTCGTCCTCCCTTGCCAAGCCGTTGTAGGTCTACCATACTAGTTGTGTCAATTGCTCTCGATCCTGTTCCAAATGAACGGGCTTGGCAAGCGCCGATGGGCGCGAGGGAGCAGTGGCAGGGAGAAGCGGGAGGGACGTCGTGCCGATTTACGCATTCACCGGGAGCCTGACGCGCTCCATGCCGCAATACGGCGCCGCCAATGGCGAGGGCATCACCCGGCTGAGCTTCGACGACGAAACCGGCCGGCTGGGCGCGGTGGATCGCATCGGCGGCGTCGACGACACCGCTTGGCTGGTAACCGACGCGGCGCGCGGCCGGCTCTATTCGACCTGCGAGATCACCGGCACCCAGGAGAGCGCCATCGCCGCCTATGCGGTGGAGGCGGACGGGTTACGGCTGATCAACCGCCAGCCGACGCTCGGCAACGAGGCCTGCCATGCCAGCCTCTCGACCGATGGAAAATTCCTGCTGGTCGCCAACTATAACGGCGCCAACCCCGAGGGCTGGCCCGACGCGGCGCTCAGTGTCTTTCCCATTGCCGAAGACGGCTCACTCGGCGCCGCGGTGGCGAGCGTCCGCCACACCGGTAGCGGCCCCAATGCGGCCCGCCAGACCACGGCGCATGCCCATTGCGTCGTGCCGGCGCCCTCGGGCGACATCATCTATGTCGCCGATCTCGGCATCGACCGGCTTGTCGCATACCGGCTCGGCGCCGATGGCAGCCTGACCCATGAAGCCGCCCGCGACTTCGCGCTGCCGGCCGGTCTCGGCCCGCGCCACCTGGTGTTCTCCAGTGATGGCCGCGCCATCTTCATGGTCAGCGAACTGATCCCCACCGTGGTCAGCCTCGCGGTCGACCCGGCAACCGGCGCGCTCTCGCAGCGCGACGCCTTTGCCATCCCCTCGCTCGATGGCGGCATCGTCCAGCCGGCCGGCATCGTGCGCAGCGCCGATGGCCGGCACCTGTTCGTCGGCTTGCGGGTCTGCAACGACATCCTGGCGCTCCGCATCGACGCGGCAACCGGCAAGCTGACCCAGACCGGCCGCTGGCCGAGCGGCGGCGCCACTCCCAGGGATCTCGCCTTTTCGCCTTCCGGCCAGCACCTCTTGGTCGCCAACCAGGATTCCGATCGGCTGACGGTGTTCGCCGTCGATCACGCCACCGGCACGCTCTCCGAGCCGCTGCAACATTTCGACGTCGGCACCCCGATGTCGGTCAAGCTCGCCGCCTTCTAGGCGGCCTCTTCCTTCCTCCGTTCATCAGAGCCTCCCATGATCAACGAAATCCTCTTCGTCCATCACAGCCATACCGACATCGGCTACACCCACCCGCAGCCGGTGGTGATGGAGCTGCACCGCCGCTTCATCGACGAGGCGCTCGATATCGCCGAGCGCACCGCCGACTACCCCGACGATGCGAAATTCCGCTGGACCTGCGAGGTCACCGGCGGAACCATGGATTGGTGGGTCCATGCATCGAACGCCGATCGTGACCGCTTCCTTGCCGCAGTGAAGCGCGGGCAGATCGAAGTCGCCGGCATGGGCTGGCACATGACCCCGCTGATGGATCATTCGATGGTCCTCGATGTGCTGAAGCCGCTGAAATTCTTCCGCGAGCTCGGCATTCCGGTGCGCTCGGCGATGAACACCGACGTTAACGGCCTGCCGTGGGGCGTCGTCGATGCGCTGCTCGACCACGGCATCACCGGCATCTCCATGGCCATCAACGAACATTACGGCCACGCGCTGAAGCCCTGGCCGCGCGCCTTCAACTGGCAGGCGCCGGGCGGCCGCAGCATCACCGCCTATAACGGCTTCATCTACGGCGTGACCTCCGATCGCAGCCTGCAGATTCCGACGAACATGGAAGAGGCCCGGGCTCGCGTGCCGCGCTGGGCGAAGAAGTGGGAGGCGACCGGCTATCCGCATCCCTTCCTGATGATGCAGATCACCAATGTGCGCTACCACGACAACGGCTCGCCCCAGGCGGGGCTCCCCGATTTCATCCGCAACTTCAACGAGGGCAATGCCTCGACCGGCGGCATCAAGCTAAGGCTCGGCACCATCAGCGAGTTCTTCGACCGTGTCCGCCAGCAGCCGGCCGAGACAATGCCGACGTTGCGCGGCGACTGGACCGACTGGTGGAATTTCGGTGCCGGCTCCACCGCACACGAAACCGCGCAGGCGATGCGCGGCCAGCGCGACCTCGATGTCGCCACCGGTATCGATGCGTGGCATCCGACCGAGGCGCCGCGCCGTCGCGCCATGCTGCACGACCTCGCCCGCAAGGGCCTCGCGCTCTATGCCGAGCACACCTGGGGCGCCGACCGCTCGATCAGCCAGCCACACTCGCCCGAAACCCGCACCCAGCAACTGCTGAAGCTCGCGACCGTCGCCGAAGGCGCCAGCGTCGCCCGCATGCTGCGCCGCGACGGGCTCGAACGGCTCGGCATCGAAGCCGGCGGTGACGCGCCGACGCTGCTGGTCTACAACCCGCACGGTTTTGCGGTGAAGCAGTCGGTGCGGCTGCCCTACCTGCCGCCGATGACCGACGCACCCGATCCCAAGCGCGGCTTCGGCCTCGAAGACCTGGTGCCCACCGGCCCCTCGTCGCACCGCATCCAGCGCCAGGACGTGGTGACTTCGGATCTCCCCGAGCACGGCGCCTACTACACCGCCCCCATCGAGGTGCCGGCGCTGAGCTATGTTACCATCCCGGCCGCCAAGGCTGCGGTGATGTCCAACGGCAAGCTCCGGGCGAGGGATGGCGTGCTGTCGAACGGCCGCCTCACCGTCAGCCTAGACGCCAAGGGTGGGCTCGCCTCGCTCAAGCTCGACGGTACCGAGTATGCGGGCGCCGCGAGCGAGCATCTGAAGTTCGGCGTGCCGGTGCTGGAGCGCGTTGCCTCCGGCATTCGCACCGACATGTTCGACCAGGTCGATCTCGAGTCGCCGGACTGGCACCTTGCCTGGCGTCGCGACTGGCAGGCCGAGCGCTTCGACGGCAAGCTGGTCACGACCAGCGAGGCGGTGGAACGGGGCAATGCCCGCATCGTCCAGAGTTTCGAATTGCCCAATGGCGATAAGGTCGACGTGCTCTACCGCCTCGTCGGCGAGGAGCCGGTGCTGCATGTCGAAGCCACTGTAACGAAGCAACCTATCGTCGAGCCGCACGCCATCTACCTGCCCATGCCCACAGCGCTCGCGCAGGGCTGGGACGCTCACTACGAGACCGGCGGCGCCGTGGTGAAGCTCGATGACGAGCAACTGCCCTATGCCAGCCGTCACTACATCACCGCGCAGCGCTTCATCCGCATCGGCGACGCCAGCTCCGAAGTGACGGTCGCCTGCCCGGATGCGCCGCTCTGGCAGGTCGGCGGCTACACCTTCGGCCGCTTCGGCGATCCCGATGGCCGTGTCGCTCGCGAGCGGCCGACGCTGGTCGCCTGGCTCACCAACAACTACTGGAGCACCAACTTCCAGGCCGACCAGGGCGGGCAGAGCAAGTACCGCTTCACCCTGGTGCCGTCGCCGCGCCGCGAACTCGGGGCTTCGGCACAGGCGGCGCTGAGCTACGCCCAGCCGCTCGCCACCCATGTCTATGCCGAGCGTGGGCCGGTGCGCAGCACGGCGGCGAGTCTGCTGCAGCTCGAGCTCGGCACGGCGTTGCTGACCCGGCTCGAGGCTGACGGCGACGGCGTGGCGATCACCGTGCTCAACCCCGGTGATGCCGCGGTGGAGGCCAAGGTCGGTGCCGGCACGTTCAAGCCCACCAGAGCCAGCCGCACGCCGCTCTCGGGTGGCGCCGGCGAGGCCCTGCCGCTGGCCGGCGGCAGCGTCGCTTTCACAGTGGCGCCGCGCGCCTGGACCCGCATTGCCCTGAGCTGATCGTAGTTTGAGGAGGACGACCCCGTGAGCAAGATCAAGACGATCTACATCTGCAACCACGCCCATACCGATATCGGCTTTACCGATTATCAGGAGCTGGCCTTGCGCCAGCACGGCGAGTTCGTCGGCCAGGCACTCGACCTGATCGAGGCTACCGACCGCTACCCGGCTGAAGCGCAGTATCGATGGACCGTCGAGACCACCGGGCCGTTCCTCCGCTACCTCCGGCAGGCCAGCCCTGACGAGGTGGCCCGCTTCCGTCACTGGCACGAGCAGGGCCGCATCGACATCGCGGGCATGCAGTACAACATGACGCCGTTGCTCAATGTCGAGCAGATGCACCGCTCGCTCTATCCGCTGCGGGCGCTGCGCGATGAGTTCGGTTTCCATGTCGAAGCCGCCATGCAGGACGACGTCAATGGCGTCAGCTGGCTCTATGCAGACCTGCTCGCCGAGCTCGGCATCAAGTTCTACACCGCCGCCATCAACCCGATCCGTGGCGCCCGCCCCAAGCCGTTCCCCGGGGCGTTCCGCTGGGAAGGCCCGAGCGGCAAAAAGGTGCTGGCCTGGAACGGCTATCACTACCTCTTCGGTCGTAGCCAGGCCGGGCTCGGCAACTGGGATCTGGTCGATCGGCTGTTG
The DNA here is from genome assembly GCF_001402915.1 of Devosia sp. A16. Taxonomy (GTDB): domain Bacteria; phylum Pseudomonadota; class Alphaproteobacteria; order Rhizobiales; family Devosiaceae; genus Devosia_A. The sequence goes on from NZ_CP012945.1 coordinate 3,145,322, forward strand.
CCGCGCTGGATCGACGAGCTCGAGAACGACGCGAGCTACCCGTTCGATTTCCTCTATTGCGAATCCACCCACCCGGTGCGCGTCGACAATGGCCCGCCCGATGCCCGCATGCCTGACTTCGTCCGCCGCTGGAACGACGAGCGCCAGAATGTGCGCATGGAGTTCATCACCGTCACCGATTTCGGCCGGCTGCTCGAAGACAACTATGCCAAGGTCATCGGCACGCAGCGCGGCGACTGGACCGACCACTGGGCCGACGGCGTCGGCTCCTCGGCGTTCGAGGTGGGCGTCAACCGCGCCGCCCACGAGATCGTCGGTATCGGCGAGGCGCTGGAAGCCTGGCGCCGCAGCAACGGGCAAGGCGACTGGAATGCACGCCGCGCCGCCGATATCTACGAGTCGATGACCCTGTTCGACGAGCACACCTGGGGCGCCTATTCCTCGGTCGAGGCGCCGCATTCCCTGTTCAGCCAGGCGCAGTGGAACCGCAAGGCGGGCTTCGCCTACACCGCCGCCATGGAAGGCCACGGCGCCGTCGCCAAGGCCGCCAATGCGCTGGCCGCGCCGCTCGGGACCAAGGGCCCGGAAGGCATCTTCAACCTCGGCAATCTCGACCCCAGGGAAGCCTTCAAGGCCTCAGGGATCGATGAAGTGCTGGTGTTCAACACGCTGCCCTGGGAACGCCGGGTGATCGTCGAGGAGCCCGAGCCGCGCGGTGGCGCCGCACCAGTGGGCATGCTCGACACCTTCTTCAACCGCCGCAGCACCTGGGGCGGCCCGCGTCCTTATCCCGAGATCCGCCGCGTCGCCGGCACCATCCCGCCAATGGGCTATGCCTTCCTCGACCTGAAAAAAGGCGTCCCGGTCGACGACCTCAAGGCCAATGGCGATACCATCGAGAACCGGCATTACCGCATCCGTATCGACGGCAGGACGGGCGCGATTGCCGAGCTGTTCGACAAGACGCAGGGCCACGATTTCGCCGGCAAGTACCAGGGTTGGGGCCCCGGCGAGTATGTCTACGAGACGGTGGGCTCCCCGGACGATCGCCTGGCCATCGCCGACATCAGCTTCGACAAGCCGGAATTTTTCACCGGTCACACCGACACGCCCTGGAAGCGCGAAACCGCCACCAAGGTGACCCTCGATGCGGCAAAGATCTTCGAAGGCCGTGCTTCGATCACCGTCCACATCGAAGCCCCGGGCGTGTCGGCGGCGACCGTAGTTTATGCCCTCGACGGCGACACCAAGTGCGTCGTCGTCGACTGGAGCATCGACAAGCTCGAGCACGCCGATGCCGAGGCGGTATTCGTCGCCTTCCCGTTCAACCTGGGGAAGCCGGACTTTCTGCTCGATCTCAACGGCATCCCCGCTGTGCCCAATACCGATCAGCTCGATGGCGCCGCCAAGGACTGGTATCCGGTCGGGCGCTGGGTCGATGTCAGCGACACCAAGCGCGGCGTCACTGTCGTGCCGCTCGACGCGCCGCTGGTGCATCTGGGCGGCATCACCACCGGCAAGTGGAACCGCACGCTCGAGCCTGAAGGCCCGACCATCATGAGCTGGGCGCTCAACAACCACTGGCTGGTGAACTTCAAGTCGGCCCAGTCCGGCCGCATCCCGCTGCGCTACCGCCTCACCACCCATGAAGGTCCGGCCGATGCGGCGGCCGCCGCGAAGTTCGCCGCCGAAGTCGCGACCCCGCCAGTGGCGATGCGCGACATCAAGCCGACGGGGAAGCTGAGCGACAGCTTCTTCGGCACCGACGAGAAGTCGCCGGTGCTGGTCACCGCCAAGCCCGGTGAGGATGGCGGCTGGGTGGCGCTGCGCCTGCAGAACCTCTCAAAGGAGGCGGCGAAGCAGACCGTGACCTTCACCGGCAATCCCGCGGCAGCGCGCAGCGCCGACCCGATCGAGCATCCGGGTGCGGCGCTTGCGCTCAACGGCAAGGCGCTGACGGTCGAGGTGCAGCCGCTGGAGATCAGGACGGTGCTGGTGCGGTTTACGCCGGAGGTGTGATCGGCAGGCTGGTGTGTGTGGCCACCCCCACCCTTGATCCCTCCCCACAAGGGGGAGGGAGACCTGACTGCCAGCCTCGCTTCTATCGTCTCCCTCCCCCTTGTGGGGAGGGTAGCGCAGCTAGGGCCAACTGCCCGTAGCGAAGCGGGGTGGGGGTGGGCAGAACGCTCAGACGGACGTCGCAGCCTCCTTTCACCTCTCCCTTGGGGGGGAGGTCGGCGCGTAGCGCCGGGTGAGGGGGCCTTGCCCCAAGCGCGGTGTTTGCGGCAAGGCCCCCTCACCCAACCCTCTCCCCCAAGGGAGAGGGGCGCTCTAAACGCCGCATCCGGCTTTCCGTCAGACGACCTTCGCCGCCTCCACTGCAATGCGATAGCGCGTCACAAACCGCTCCCCTGCGCTGAACCGCCTCGCCGTCTTCGTCCCCCGCCGCGAGATCGGGTTGTCCGCCCCGGAAATCTGCGGCCCGAGGTCAAACGCCGAACAGATCGGCTCGAACCCCAGTGCCAGGTGCCGGCCGTTCCACGGCGCCATCTGCCGGCCGCGGTTCGACATCCAGAGCAAGGCGCTCGGGAAGTGCTCCTTGTTCCAGCTGAGCCGCACCCGGTAGCCTTCAGCACTGTTCCACAGCGAGGCGGTGCCGGGCATGTCGAGCAGTTGCAGGATTTCCTCGGTCGCCTGCGGCAGCGGCACTCGGGCGACATCGAGTCGCGACCCATTCTGCAGCGCCACATCGCGCCACGGCGTCTGAAACCGGCCCTGTTCGAAGATCGAGCTGTCGTCGACCGGTCCGGGGAAAGTCGCCCCGGTGATTTCGTCACCCACTTCGATATGCATGGCGCCAACTTTGCTCGGCAGCCGGAACGATGGGTGGAGGCCCAGCGGCAGAGTGCAGTCGGCTCGGGCCTCGATGGTCAATTCGAAGTCGAGCGCCGTCGTCTGGGGATCGGGCGTGACGCGCCGATGCAGCGCCTTGATCGGGTGGGCCTCGGGGTAGGCAATGCGCAGCGCGATGCTGCCTTCGGCACCGGTCTCGAACTGCCAGTCATGGTTGGAGCTGAAGCCGTGCGGATCGGTATCGACCGTCGGGCTTGCCGACGATCGCGGCCAGTCGCCCCTCGCCGCGCGATCCCCATCGACACCGAACGGCACGCATGGCCACTCGCCGCGCAGCCGTTTGAGGATGCCGGGCAGGGCCTCCCCACCGGCCTCGTTCGCCCATGGCGCCACCTGGAACGGCGCCACCGGCCTTCCGTCGGGCAACACGAACAGCGTCGGCCCGATCATCCCGCCCAGGCTCTCGACGCTGACCACGCCATGCGCCCACACCAGCGACCGCGCCTCACCCAACCTGGTCATCGTCACTCCCTCGCTTTGTTGCCGCGAAAGTGAGCCATTGCATCGCCGGCGACAACCGGGGACGTGACGTTTTCGATGCAACTGGCTGGCGACGCAGACTTAGGAGCTGCCTGGGCCCGGCTCAGCGCTTCGTCGCCTCGTACGCCGCCAGCACGTCACCGAGCGTGCCGCGCACATGCTGCGCATTGATCTTCGCCGCTGCGTCCGGGTCGCGCCGGCGGAAGGCATCGAGCAGTGCGTGGTGCTCCGCTTTCACGCGCTGCGCAAACGCCGCTGTGCGACCGCGCTTGTTCATCAGGCTTTCGCTCAGTCCGTAATAGCGGGCGATCAGGTCAGCCGCTTCCAGGTTGCCGCCATGGGTGTTGATGAAGCGGTGGAAGGCGTGGTTGGCGGCATCGATCCGGACCCAGTCCATCGCGTCGATGGCCGCATCATGCTCGACTTGCAGCGCCTCGAGTTTCCTGAGCGAGGACAGTGAGGCTTCCTCGGCGAACTGCCGCGCCAGGAACGATTCCAGCGCCTCGCCGATCTCGTGCGAATAGACCAGCCGGTTGCGGTCGATCTCGCGCACCCGCGCTCCGTGGTTGGGGATCATTTCGACCAGCCCTTCGCCCTCGAGCTGCTGCAATGCCTCGCGCACCGGCTGCACGCTGACCCCGAAGCGCTCAGCGATGGCCGTCATCCGCAGCCAGCCGCCCAACGGGATGTCGCCGGCAATGATCTCGGTCCTCAGCAGGTTGGTGACCCGCTGATAGGTGGTCTCGGTCTTCGCCTCCGAAGCGCCGTTTCGCCTGCGGGGCTTGGCTACCGGTGGCGCGTCCTGATCCATGGCATCCTCGGCACAATGTCGTATCGTATACGATGTTGACAGGTTTGATACGATCTTGCATGTTCGTATACGCACCTGCTGTCGGGCGGTCCAGCGGAAATCCCACAACACGCCGCTGGGCGTCGTCTCACGTCAGGTGATTAGCAACGCGATGGGCGATTGCAACGGCATTTCAGGCCGCGGCGGAACTTTGCGCTTGTTTTGAAAGGCGGACCAGCAAGTCCGCCGAAATGGCTTACTGGGAGGATCATTGTGATCAAGAAGCTATTGTTGGCCGCCGCCATCGGGCTGGGGGCCAGTCTCGCTGCGCTGCCCGCGCAGGCGCAGACCATGCTCGACTTTTCGTCGTGGCAGCTAGAAGAGCCCGGCAACTCCGACTGGTGGAAGGCCGTGATCAACGCCTTCGAGAAGGAGAACCCGGATATCAAGATCGGCCGCGTCTACGTGCCGTTCGCCGACTACCTGACGCAAATGACCATCCGTTTCGCCTCCAACCGCGCGCCGGCCGTGTTGCAGATATCGGAGCAGAATTTCGGCGCCTATGCGGCGCAGGGCTGGCTTGCCGGGCTCGACGAGCACATCAAGGGCACCGACATCGAAACCGGCTGGGCCGGGGCGCAGGCGGGCCTGACCTGGGATGGCGAGACACGCGGCGTCGTCATTTCGAATAGCGCCCTGATGCTGTTCTACAACGAGAAGCTGCTGGCCGACGCCGGCGTCGCCGTGCCGACCAATTTCGCCGAGTATCAGACGGCCGTGGCGGCGATGAGCAAGCCGGCCGATGGCGTGTTCGGCCTTTCCGCCGTCACCACCGAACACCCCACGGTGATGGAAGACCTGCACCGCTACATCAAATATGCCGGCACCGACGTGATCGTCGACGGCAAGTACAACCTCACCTCGCCCGAGGTGATCGCGGCGGTCGAGACCTACCGCAAGACCGTCGGCAAGAATGCCCCGCTCGGCAACAACTCCGCCGTGGCGCGCCAGCTCTTCGTCGACGGCAAGACCGCCTTCCTCATCGATGGGCCCTGGGTCTGGTCATGGCTCGAGAAGGCCACGCCCGAGATGCGCCCCAACCTCAAGATGGTGCGCGTGCCGTGGGATCCGCAGCAGGCGCCGGGTGGCATCACTATCCACATTGCCGAGGGGCTCGACGAGGCGACCGAAGCTGCTGCCTGGAAGTTCATCGAGTTCGCGACCAAGCCGGAATGGCAGCGTGAGTATCTCATCATCACCGGCCAACCCTCGGGTCGTGCTGCTTCGGTGCTGACCGCTGAAGATGAAGCCCAGTCTCCGCATCTGGCGCTGATCAGCGACGCCGCCAGGGACGGTCTGCCGCTTTTCTCGTCGGAGCAGGCCGTGCGCGCCAACTTCGCCGAATATTCGGCCATCCTCCGCACCGCTGCGCTCAAGGTGCTGACCACCGAGGATCCGATCGACAGGATCCTGGCTGACGCTCAGGCCGAACTCGAGCGCGCCGTTCCCTTGAACTGACGCGCTCCCCGGGCGCGACCCGCCTCCCTGGGTCGCGCCTCCCATTCTTCCAGGACCAGGATGCAGCGAATGACGAATACGTCCTCGCTCGACAGCAGCGCGCTGAAGCCGCGGCTGTTCGACATCAACTATCACCGCCGGCAGACGCTGCTGAGCTTCGCCTTGCTGCTGCCCGCTGCCGCGGCCGTGCTGATCCTGATCGTCTACCCGCTGTACCAGGTGCTCGACATCTCGTTCCGCGACGGCAAGGTGATGAACTTCGCGAGGATTGGCGAGCTGCCGCTCGGCTTCGGCAACTACGCCCGCGTGCTGACCGATCCGCTGTTCTGGCGCTCGACGCTGAACTCGGCGCTTTATGTCGGCGGCAGTGTCGGTGGCGCCTTCCTCGTGGGGCTCGGCACCGCGTTGCTGCTCAACAAGCAGCTGCCCGGCAACCGCATCCTCCGCACCATCGTCCTGATCCCCTGGGCGGTGCCCGGGGTGATCGTCGCCATCATGTTCCTGTGGGTGCTCGACGGCTCGTTCGGCGTGTTCAATGCCATGCTGCGCAGCCTTGGGCTGCTACAGGGCGAGATGCCGTGGTTCGTCGACAGCCGTACTTCGCTCCTCGCGGTCGTCCTGCCGACTATCTGGAAGACCTATCCGCTGATCACTCTGACCATTCTCGCAGCGCTGCAGTCGATCCCCAAGGAGCTCTATGAGGCCGCCAATGTCGATGGCGCCACCAACCCACAGCAGTTCGGCTACATCACCTGGCCGGGCATCCAGACCGCCTCGTTCCTCGTCATCATGATCTCGGCGCTGGGCGTGTTCCGCGATGTCGACATCATCTTCGCCACCACCGGCGGCGGGCCGGCGCATGCCACCGAAACGCTGGCGCTCTATGTCTACAAGGAGGCCTTCCACTATTTCCGCATGGGCACCGCCACTGCCGTCGGCACGCTGATGATCGCCGCCGCCTTCCTGATTGCCGTCAGCATGGCCGCGCTGGCGCGCCGCTCGAAGTTCTGAGGCCACGCCGATGAAACCCGCCCTCACGCCCATGCGCATCCTCGGCTTCCTGGTCCTCGCCGGCTTCGCTTTCATCACGCTGTTCCCGTTCTACTGGATGGTCATGACGGCGATCATGCCGACCGACGCGATCCTGTCCCGAGAGCCCTCGCTGCTGCCCGACCTCGGCCGGGTGCGCTTCGATGCCTTCGTGAAAGTGTTCGAGAACCGGCCGTTCTTCACCTGGATCATGAACAGCCTGATCGTCGCCACCGCCTCGACCCTGCTGAGCCTGTTCGTCTCGACGCTGGCCGGCTACTCGCTGTCGCGTTTCTCGAGCCCGCCGCAGCAGGCGCTGGGGGCGACGCTGCTGGTCAGCAAGCTCATCCCGGCCAGCCTGATCCTGATCCCGCTGTTCATCATCTACACCAATACCGGGCTGTTCAACTCGCTCGCCGGGATCGTGCTCGCCAACATGACCATCGGCGTGCCGCTCGCCACCTGGCTGATGAAGGGGTTCTTTGACCGTATCCCGCGCGAGCTCGAACAGGCGGCGATGATCGATGGCGCGAGCCAGCTGCAGGCCATGCGCCTCGTGATTCTGCCGTTGGCGAAGCCCGGGCTCGCCGCCTCGACCGTCTACCTGGTGCTGACCAGCTGGTCGGAATTCATCTTCGCCCGCACCCTGGTCGACAAGCCCGAAGTGCAGGTGCTGACCGTCGGCATGCAGTCCTTCGTGGGTGAGCAGATGGTCGACTGGTCAATGCTGATGGCGGCTGGCACGATCTCGGTTCTGCCCGCTATCGTCCTCTTCATCTTCCTCGAGCCGTTCCTGGTCTCCGGCATGACCAAGGGCGCCCTCGCCGGCACCTGATCCCACAGAAGGCAAAGCAAAAATGGATCGCAACGACTACCGCGGCATCTTCGTGATCGTCACGACGCCGTTCACCGACGACTTCCGGCTGGATGAGGCAGCCCTGGAGCGGACTCTCGACTTCTGCCTCGCCGCCGGCGTCCATGGCGTCGTCGCCAACGCGCTCGCCAGCGAGGGCTTCTACCTCAGCGAAGCTGAGCGCCGGCGTGCCGCCGAGATCGTCGTCAACAAGGCCAAGGGCAAGGTACCGGTGATCGTCGCCGTCTCGGCGCCGCACTATCACCTTGCCGTCGAATTCGCCCGCCATGCCGCAGAGATCGGCGCCGACGCAGTGATGTCGCTGCCGCCGACCCTCCACCCCTCGAGCCCGGCCGATATCAAGGCGCACTACAAGGCCATCGGCGCCGCCACGAAGCTGCCCCTGGTGATCCAGAACGTCTCGGGGCAGGGCGCTTCGCCACTCAGCGCCGGCCTGATCGCCGAACTGGTCAAGGAAATCCCGACCGCCCGCTTCGTCAAGGAAGAGTCGGGCTATCCGGCCCAGACCGTCGGCGAGATCATCCGGCTCTGCGGCGACAAGCTCGAGGGCGTGATGGGCGGCAAGGCCGGCAAGACCCTGATGGAGGAAGTCCGCCACGGCGTTTCCGGCACCATGCCGGCCTGCGAGATCGCCGACGTGCACGTGGCGTTGTGGAACGCCATCGAGGCCAAGGACGACAAGCGCGCCCGTAACATCTTCCAGCGCCTGCTGCCGCTGCTCGACATGGAGAGCAATTACGGCATGCCGCTGATGAAGGAGGTGCTGAAGGCGCGCGGCGTGATCCCATCCAATGCGGTGCGCCAGTCCGGCTTCCGCGCGCTCGACGACGCGGCTCGCGCCGAGGCCGCCGCCATCATGGATGATCTCGCCGACCTGATGCTCCCCGCCTACACGCACCGCCGCTGAGCGGCCAACCCCTTTGCCGGCTCTGCCGGCCGTGACCAACCGAGAAAGCAAATGACCGACAAGCAGCTGGGGCGGATCGAAAACGCCATAACCACCCACTCCAACCCGTCCGAGCTCCGCATCACCGATATGCGCCTCGCGGTGGTGGCCGCCAATTACGACTACCCGATCCTCAGGATCGACACCAACCAGGGTGTCTACGGCCTGGGCGAAGTGCGCGATGCCGGCCATGCCAGTAACGCGCTGCAGTTCAAGTCGATGCTCATCGGGCAGAACCCCTGCAACGTCGACATGATCTTCCGCGCCATAAAGCGCTTCGGCAACTGGGGCCGCGAGGGCGGCGGTGTCTCGGGCATCGAGATCGCGCTGATGGACCTGATCGGCAAGGTCTATGGCGTGCCGTGCTACCAGCTGCTCGGCGGCAAGTATCGCGACAAGGTCCGCCTCTATGGCGATACCCCGACCCCGGATGATCCGACGCCGGAGGATTTCGTCGAGGCGGTGAAGGGCCGTCGCGACCGCGGCCTCACCTGGATCAAGTTCGACTTGCGTCCCAGCCTGTTCGAAACCGGTGACAGCCCGCTGATCGGCCACGATGCGCGGCACGAAACCGATTTTGAAATGGGCAAGTGGTTCAAGGCCCCGATGGCCGGCCGCGGCGTCAAGCTCACCGAGGAGACCATCGAGCGCGCCGCCCATGTGGTGTCCGAGGTGCGCAAGGCCGTCGGCAATGGCATCCAGCTCTGCGTCGACCATTTCGGCGAGAACTACCTCACTGCCGATGAGGTGATCCGGCTCGGCAAGGCGCTCGAACCCTACAACCTCGCCTGGATGGAAGACCCGGTGTCGCGCTTCGATATTCCCGGCCACAAGGTGGTGGCCGACGCGCTGCTGACCCCGATCGCCGCCGGCGAGGACCTCTACCTGCGCGACGGCTTCCGCGAAGCCATCCAGACCCGCGCCTTCGACATCGTCCACCCCGACCTCTTGACTTCGGGCGGCCTGATGGAGACCAAGCGCATCTCCGACGATGCGGAAGAGCAGGGCATCCCGACGGCGCTCCACTGCGCCGGCTCGCCCATCGGCTTCATGGCCAATATCCACACCGCCGCGGCGATCTCGAGCTTCCTCGCCTGCGAGCACCACGGCCTCGACCTGCCGTTCTGGGAGAGCCTCGTCACCGGCTTGCCGAAGGACTACATGGCCGATGGCTACGTCACCGTGCCGGATGCACCCGGCCTCGGCGTCGATCTCAACCTCGAGGCGATCGAAGAGAACCTCCGCACCCCCGGCACCATGTTCCTCCCCACCGACGAGTGGAACACCCCCAAGCTCGGCTTCTGGCGCCCGGACGATCGCTGGCCGGAGTAACCCAGCCATGCGACATCCGTGCTGGACTTCGGCCGGAACCGCCGCTATGTGAACGCCGTCATCGGGCTTCGCCGCCCGGTGGCTGAGGCCCAACTGGAGATTCCACCTCCTGGTTGGGCCTCTCTGTTTCTGCACCCCGTTCCGATTGACGAGTGCCGCCGCCGCGTGGTCACTGCGGCGGAGGAGCAGAGGGGGCCGGGCTGGACACCGAGATCATCGATACCGGGGCGCCGCGCTTCGACTACATCGTGGTCGGGGCGGGCAGTGCCGGCTGTGCGCTGGCCAATCGGCTGACGGCGTCAGGTCGGCATTCGGTGTTGCTGCTCGAAGCCGGCGGCAAGGATGACTGGATCTGGTTCCACATCCCCGTCGGCTATCTCTACGCCATGGGCAACCCGCGGGCCGACTGGTGCTATCGCACCGAGCCCGTGCCGGGGCTCAACGGGCGCTCGCTCGGCTATCCGCGCGGCAAGGTGATCGGTGGCTCGTCGGCCATCAACGGCATGATCTACATGCGCGGCCAGGCCGCCGATTACGATCACTGGCGCCAGCTCGGCAACCCCGGCTGGGGCTGGGACGACGTGCTGCCGCACTTCCTGCGCAGCGAGCGTCGCGCCGGCGCGCCTGACCCGCTGCATGGGCGGGACGGCGAGCTCAGGGTCGAGAAGATGCGGCTCAGCTGGAAGGTGCTCGACCTGTTCCGGGCTGCAGCGATCGAGCAGGGCATCCCGGCGACCGCTGATTTCAACAGTGGCGACAACGAGGGTGTCGGCTACTTCGAGGTCAATCAGAAGCAGGGCCTGCGCTGGTCCGCCGCCTCGGCCTTCCTGAAGCCGGCACTGGGCCGGGCGAACCTGACGCTATGGACCGGTGCCCAGGCGCTGCGGTTGGTGACCGAGGGCCGTCGCATCACCGGCATCGAGGTCCGGCATCAGGGCCGGATCAAGCTGCTCAGGGTCGGCCGCGAGGTGGTGCTCTCCGCCGGCGCGGTGAACTCGCCGCAACTGCTGCAGCTGTCCGGCATCGGCAACCCGGAGCGGTTGGCCGAGCACGGCATTGCCACGGTGCATGAGCTGAAGCAGGTGGGCGAGAACCTGCAGGATCATCTGCAGCTGCGCCTGATCTTCAAGGTCAGCGGCCTGCCGACGCTCAACGTTTCAGCCAACAGCCTCGCCGGCAAGGCCGGCATGGCCATGCAATATGCGCTGGCGCGGCGCGGGCCGATGACCATGGCGCCTTCGCAACTGGGCGGCTTCACCCGTTCGTCGCCCGAGCGCGCCACGCCCGACCTGCAATTCCATGTGCAGCCGCTGAGCCTCGACAGGTTCGGCGAGCCGCTGCATCGCTTCCCGGCCTTCACCGCAACGGTCTGCAACCTTCGCCCGCAGAGCCGCGGTCACATCCGGCTCGCCAGCGCCGACCCGACGGCCGCGCCGCTGATCCAGCCGAACTACCTGTCCGCCGCCGCTGACCGCGAGGTGGCGGTGGAAGCGATCCGGCTGGTGCGGCGCATCGTGCTGGAGAGCAAGGCCTTCGCCCCCCACCGACCCGAGGAGTACCGGCCGGGGCCGAGCTTCAGCACCTATGCCGAACTGGAGCAGGCCGCCGGCGATATCGGCACCACCATCTTTCATCCGGTCGGCACCTGCCGCATGGGCAGCGACCCCGCCGCGGTGGTCGACCCGCGACTGCGCCTCAATGGCCTCGCCGGGCTGCGCATCGCCGACGCCTCGGTGATGCCGACCATCACCTCGGGCAACACCAATGCGCCTACCATCATGATCGCCGAGAAGGCCGCGGCGATGCTGTTGGAGGACGCGGGCTAGGTGGCCGGCGCCGGTGCGGGCCGACCCCCACCCTTGATCCCTCCCCGCAAGGGGAGGGAGACGCCAGAAGCGGGATGTCGGTGTGAGGGTCCCCCTCCCCCTTGCGGGGAGGGGACAGGGGTGGGGGGCCACAGCCACCGGCCGCAGCGGTCTTCAGCCCTCCACCTCCAGCAGCAAGGTCGCGATCTCGAACGGCCTCAGCTGCAGCGTCACGCTGTTGCCGCTGACCGCCACCGGCTCGCCGCCCTCTTCCATCAGGTTGACCAGCCTCGCCGATTTCACCGGCACGCCGAAGCTGATGGTGGCGGTGGCGCGGGCATTGGCGTGCTCGAACACCCGCAGCACCAGCGCATCGCTCTTTTCGGCCTTCTTCACGGTCTCCAGCGTGACATTCGGCTTGTCGACCGAGGCGAACGAGAAGCTGGTGCTTTCGAGCGCACTGGAGGCGCGCGTCGAGCTGTCGCCGATCACCGCCACCGGATTGTTGAACCGCTCGGCCGCCACCGGCACGCTGGCGAGGTCGCTCGTCCCCTCATGCACCAGCAGCGCATATTTGATGCGGTGCTCGCCGCGGTCCGAGGCCGGATCGGGGAAGGTGGCGCCACGCAAGAGCGTAATGCGCACCAGTTGCTCGACCGCGTCATAGCCGTACTTGCTGTCGTTGAGCAGCGCAGCGCCGAAATCCGGCTCGCTGATGTCGACCCAGCGATGCATGCTGGCCTCGAACCGGGCCCGGTCCCAGCTGGTGTTGCGGTGCGTCGCGCGCTTCACATGGCCGAACTGGATCTCCGAGCGGATCTCGGAAATATTGAGATCGAACGGGAACTCCGCCTTGAGCACGGTCTGGCGTTCCTGCCAGTCGATGAAGGTGTCGAACTCGACCTGGCGCGCACCGGCTTCCAGCGACACCACCTGCACCACCTTCGAGCTCAGATACTGCCGTTCGATGCGCAGCGCGGCGCGATAGGGGCCGGTTTCCACCACCTCGATCTTTGCCTTGCCGTCGCTGAGCCGCCAGAACTGCTCCTCGAAATAGCGGTCGATATCCCAAGCGTCCCAGTTGAGCGGCTTGTCCTCGTAGGCGACCAGCCGATTGGCCGTCTCGCCCTGGGCGATCAGCTCGCGGCCAAACTGCTTGTCGAACACCGAGGTGATTTCGCCCTGCTTGTCGAAGCTGACGCGGATCAGCTCGTTCTCCAGTTGCCTGGACGAAGCCTTGAGGCTCGATTTCGGTGCGGTGCCGCCGGCCACCAGCGAGGCAGAGGCCCAGCCGAGTGCCGGCAGGTCGGCTGGCGCCGCCAGCGTGACGCTGCCATCTGCCCCAACCAGCTTCTGCAGCGGCAGGGCTGCGTCGCCCTGGCTGAGCGCCGAACCTTCTGTCGCACCCTCGACGCGGACCAGCGCCTTGTCGCGCCTGTGGCCAGTGAAGTTGAACAGCTGCAAGCCGCCCTTCTGCGTCGGCGCCACTGCTTTCGCCGCGCTGTGCCACGGCCCGTTGCCCGAGGCGAGCGTCGAGAACAGCCCGGCATATTCGGCGTCGCTGTCGACATAGACTTCGGCGATCGAGGTGCCGGGCAGGATGTCGTGGAACTGGTTGATCAGCACCAGCTCCCAGAACTCGTTGAGCTTCTCGCTGGGGTAGGGCGCTCCGCTCCGCATCGACATGGCGCTGAGGAATTCGAGCTCGCGCAGCACCCGTTCGGCGCGGCGGTTATTGGCCTTGTTCTTGGCGACGTTGGTCAGTGTGCCGCGGTGGTATTGCAGGTAGAGCTCGCCGTTCCAGGTGGGGAACCGCATGGCGTTCTCGTCCATGCGCTTGCTGAGCCGCTTGAGGAACGGTCCGATGCCTTCGAGCTTCACTTTCGGCGCGCCGGGGATGCCGCGCTCGAGCCGGGTGCCGCGCTCGATCATGGCGCGGGTCGGCCCGCCACCGCCATCGCCATAGCCGTAGCAGACCAGCACTTCGTCGTTCACCGCTTTCGGCTCATAGCGCTTCCAGGCGCCCATCACTTCGGAGACCGACAGGTCGGAATTGTAGGTGGTGAAGATCCGCTCGCTGTCGAACTTCTGCGCCGTGATCAGCTGCGCCTTGGTTTTGGTGCCGTCGATGCCGCGCCAGAAGAACGTGTCGTAGGGATGCCGGTCGGTGTCGTTCCAGCTGAGCTTCGAAGTAATGAAATACTCGAGCCCCGAGCGCTCGAGGATCTGCGGCATGTTCGCCGAATAGCCGAACGTGTCGGGCAGCCACACGGTATTGGGCACCACGCCGAAATGCTCGAGGTGGAAGCGGCGGCCGCGCATGATCTGGCGCACCATGGATTCGCCCGAGACGATGTTCGCGTCGGGCTCCACCCACATGGCGCCTTCGATCTCGAACTGGCCCGACTTCACCCGCTCGACCACCCCGGCCCAGATCTCCGGGTAGTCCTTCTTCAAGAAGTCGAACAGCACCGACTGGTTGTACATGAAGACGAATTGCGGGTACTCGGCCATCAGCGCCAGCACCGTCGCAAAGCTGCGGCCGGTCTTGTCGCGAGTATGCATCACCCGCCACAGCCAGCCGACATCTAGATGGGTGTGCCCCACCGCCGAAACCGTCGGCTGCACTTCGGTATCGACCAGCTCGTAGATCTTCCTGGCGATCTTTTCCGCCGCGCCGAGCGAGGCCTCGAATTCCGGCGTCACTCCGCCGCGCCGGTCGAGCGCCCGCAGTGATTGCTCGACGAGGTTCATGATGGCGTGGCGGCGGCCGTCGATCTGGGTGAGGCGGGTCGCGACCTCGAGCGGGGTCAACAGGTCGAAATAGAGCTTTTCCGCCCGCTCGTGCCGCACCAGCAGTTCCACCTTGAAGCCGACCAGCGGCCGGTCGAAGAAGGTGAAGGCGTTGACCAGCAGCGTGCGCCTGGTTCCGGGTTTCGCGTTCTGCGCGATCACCAGTTCGGTGTGGTTGCCGTCGATCGCCTGCGCCACATGGCCGTCCAGATAGGCGAGGCACTGCGGATCGGTGGTGCCAGGCCGATCCTGCCACTGCGAAGAGAAGCGCAGGACGAACGTCTTGCCCTTGGCGGCCGGTGGCACCGTGACCTCGGCGGCGAACCAGGTATGCCCCTGCTTTTTCGCCCATACCGTCTTGTCGGTGAAGGGCTGCCAGCTGCGAATATCGGCCTTGAGCGCGGCCTCGGCATCGAGGTCGGCTTCGGTGTAACGCCAGGCGAACTCACCCTCGATCGGCGTCAGGATCTTGGCCTTGAGGTCCGCGCAGAGGCGAAACAGCTTCTCCTCCTGCTTGATGTCATCGTCGAGGAGACCGAGCTTGGTCGCGAGAATGTTCATTGAGGCTACCCTTTGACGCCGACACCGGCGAACCCGGTGTTCATGTTCCGCCGCAGCAGGAAGTACACGCCGACTGCCGGCGCCGCATAAATGATGGAGAAGGCGGCAAGGAACCCGTAGTCGATGGCTCCCATCCGCCCGAACGCGCCGTAGAGCCCCACCGACATCGGAAAGCCCGCTTCGACGCGTGAAAAGATCAGCGGCAGCAGGAACTCGTTCCAGGCGCCGGTGAAGCTGAAGAACCAGACCACCGCGAGCCCCGCCCGCGACATCGGCAGCACGATGCCGGTGACGATCTGCCAGAGCGAAGCGCCGTCGACATAGGCCGCCTCTTCCAGTTCGATCGGCACTGTGTCGAAGAAGTTCTTCAAGAGCAGCAGCGTGAACGGCAGGTTCAGGCAGCTCAGCGCCAGCATGACGCCGAACTGGTTCAGCAGCCCTGACCGCTGCGCGGCGAAATAGAGCGGCACCAGCACGCCGACCGAGGGCAGCATGCGCAGCAGCACCAGCGTCCACAGCAAGGCATTCTTGCCCGGCATCCTGAGCCGCGACAGCGGGTAGGCCGCGGCGGCGCCGACCACCACGCTGATGGTCGCGGTTCCCGCCGCAATCAGCAGCGAGTTGAGGAACATCCGGCCGGCGTCGCCGCCGATCGCCCCGATGAAGTTGTCGACGCCGAAGCGCTGCGGCCAGATGAGCCGCCCGGTCGCGGCGGTATCGAAGGCGTTGCTGAGCAGCCAGGCGAACGGGCTGACCCAGATCACCGCCATGAAGGCCAGCGCGATCGCCATGGGTCGCGAGAGCGTCGTGCGTTCCATTACTTGGGCTCCCGCAGCATGCGCAGATAGACGAGGGAAAGGGCGCCGACGATCAGCAGCATGGCCACCGAAATGGCGCTGCCGAAGCCAAGATTGCCGCGGGCAAAACTCTGGTTGTAGAGGAACAGCGCCAGCGTTTCGGTCTGCCGGCCCGGCCCGCCCCCCGTCATCGCGAAGATCAGCGGGAAGTAGGTGAAGGTCCAGATGGTGATGAAGAGGAGGTTCGTCGCGATGTGCGGCCGGATGATCGGCAGCACCACGAGCCAGGCGCGCTGCCAGCGCGTCGCGCCGTCGATCTTGGCCGCCTCGATGATCTCCCTCGGCACCGAGTCGAGCGCCGCGACGAACAGCAGGTAACTCCAGGCCGTGCCCTTCCAGATATTGGCGATGGTGACGACCGGCAGGGCGAAATCGTTGATGAAGTTGATCGGCTGCAATCCGAACGGCACGACGAACAGCGAGTTGATCAGTCCGGTCTGCGAGGTGGTGGCGGACCAGAGGAACGCTGCCACGATGTCGGGCAGCAGCCAGCCGAGCATGATGCAGACTTCGACCACACTGCGCGTGGTGGAGATCGTGCCGCGCAGCGTCGCCGCGAGCAGGAAACCCAGCACCGACTGGCCGACGATCGCCGAGAAGAAGACGAAGACCACCGTGGTCCACAGCGACTCGAGAAAGCCTTTGCGGGTGAACAGCCGCTCATAGTTTTCGAGGCCCACCCAGGACCATTCGACTGCCTTGCGGCCGGTCAGCCCCAGGTCGGTGAAGCTGAAGGTGAAGGCCCAGCCGGTGAAATAGAGCAGCGCCCCGACCAAGACGATCGCCGGCAGCATGGCGGCACTGAGCACCCACAGGTTGCTGGTGATCCAGGGGTTGGCCTGGTGTCTCATGGACGGCTCGTTCGAATAGAGGACGAACTGGCCCCGCTCGCGGGGCCGGCATCAACCGTCACGGCGGCGCCCGGTCGTCGGGGCGTCGCCGTGTCGGGGAGGATCGCTTATTCGTACGTGATCACCTTGTCCTCGCCGAACTCGTCGACGAGTGCGTCGTGGTAGTTCTTGACCGTCTCTTCGACGCTGGCGCCGTCGAGGATTTCCGTGGTCATCTGCTGCACCAGGGCCGAGACCGTCTGGTAGCCCGGGATGGTATCGCGGCCGGTGGTATCGGCCGCCAGCGCCGTCGCCTTGGCGAGGTAGGCGTCGGCCGTATATTCCGGCGACTCCGAAATGTCGGTGCGGACGCCCATCCGGTGGTTCTTGATGGTCCAGTCCTTGAAGTTACCGACATCGAAGATGGTGGTGAGCAACTGGAACGCCTTGGCCTTGTCGGCGGCCTTGGAGTTCACCGCAATGGTCCAGCCGCCGGAAATGTTGGTGGTCGCCTTGGTGCCCGGATCTCCCGAGCCCGGCCACGGGGTCCAGCCGACCATGGCGTCGCGCTCTTCGCGGCTGGGCAGGTTCACCCCGTTGCAGTCCCACAGGCACGCATCTTCCCACGAGCCGGAAGCCAGGATGCCCAACTGATCGTTGGCCAGTGCCTCACGCACCGCGGCGCCGGGGTCGGCGGCGTAGTTGAGGTCGGCCGGCTGACCGATGTCGTGATAGACCTTGCGATAGAGCTCCAGCGTCTTGCGGATCGCCGGGCTGTCGCCGATCCACTGGCCGGTTTCACGGTTGAGCAGGCGGTTGCGGTCGCCTTCCGGCACGTCGGCGCCGAGCAGCGCCATGTAGAAGCCCTGCATCGTGGCGCCTTCGCCCTGCTTGATGCCGGCCGGCAGCTGGAACGGGTACTTCACACCCGCGTCCTTGAGCTTCTGCGCCGCGTCGAGCACGTCGGCCCAGCTCTTGGGCTCCCATGGCAGCGCGATGCCGGCCTTCTCGAAGTTGGATTTGTCGTACCACAGCATGCGCACGTCGGTGTCGGTGGGCAGCGCGTAGACCTGACCGTCATAGGACGCCACCTCGAGCAGCCCGGGCATGTAGTACTGGTACTGGTCCCAGCCCTTGGCGGACTCGGTCAGGGGCTCGAGGTAGCCGGAAGAGGCGAACTCGGAGACCATGAACGAGTCGAGCTGGATCACGTCGGCGGCGGTGCCGGCGGCGAGATCGAGCGAGGTGCGCTGGTCGTAAGCCGCGCCGGGCAGCTTGATCGCCTCGACCTTTTCGCCGGTCGCCGCTTCGTAGTTGGCGATGCCAGGCTCGACCAATGAGGCCAGCCACTCGGCATACATGATGCTCACCGCCTGCGCGGGAGCCGTGGCGGCCAGCAGAGCAAGCGCCGCCGCAGACGCCAGCAGAGTCCGTTTAAGCATGAATTCCTCCTCCAAGGGTTTGGCGTCGCAGTCCTCATGCGCGGGCTGCGCGGCACCTCCTGAGTGCGCGCCGAGCTAAGCGCATTTATTGCAACGTTGCAATGATCGGCTGGAAATTGTTCGAGTGACGTACGTCAGGCGTATTTACTACATGAAAATCAATATGATGAAGGCTAGCCTCCCATTCCGCGACGATCAAATGGAGATTGCATCGATGCAATTTTCTCTGGTTCCCGCCACCCGATGGCCGGTGTATGAGGAGGCGGGGTCCAAGAAGCGACGATGACGAAGTTCAGGCCAGACGCCGGCAGAGGCATCCGCAAGCCATCGGGCAAGCGGGCAACGTTGAAGACCATCTCGGAGCTGACCGGGCTGAGCCTGTCGACGGTGTCGTTGTCGCTGCGCGGCGGCGCCTCGCTGAAGGAAGAGACCCGTAAGAAGGTTGCCGAAGCCGCGGCGCAGCTCGGCTATGTTCCGGATCGGGCAGGCGTGCGCCTGCGCACCGGCAAGACCAATGTAATCGCCCTGGTGCTCGACGGCTCCGACGAAGCCATCGACTTCTCACGCCATATGATCCGCGGCATCGGCGATGCCATCAGCGGCACCCGCTACCACCTTACCGTCATGCCGGAGTTCGACCGCAGCCGGTCGGTCGAGACGGTACGCTACATTCTCGAGAACCGCACCGCCGACGGCGTCATCATCACCCATACCGGGGCGCGCGATCGCCGTGTGCAGCTGATGATGGATCACGATTTCCCCTTCGTCAGCCATGGCCGGACGGAGTTCTTCACACCACACGCCTTCCACGACTTCCACTCGGAGGCCTTCACCGAACTGGCGGTGGAGCGGCTGGCCGACACCGGAGCGCGCGACATCCTGATCTCGGTCGGCGACGCCACCACCAACAACTATCACAACATCGCCCGCACCTTCGAGCGTACCGTCGCGCGCCGGGGCATTGCCGGCCGCGTCGTGGTGCAGGACAGCATCCGCCCGGCCTCGGCCGAGATGCGGCAGTTCGGCCGCGATCTCGCCGACCGGCCGGACCGGCCGGACGGCATCATCTGCGACAGCGAAACCCGCGCTATCTCGATGCTCTGCGGCCTCGAGGATGGCGGCGTGCTGCTCGGCCGCGACATCGGCTTCATCTGCAAGCAGACCTCCGACATCCTGTCGACCGTGTTCCCCAATGTCGACACCATCGAGGAAGACGTCTACGCCGCCGGCCTGGAACTCACCCGCCTGCTGCTCCGCCGCATCGAGGGCGAACCGGCGGAAGCGCTGCAGACCTTGAGCGAACCAGTGGCGCACTGGCGGAGCTAGACCTGATAGTGCCGGCGGCGGCCCCTCTCCCCTGAGGGGAGAGGGTAGTGGAGCTAGGACCGAAGGTCGCTAGCGGAACTAGGGTGAGGGGTTCAGCTTCTCAGCGAGCGCGTATGGCGCCGCTTCACCCCTCATCCGGCGCTTCGCGCCACCTTCTCCCCTGAGGGGAGAAGCGAAGAAGAGCCGACGTCGGGGCTAGGCGCCAAGCCCCGCGAGAAACTTCAACACCTCCGCATTGAACACCTCAGGCCGCTGCAGTGGCGCAAAGTGGCTCACACCCCGCAGCGTCACCAACTGCGCCCCCGGAATGGTCCGCGCCAGATATGCCGCGTGCTCGGGCCGGATGAATTCCTCGTTCTCGCTCTGCGCAACCGTCACCGGCACACCGATCTCCTCAAGATCGTCCGCCGTCAGGTTCGGCTGCGTTCGCTGCATCAGTCCGACCGCGTCGGAAAACTGCTGGAACGCCTCGGGCGTCGCCGACAGCCGCTGATAGTCCTTCACGTGCCGATTGAAACAACGACCGATCACCGGCGTCATTTCGAACGGGTAGGTGCCGCTGTCATCGACATTGCAGGCAAAGAAGAACAGCCCGCTTACCCGCTCCGGCGCCTGGTCGGCCATGATCAGGCCGGTGCAGGCGCCATCGCTCCAGCCGACAACCGCAGTCCTCTCGAGCCCCAGCGCGTCCATCACCGCGAAGACGTCGGTTGCCATCAATTCGTAACTGTAGGGGCGTTCGTCACGCGAGCTGCGGCCATGTCCCCTGCTGTCGACCACCACCACCTGGTGGCCGGCATCGACAAGCGGCTGTATCTGATGCTGCCAGTTGCCGGCATGGCCAAGCCCGCCATGCAGCAGGATCACCGGCGGTCCGGAGCCGAAGCTCATGTGCCAGATCTGCGCGCCGTCATTGTCCACATAGGCGGAGATGCCGCCGGGCGGCAGTTCCGCCCCCACGGCTTCGAAGTGCTTCAGTTCGTCATCGTTGAAAGTCATGGTCCCTCGTTGCTCGTTTCCGGTTGGCAACGCAACTGGTCGAGCGGGCCGAGGGCTATTCGACATCCCGGAGTCACTGATTTGCTCGTGCCTACCGGAAAGGTCTGCGACCTGTCCGGAAGATCAAGCCAACTGTTTGCCGCCGACCCAGATGCCGCGGATCACCGGCTGCTCGCCGACCAGCCGCACTCGCAGCAGGTCGGCCCTGAGGCCCGGCACGAGCCGGCCGCGATCGGCCATGCCGACCGCGTCGGCAGCATTGGCCGTGACCTTGGCGATCGCCTCGTGCAGCGGCATGCCGCGCCCGGCGAGGATGAACGGCGCGTGCAACAGGCTGGCCGGCACGTAATCGGAGGTGAGAAGGTCCAGCAGCCCGGCATCGGCGAGGCTCGCGGCGCTGGCATTGCCCGAGTGCGAGCGGCCGAGCACCACGTTGGGCGCCCCCATGACGATCTGCATCTTCAATTCGCGCGCCCGCTGCGCCGCGACCAGCGTGGTGGGGAACTCGCTGATGGCGATGCCGTCGGCGTAGGATTCCTCGACATCGGCGATGGTGGTGTCGTCATGGCTGGCGATGCGGAGGTTCCGCGCCCGGCCGAGCGCGCCGATCGCGGCGCGGCCCGGCACCACGTAGGTGGTCTGGTCGGCCCGCCGTCCGGCGAGATACTCGTCGAACTCCTCGTCGGTCCACACCTGCGAGTTCTTCTTGCGGCGGAATTCGCGATAGAGCTGGGTGTTGTGCCACTGCCGCTGTCCCGGCGTGTGGTCCATCACGCTGAGCAGGCGCAACGCCGGATTGTCGATATGGCGCTCGACGATACCGAGCAGCGCCGGGTCGGACAGCTCGCAGCGGAAATGCAGGTAGTGGTTGGCCTTCACCAGGCCGGCATCGCGCGCCTCGGTGAGCCCGGTGATCGCCGCGTCGAGCATCGCAGTGCGCGCCCCGCCGCTGTCATAGTCGCCCAGTGACAGCGCATCGAGCACCGTGGTGACGCCGGCGCCCAGCATCTGCCAGTCATGCGCCAGTACGGCGCTGATCGTCGACGGCCAGCGCACCCCCGGCCGGGGTTGGAAGTGGTGCTCCATATTGTCGGTATGAAGGTCGATAAGCCCCGGCAGCAGCAAATCGCCTTCGAGGTCGATATCGGCGCCCCCGCTCGCTTCCCCCACCGCCGTAATCTGGCCATCGGCAATCGAGAGGTCCCCGTCGATGACGGCGTCCGGCAAGACGAGGCGGGCATTCCTGAAGGTGGTGTTCACGAGCATAGCTTCCGGGTCGGGCGGCGGCGCGGCGGAAGACTCACCGCGCCTGGGAGGGGGAACCGACGCCTGATATGACATGTCCATGACGAATTGACGTCAGATGGGGGCGCCTTCCTAACTTCCAGGCTGGTGGGTGCCGACCTCCACCCCTGTCCTCTCCCCGCAAAGGGGGAGGGAGACGATGGACCGCGATCAGCGTGAGGGTATCCTCCCCTTGCGGGGAGGGATTAAGGGTGGGGGGCAGCCCGCACCGGCTAACCCGCCGTGCTCACTTCACGCTCGAAAAGCTCGTCGGCGTCAGGAACTGACTTGATGCGTTGGCGATCAGCGGCCCGTTGGCCTCCGATGCCTTGCGCGCCGCCTGCCATTCCGGGTCGGCCATGAACGCGGCCCATTTGGTTTCGCGCTCGGCCATCGAGTTCCAGCGCAGCATGTAGGTGAGGTCGTTGTTGGAGGTGCCGATCGCGGTGGTCCAGAACCCGGCCTGCTCGATGCCGTGCCGCTTCCAGATATTGAGCGTGTGGTCCTCGAACCGGCGCTGCAGATCGGCCATGCGGCCCGGCAGGCAATTATAGATGCGCAACTCGTAGATCATGCTTTTCCCTCGGCGGCTGTCTTGCGCCAGCCGCACTTAGCCCAGTCCCGGCGCGATTGACAAACCCTCCGCCATCCCGCAGCAGGCCCCACGGTCGCAACGCCCGCGGCAGGGGCGATGGGAAACCCGGCGCCGGGACCGGCGAATTCTCACCCCCCAAACGCCGGAAGCACCAGACCCGTCACCCCCACGTCGACGGCAAACAATCCGCCCGGATTGCTCTGGCCGACGAAATGCTCCGCCGGGCGCTTCAGCACGGCGGTGGTGACATAGAGGATATCGAGGTTGTCGCCGCCGAACTCGCAGCAAGTGGGCAGATCCGTCGGGAGGACAATCGACTGCATCAGCTTGCCCTTGGGGTCGTACTGGTTCACCCGGCTGGTCACCGGGATGGTCACCCAGTAGCAGCCATCGGCATCGACCGTTGCACCATCGGCGATGCCGCCGCTGCCATCGAGATCGATGAAGGTGCGCTGGTTCTCGATGTTGCCGGTCACCGGGTCGAAGTCATAGGCGCGGACGATCGTCGTGTGACTGTCGGAGAAGTACATCGTCCTGCTGTCCGGGCTCCAGGCGAGCCCGTTGCAGCAGCCGACGCCCTCGATCATCCGATGTACCGACAGATCCTTGTCCATCCGGTAGAGCGAGCCGATAAACTCCACTTTCTTTCCCGGCGCTTCGAACATCGAGCCCGACCAGAAGCGGCCCTGCCGGTCGGGCTTGCCGTCGTTGAAGCGGGTATCGGCGAGGTGCGCTTCGGGATCGACGATCGCCTCGAACGAACCGGTCGCCGGGTCGAAGAAATAGAACCCCGACACCATGGTGACGATGAGTCCGCCTTTCTGCCTGAGTCCGATGCAGCCGAGGAATTCCGGCGACTCCCAGGTGTCGTCCTTGCCGGTTTTCGGGTTGTAGCGGTGGATCAGCTTGCTCCAGATATCGATCCACCACAGCACCCCCGCCTCGGGGTCCCAGATGGTGCCTTCGCCGAGTTCGGCCCTGGCGTCGACGACGCAGGTGATGTCCATGCGCTACTCCCCCTCGCGGTTCGGTTTCTTGCTCTTGGTTCCGAGCCGCCACAGGCTCGAGAAGGTCTCGCTGCCGAGCGAGACGGTGACGAGGATCACCGCGCCGTAGACCACCAGCAGCGCGCCGTTCGAGAGGTTCAATGCCGGCAGCAGCCCGGTCAGGATGGTCAGCACCAGCGCGCCCGCGATCGTGCCGAGATAGTGCCCGCTGCCGCCCAGGATCGACGCACCGCCGATCGCCACAGCGGCAACCGAGGTGAACAGGTATGGGTCGCCCATCCCGAGATAGGCCTGGCCCGAATAGCCCGTCAGCAGCATGCCGGCAAACGAAGCGGTGAGCCCGCTGGTAACGTAGGTGAGGATGATGGTGCGGCTGGTCGGCACACCGGAAAACTCCGCCACGGTGGCGCTGCTTCCCAGGGCATAGAGGTGCCGCCCGAACGCCGCCTTCGACAGCAGTACCGAGGCGACGATGGCGAGGCCGCCCCAGATCAGCGCGATCACCGGCACCGGCCCCAGCCGGCCGACCGCCAGGAACTTGATCAGCTCGGGCGCCGACGGCGTCGGCGAGCCGCCGGTGAACACCAGGATCAGGCCTTGCAGGATGACGTTGGCAGCGAGGGTCATGATGATCGGGGGGACGCCGAACAGCGCAACGCCGACCCCGTTCACCAGGCCGATCAGCGCCCCGCCGGCGAGGATCAGCGGGCCCACCCACACCAGCGGCAGGTCCTGCCCGGCGCAGAACAAGGTCATCAGCACGGCCGCCGAGTTGAGCACCCACGGAATGGAGAGGTCGATGCCGCCGCCGATGATGACGAAGGTCTGCCCCAGCGCCACGATGCCGACGAAGGCGGCGAGCACCAGCGTCGAGCGCAGGTTGCTCTCCGACAGGAAGCCCGGCGAGAACAGGGCGGTGAGCAGCAGCAGCGCCACCATGCCGAGATAGGCAAGGAGGATCAACCGGTTGCGCGAGACGAAGCCGCTCATTGCGCCTGCCCTCGCGCCGCTTTCTCGGCCACCGAGCTCGCCAGCACGGCAAGCAGCAGGATGACCCCGGAGGCGACTGGCTGCCAGTAGCTCGAGACGCGCATGACGAACACCAGGTTGCCGATCAGCGTCAGCACGAAGGCTCCGACGATGGTGCCGGCGAGATGGCCGCGCCCGCCGAAGAGGCTCACTCCACCGATCACCGCGGCGGCCACCGAAGGAAGGATGTAGTCCTTGCCGATGGTCGGCGAGCCGCCGCCGGTCTGCGTCGTGAGATAGATCGCCGCTGCAGCGGCGAACAGTCCCGAGAGCCCATAGGTCAGGACGTTGACCCGGGTGAGTGAGACGCCGGACAGGATCGCGGACTTTTCGTTGGAGCCGGTCGCCTGGATGGTGAGGCCCACCCGCGTCGCGCGGAACCAGGTCCAGAACAACAACAGGCCGATCAGCACCCACACCGGACCCGACAGGCCGAACAGCGTCGAATAGCTGAAGCCGATCCACCAGCCCGGCACCTGCCCGCCATCGGTGGGCAGGATCAGCATCGCCGCCCCGTTGAGGATCGACCAGGTTGCGAGTGTCACGAGGAACGGCTGCAGCTTCAGCACCGAGATCAACAACCCGTTGATCGCCCCGATCGCCGCGCCGAGCAGCAGGATGATCGCCACCCACAGCACGACGTTGAGGGGATCCTCGCCGAACTGAGTCGCCGCGATCACCGTCCCGAGGCTGATCATCCCGCCGATCGACAGATCGATCCCGCCGCGTATCAGCACGATCGTCTGTCCGGTCGCCGCGAGGATCAGCGTCATCGCCGCCGCGGTGTCGAGGTTGAGTTCGTCCAGCGTGAACACGCCGCGCTGCAGCGTGCCATAGACGAGCACGATCGCCAGCAGCATCAGGCAGGCGACCAGGAACGGGGCCCGATCGAGCCACCTGGCGCGCCAGCTGCTGGTTAAGGGCTTCTTCGGCTCTAGGCCGACCTGCTGTTCGAGCGCCGGGGCCGTCATCATGCCGCCTCGCTCTCGAGTACGGCGGCGCGGAGGATGCCTTCCTCCGAGATACGCTCGCCTTCGAGCATCGCCGCGATGCGCCCGTTCTGCAGCACCAGCACCCGATCGGCGACATGCACCAGCTCGGGCAGGTCGCTCGAATAGAAGAGGATCGCGTAGCCCTTGGCCGCGAGGTCACGCATCAGCTGGAAGATCTCGCCTTTGGTCCCGACATCGACGCCGCGCGTCGGATCGTAGAGCAGCAGCACCCGGGCCTCGGTCAGCAGCATCTTGCCGAAGATCACCTTCTGCTGGTTGCCGCCCGACAGTGTCCCCGCCGGCTGCTCCGGCGTTCCCGCCTTGATGCGCAGGAAGTCCATCATCTGGTTGACCAGGGCCGCCTCGCGTTTGTCGTCGAGCAGGCCGTGCGAGGAGAACCGCCGGATCACCGAAAGCGTCAAGTTCTCGCGCACGCTCTTGCTCAGGAGCAGGCCCTGGCCGCGCCTGTCCTCCGGCACCAGCGCGATGCCGTCGCGTCCGATCAGTGCTTCGCGTGGATTGCGGATGCTGGACGGCTTGCCCCATAGTTCGAGCGTTCCGGTGGAACGGCTGGCTCCGAACAAGGCCTGGAACAGCTCGCGCTGCCCGTGCCCCTGCAGCCCGCCGACGCCGAGCACCTCGCCTTCGCGCAGCGCGAAATCGACGCCGGCCAACCGCGAGCCGCTGCCGAACCCGCTGACCCGCAGCGCCACGCGTTCTGTCGCCGTCGCGATGCGCTCGGGATAGAGCCGGTCGAGGTGCCGGCCGATCATCTGCGTCACGATCTCGTCGTCGCTCACCGCATTGGCCTCGTGCGCCGCCACTGTCTTGCCGTTGCGGAAGATCGTCAGCCGGTCGGCGATGGCGCGCACTTCGGCCATGCGGTGCGAGATGAAGATCACCAGCCGCCCTTCGGCGGCGAGTTGCCGGGTGAGCGCCAGCAGCCATTCGGCCTCGCGCGCCGGCAGCGCAGAAGTCGCCTCGTCGAGGATGAGAATGCGCGGGTCTTTGGCCAGCCCCTTGGCGATTTCGACGATCTGCCGTTCGGCGAGAGTCAGCCGCCGCAGCTCGCGTTCCGGCGCGAGGACGGGAAACTTGTACCTGCCGAGGAGTTCGAGGGTCCGCCGCCGCAGCTCGCGGCGATCGACCATGCCGATGCGGTTACGCGGTTCGCGCCGGAACCAGATGTTCTGTTCGACCGTCAGGTCGGGGATCAGCGACAGTTCCTGGAACACTGCGGCGATGCCGCGCTCCTGCGCCGCGTCCGGGTTCGGAGGGCGGTAGTCGGCGCCCTCGAGCCGGATGCTGCCGCCGTCATGCCGCACGGCGCCGGAGAGGATCTGGATGAAGGTGCTTTTGCCCGCGCCATTCTCGCCGAGCAGCGCGTGCACCTCGCCGGCGCGGGCCGAAAAGCTGGCCTCGCTCAGTGCGACGATGCCGCCATAGCGCTTGGTCAGCCCGTTGACTTCGATAAGCTGCATTGACGTCGCCCCGACAGACGGACCTCCCGGGAGCGGGCTCCCGGGAGGGATGGAAATGACCGTTGTCCTACTTTGCGACGCCGGCGGCTTCCGCGGCGGTGATCTCCACCCAGTCGGGCGAAATCGGCAGCGTCAGTCCCGGCGGCTGGTCCGGGAAGGCATTCACGCCGAGCTCGATGGTCTGCATCTTGGCGCCGGGGAAGAGCTTCGACTCGAACGGCGTGGTGGTGATGAAGTCGCCTTCGACCTCCACCGAGCGGTTCTCCGGACGCTTGCCGGTATCGAGGATCTCGACCGCCAGCTTGATGGCTTCCGACGAGAGGAACGCCGGGTTGGAGCCGAGAATGCATTTCGCGCCGCTGTCGGCGCAGGTCAGCGCGGCGACGTTGTAGGAGAAACCCACCACGGGGACCATCGGCCGACCGGCATCCTTAAGCGCCTGGATGGCGCCCGAGCCATAGCCCTGGGTCAGGATGCCGTCGACCTGCGGGTTGGCCGCCAGCAGCGAGGCGACGCCGGCCTGCTCGGGCCCGAGCGCATAGTCGCCGTTATAATAACCCACGACCTTGATATCGGGATAGTTCTTCAGGACGGCCTCGTAGCCTTCCTGCAGTTGCGCCGAGATCGGCGCACCGGCGAGGCCACGATCGACCAGCACGTTGCCCTTGCCGCCGAGCTGCACTGCCATCCACTCGGCCATCACTGCCGGGATGCGCGCCCAGTTCGAGGCGAGGGTGAGGGCACACGTCTCGGTCACCACCTGGTCGAAGCTGATCACTACGATGCCGGCATCGCAGGCCCGTTTGATCGTCGGATTGAGCGCCGTGTCGGACGCCGCATCGACCAGGATCGCGTCGGGCTTTTCGCGGATGATATTGTTGAGCGAGTTGATCTGCGCCTGAACGGTGTTCTCGACCACCTCGATATGCAGTTCGACCCGGCCGGCCAGCGGTCCCTTGTCCACCGAGACCTGCGCGACGCGCTGCATCTGCTGTCGCCAGTCGTTCCCGACGAAGTTGTTGCTGAGATAGATGACGTACGGCTTCTTGTCCTGTGCCACGACCGGCGCCACGCCTGCCGACAAGGACGTGACGGCCAGCGCCGCACACATCAGCACTGAGTGCAGTTTCATCAGATGATCCTCCCATGTGCGGGTCGCGACGGTCCCTCCCGTCTTCACTGCGATGCCCGCGGCCAATTGATACCGGTACCAATCGACCCTGTCAAACAGGGCCGGGCCGGCTCAGACGTCAGAAATGGACTACCAGTCTCCCTCGAAAGCGGGCGTAGACCGCCGGCGCTCCAGTCCGAGCGGCGCTACTTTCCTGCGCACGTCTCGAGCCAGCTATGATGCTATTATAATTTTACTGGACTGTCTATCCGGCATGGTGCCATGCAGACCGACACGCCCTCAGACGAGATCGTTCGGCGCGTCGTAGGTGATCGAGAAGATGTCGGCCGGGTGCCGGGCGATCGAGAACTCGACGTTCTGCTGGTCGGCCGACTGATACAGCATCTCGACCGCTAGAATGGCCGACCCCCTGGCGACGCCGAGATCCGCGGCCACGTCGTCATCGGCAAGTTCGGCCCGCACCGTGCAATGCGCCACCGCCATGCGGATATTGAGCCGGCGCTGCACCGCGCGGAAGATCAGCACGTCGTTGAAGTCTTCCTTCTTCAGCTGCCCGCCCAGGTCGGGCGGAAAGTAGGTGGTGATCTGCGCCTTCTTCTGTTTGCCGACCGACAGGATCGAGCGCAGGCAATAACCCGGCTCGTCCTTGCCCAGCCCGAAATGCCGCTGCAGCAGCGGCGACAGCTCCTTCTTGTAGGATTTGATCTTCAGCGACGCGTCCCTGGTGAAGGCCGCCATGTCGGCGAAGTTCTTGAAGGTCCAGCTCAGCGTCACCGGCGGCGCTGCCGAGGTGACGACGGCGGGCTTGGCCGAGCGTTTCTTGATCAGTCCGTCGGCCTCGAGATCGCGCAGCGCCTGGCGCACGGTGATCAGGCTGACCCCGAAGCGTTCGGCAAGCATCGCTTCCTTGGGGAGCTCGCCACCGACCGGAAACGCCCCGGAAGCGATCGGCTCTCGCAGGATGTCGGCGAGCTGCCGGTACAGCGGTCCCTGCGCCCGCGCCAGCACGCGCTTGGGCAGGAGGTCGATCGTTGCGCTCAGGTCGTCCATATACTCAGCCAGCCCCACAGGTGTGGCTATGATAATAGCACGATCTATGACTCGCGAACCGCTGTGTTCACGCCGTCCCCGAGTAAGTGAGGGCGGATGAGATAACACTGCGCGCTCACACGCGGTGGATGGGCCAGTGTTGTGGCTCGCCCTGCCGAAATTGCTAAGCCAACAATCGCAGCGGCAGCTCCAGATACGCCTTGAAGCGCGTCAGCAACGCCGTCGCCGCTTCCTCGCTCACCTGCGCCGCGTCGAACGACAACAGGCATTCTCCTGTCGCCGGTCCGGTCGCCAGCACCAGCCGCATGTTGCGGCCGGGCTTCAACGGCATCACCACGGGCCGGATGTCCGAGGCGGCCAGTAGCTTCAGCGACAGCGCCGCCGGTTCCGACGACTGGTCGCCGCCGGCCTCGAGCGCCTTGAGCCGCCTCGCCCGCAACGGCCCGAGCGAGCCCTTGCGGATCTCGGCAAACACCAGTTGCCCGGCCTGCTGCTCCAGCGCCACGGGGGCGCCGGCGAGGCTATGGCTCTCCGGCACGTCGTCGAGCGCGCATCCGGCCGCGCGCAGCACCACGTCTTCGACGGTGAACGGCGTATCGGCATCGGCAAAGCCGGCGAGCAGTTGCAGCAATGTCGTGAGCTGAACGGTGGTGCCGAGCGCCGACGTCTGCGGACCGCTCGCTGCCACGGGGGCAGGGGGGCGGGTCACATAGGCCTCGATATCGGCCGCGACGATGCGACCGTTCGGCCCGGAGCCTTTGAGCTCCTCCAGCGTGAGGCCGCGCTCGCGCGCCAGCCGACGGGCATAGGGCGAGGCGGCGCGACGCGGCTGGAGCACGGTGGCGGGCATCAGCGCTGCAGGTATTCGCGGTTGACGCAGTTGGTGAGCCGGCCCTCGGTCAGGTAGGCGTGGATCACCTCGATCGACTTGAGCCGCAAGTCGATCATCGAGGCCGGGCTGTAGAAGGCCGCATGCGGAGTGACGATCAAGCGGTCCTTGATCCACGGCTCGTTGGCGCGCCAGGCCTTGAGCAGCGGATGCTCGAGATCGCCCGGCTCGTTCGGCAGCACGTCGAGCCCGGCGCCCGCTACTGTTCCGTTGCGCATCGCCGCTTCCAGCGCCGACACATCGATGATCGGCCCGCGCGCCGTGTTGACCACGATCAAGCCGGGCTTGGCCGCGGCGAACGCCTCGGTGCCGAGCAGTCCGCGCGTCTCGCTGCTGAGCGGCGCGTGCACGGACACCACGTCGGCCCGCGCCATCAGTTCGTTCAGCGAATGCACCCGCTCGTAGCCGGTCGAGAGGTCGACGCCCGAAAGCAGGTGCGGATCGTAGAACACCACCTTCATGTCGAAGGCGGCGGCGCGCCGCGCTGCGGCGAGCCCGATACGGCCGAGCCCGATGACGCCGAACGTCGCGTTCTTGTGCCGGCGGATCAGCGGTGCCTTGGAGAAGTGCCAGCCTTCAAGGCCGTCCACGGCGATCTCGGCCGGATAGGTGTAGGTGCCGCGGGTCAGCGCCAGCATCAGCGCGATGGCGTGGTCGGCGACTTCCGTGGTGCCGTAATCCGGTACATTGCAGGCCGGGATGTTGCGGGCCCCCCAGCCGGCGGTGTCGATGTTGTCGAAGCCGACACCCGAGCGCACCGCGATCCTGGCATTGGCAAACGCCGTCGGCGGCAGCGGCACGTTCAGCGTCGGCGAGTGGTTGATCACGGCGTCGACGGTCTTGGCCACCTCTGGATCGAGCACCGCTGCGACATCCGCCGTCGAACGGGCGAGGATGAACTCGACATCCGGGTAGTGCTGGCGTTCCAGCTCGGCATCGTCGGCAGCCTGCCAGTTGACGCACAGAATCTTCATTGCTTCCTCCGCTGCCCTCGGCAGTCGCTGATTATTTCCGGATACCGCCGATGCGGCCGCCCATCGGCACCACCGCACCGACCGGCTGGTCGATGGCGCAGAGGGTACCCGAAGCCGGCGCCTCGATCTCGACCACCGCCTTGTCGGTCTCGATCTCGGCGACCACGTCGCCTTCCTTCACCGCGTCCCCGACCGCCTTCAGCCATTTGACCAGCGTGCCCTCGGATACCGTGAGGTCGCCGAACGGCATGTTGATCGGCTCGTCGTCGCTGTTCGGGGCAACGACCGGCGCCGCCGCGGGGGCCGGCACCGACACCGGAGCAGGGATCGCGGCTGCAGCCTCGGCGATGATGCCTGTGGTGTGCCAGTGGTCCGGCACCGGCGCCCTGCCGGCGATGATGTTGCGCACGCCCTCCATGATCTGCGCCGCATCGATCAGCATGGCGCGCTCCAGCACCGGTGCGAACGGGTGCGAGACCGGCGCGGTGTGCAACCGACCGACCGGACCGTCGAGCTCGTCATAGGCCAGTTCATTGATGGTCTGGGCGATTTCGCCGCCCATGCCGCACATCGCCCAGGCCTCGTCCACCACCAGCAGGCGGTGGGTCTTCTTCACGCTCTCGACGATGGTGTTGACGTCGAGCGGCATGATGGTGCGGAGGTCGACCACTTCGACATCGGTGCCCTGAGCGGCCAGCAGGTCGGCTGCTTCCAGCGCCCGCGCCACCATCTGTCCGGCCGCGACGACGGTGATATCCTTGCCGGCGCGCGCGATGCGGGCCGAGCCGAACGGCACGTAGTGCTCTTCACCGACCGGCACCGGGCCCTTCGAGGCAAACAGCGCCTTGGGCTCCAGCATGATCACCGGATCGGCGCCGCGCAGCGCCGTCTTCATCAGCCCCTTGGCATCGGCGGGGTTCGACGGCACGCAAACGATCAGGCCCGGCATGTGCGCGAACAGCGGATGGTACATGCCCGAATGGTGCGGGCCGGAACTGCGCAGCGCGCCGGCGCCGGCGCGCACCACCATCGGGGCGCTCATCTCGCCATTGCTCATGTAGCGGAGCTTCGCCGCCTGCAGGAAAATCTGCCCGGTGGTCTCGAAGGCGAAATCGGCGAACATCAGGTCCGACACGGTGCGCGTGCCGGTTGCCGAAGCGCCGACCGCGGCGGCGGTAAAGCCCTGCTCTGAGATCGGCGTGTCGACCATCCGGTCGGCTCCGAACTCGTGCCAGAGGTTCTTGGTGTGGGCGAAGCTGCCGCCGCGCTCGCCGGTACCTTCGCCGAAGTAGAGGATCGCCGGGTTGGCCCGCATTTCCTCGGCAATGCCGTCGCGCACCGCCTCGAGCCAACCCTGCACCCGGGTCTCGCCAACGGCGCGCGCCTTGAGCGCTTCCGGCGGGTTGATCGGATTGGCATAGACATGCCGGCGCACCGTCGAAGGGTCGGGTTCGGGCGAGCTGCGGGCGAACTCCAGCGCCTCCTGCACCACCTTGTCGATATGCGATTCGATATCGGCGAGATCGTCGGCGTCGGCGATGCCGTAATCCTCCACCAGGCGCTTCCTAAACATGTCGATCGGATCGCGCTTCAGCCAGGCGTCGACTTCTTCCTGTGTGCGGTAGGTGCCGATCACCGGGTCGCCCTCGTGGTGTCCGACGGTGCGATAGGTCTTGGCTTCGATCAGCGTCGGACCCTTGCCCGAGCGGGCCCGCTCGGTGGCTTCCTTCATCGCCAGCCACACCGCGAACACATCGTTGCCGTCCACGGCCACGCCCGGCATGCCGTAGCTGGCGGCCTTGCTGGCGATCTCGGGGTTGAGGGTGATGGATTTGAGCGGCGTCGCCGTGGCGTAGAGGTTGTTCTCGCACACGAACACCGTTGGCGCGCGGTTCACCGCCGCAAAGTTCAGGCCTTCGTGGAAGGCGCCGTGATTGGCGGCGCCATCGCCGAAAAACGCCACCCCGATATCGTCGCGACCCTGCGCCCGGGCGCTCATGCCGATGCCGACGGCGTGGCCGATGCCGGCCCCGACAATGCCGTTGGTGCCGAACAGCCCGACCGAGCGATCATAGAGATGCATGGTGCCGCCGCGGCCGCCGCAGATGCCGTCCGCCCTGCCGAACAGCTCCGCCATCACCCGCCGGGGGTCGGCGCCCTTGGCCAGCGCGTGCCCGTGCCCACGATGTGTCGAGGTGACCCAGTCGCTGCGCCGCAGATGTGCGCAGACGCCCACACCGGTTGCTTCCTGGCCGATATACAGATGCAGAAATCCGGGGGTTTCGCCCTTGCGACAGGCGACCTGTGCGACGCTCTCGAACTTGCGCAGCAGCACCATCTGCTCGAACAGGCCCATCAGCACCTGCCTGTCGGGCAGATTGCCCGCGCCAGCCTGCTGCGTGCCCTTGCGCATCGCCGAAATCGCCACCTGAACGCCTCCCTGCACCGTCCCGATTCCGGGTCCGATCTACGTGCTCACTTTCGAACATAGATTATAATAGCATAATGTCTAGGCGGAAAGTTCCTGTCGCCTGGACCCGCGACCCGAGCTAGGAAGAGGCCGCAACAGGGAGGCTGCCCATGCCATTGCCACCGCTTCGTGCGCGTCTCAAAACCGCTGCGCCGCTGCTGGCGCCGTTCTCGATCATTCCGTCGGTGGAACTGGTCGAACTGATCGCGCTCGCCGGCTATGACGGCGTCATCCTCGATCTCGAGCATGGCGCGCATGGCAGCGAAGCACTCGGCCCGCTGGTCCTCGCCGCCATGGCGCGCGGCATTTACCCGCTGGTGCGGGTGCGCAGCAGCGAGCCCACCGAGATCGGCGCCGCGCTCGATGCCGGCGCCGCCGGGGTGATCGTGCCGCAGATCGGCTCCGTCGCCGAGGCCGAACGCGCCGTGCGCGCTGCCCGGTTCGCCCCTGACGGCAATCGCGGCGCCAACTCCTTCGTCCGCGGCGCCGACTATTCCGGCCGCACCGAATGGTTCGCCGACGCCAATCGCGACGTCGCCGTGCTGCTGATGGTGGAAGGCGCCGGCGGCGTCGCCGCTCTGCCCGGGATCCTGCAGCTGCCGAGCCTCGACGGCATCTTCCTCGGCCCGCTCGACCTGTCGCATGCCCTCGGCGTGCCGGGCGAGATGGGGCACCCCAAGGTCGTCGCGACGATCGAGCAGGTGATCGATGCCTGCAAAGCCGCGGGCGTTACCACCGGCATCTTCGCCGGCACCGCCGATGCCGCCCGCCGGTGGATCGGTCGCGGCGTGACGCTGGTCGGAGCTGGGGTGGATACTGCGCTGGTGCTCAAGGGGCTGAAGGCAGCGGTGGGGGAGTTGCGGGGGTAGGCCGGGCGCGATCCCGCGACCCCCACCGGTCCAACACCTCCCCCTTGATGGGGGAGGGCGGGAGGGGGTGGAGCCGCAAGCTCGATGTTGGTGCCCGACACGGAGCCGGTGCACGTGGCTCCCCCCTCCCAGCCTCCCCCACAAGGGGGGAGGTGCCGCTCAGTGTGTGCGGCGAGTCCTCAGATCGCCCCCGTCCGTCGCACCGTCGCATCTGCCCGCGTGAACAACTCGTCCCGCAACCGCATCCCCAGTCCGGCGCCATCGAGCGGCGCCACCCGGCCATCCGTCACCGGCGGCAGATCGGCGACGATCTCGGTGTACCAGCCGGTGAAATAGGCCCGCACCGCTTCCTGGTAGATGGCGTTGGGCAGCGTCGCCGACAGTGCGCAGCTCGCGGCATAGACGATCGGCCCGGTGCAATCGTGCAGCGTCACCGGCAGCTCGCTCGCTTCCGCCAGGTTGGCGATCTTGCGGGCCTCGGAAAGTCCGCCGCACCAGGCGAGGTCGATCATGATCACCGATGCGGCGCGCTTGTCGATCAGCTGCTTGAACATCTGCCGCGAGGCCAGCCGCTCGCTAGCGGCAATCGGGATCGAGGTATGCCGCGCCAGCTCCGCCATTGCGTCGAACTCGTTGTAGCGGATCGGCTCTTCCAGCCACGCCACGTCATAGGGCTTCAGTGCCTCGGCGATGCGCAATGCCGGTGGCAAGGTCCAGAGCCCGTGCAGCTCGACCATGATTTCCATGTCGCGCCCGACCGCGTCGCGGATCCGCTTGAACGGCTCCAGCGCCTTGTCGAGGTCGCCGAGCGAAATGCGCGTGCCGTTCGAGGCCTCGGCGGCGATGTCGAACGGCCAGATCTTCATTGCGCCGATGCCTTCCGACAGCAGGCTCTTCGCCAGCTTGCCCGCGTCGAACCGCCAGGCCAGCAGATCCTCATATGGTCCGTCGTTGGAGTCGCCGGCCGTCAGCGACCAGTCCTCGGTGCGCTCGAACAGCGCGTTTCTTTTGCTCGCGCGCACATGCTTGTAGCCGGCGCAGGTATTGTAGATCGGCACCGACTGGTGCGTCCGCCCGCCCAATAGCCGCCGCAGCGGCTCGCCCAGCGCCTGGCCGTAAATATCCCACAGCGCGATGTTCACCGCCGAGTTGCCACGCACCTCGGCGCCCGAGTCGCGCGCCCCGACGTAGACGCTCCCGAGCGTCCGGTCGTGCAGCTCGATATCCCTGGGGTCCTTGCCGATCAGGTAGGGCGCCACATTGTCGTGGATGTAGCTCGCCACCGGTCCCGGCGCCCAGAACGTCTCGCCGGTGCCGACGATCCCCACGTCGGTATGTACCCTGAGCCAGAACAGGAACGGGAACTCGGCGATCATCAGTGTCTCGAGCGCAGTGACTTTCATTCGAACCCTCCCAAGCCCGTTGACTTCAATTTATGGTACCGGTATCAGTCGCGTCAAGACGTCCAGGGGGGATGCGGATTTGAGTACCAACACGGCGATCCTGAAACGCGCGCTGGTCACCGGCGCGGCCGGTGGCCTGGGGCGCGAGGTTGCCATCCAGCTGGCGGGCCGCGGTTGCGCCGTCGCCATTGCCGACATCAACGCTGCCGGCACGGCGGAAACGGCCCGCCTGGTCGAGCATGCCGGCGGGCAGGTGCTCGAGATCGTCGGCGATTTCACCCTCGAGGGCGCCCCCGAAGCGGCCGTCGACAAGGTGGTGGCGCACTGGGACGGCATCGACATCCTGGTCAACAATGCCGGCTACGGCGTCATCGAGCCGTTTCTCGAGTCGAGCTACAAATCCTGGACCCGCACCCTGGCGCTCAACGTCACGGCGCTCGCCATGGCGTCGAAGGCCGCCGGCCGGGTGATGCGCGAGCAGCGCGCCGGCCGCATCGTCAACATCACCTCGCCGGGCTCGCGCATGGCGCTGCCCGACTACACCGCCTACACCGCCAGCAAGGCCGGGGTGGATTCGATCACCCGGGCGCTCGCGGTGGCGCTGGCGCCCTATGGCGTGCTGGTGAACTCGCTGGCGCCCGGCATGATGGATACCGAGATGCAGCGCTCGACCGAAGTCGAGCTCGCCCGCGTCAACGGCCGCAGCAACGACCTCAAGGCCTTTCTCGACGAGCGCACCCGCCGCGTGCCGCTCGGCCGTCGCGCCGAGATCGGCGAGGTGGCGGAAGCGGTGGTGTGGCTCTGCCTCGATTCCCCGCGCTACATGACCGCCGAGCGGCTCAACATGTCCGGCGGCCTCGACAAGGATTGATCTGATGACCCGCAACTCGCCGCCCGCCGAGGCCGATATCGGCGCGCTCAAGCAGCGCGCCACAGCGCTGCGCCGCCATATGCTGACCATGGCTCGGGGCCAAGGCGCCGGCTATATCGGCCAGGGCCTCGGCATCGCCGATGCGCTCACCGCGCTCTATTTCCACGAACTGCGCTATGATCCGGACAATCTGGGCTGGGCCGACCGCGACCGCTTCCTGTTGTCGACCGGACACTACTCGATCGCACTCTGGGCGGCGCTGGCCGAAGCCGGCATCATCCCGGTGGCGGAACTCGTCACCTATGGCGCCGACAACAGCCGGCTCGAGATGTCGACCCTCGATACGACGCCCGGGGTCGAGGTGATCGGCGGCTCGCTCGGCCACGGGCTGGGGCAGGGGGTCGGGCAGGCGCTCGGGCTGCGGCTCGATCGTTCGGACGCCCGCGTCTTCGTCGAACTCTCCGATGGCGAAATGCAGGAGGGCTCGACCTGGGAGGCTGCGATGTCCGCCAGCCATTTCCGGCTCGATGGGCTGGTGGCGCTGGTCGACTGCAACGGCATTCAGGCCGATGGCCCCGTGGTGCTCGACATGGAGCCGGTCGCCGACAAATGGCGGAGTTTCGGCTGGGAAACCTTCGAGATCGACGGCAACGATATGGACGCCGTGGTGACGACGCTGTCCAGTGCCCGTCACCGCAACGGCAAACCCAAAGCCATCGTGCTTCGCACTCTCCCCGGCAAGGGCGTTCGTCGCATCGAACAGAGCGAGAAATCGCACTTCTTCCGCGTCGATGTCGGCCAGTGGGATTCGATCATCGCCGAATTCGAGCAAAGCGTGGGAGCCACGCAATGAGCCGCGTCATGGAAGCCGGCCGCACCCTGGCCATGGGCGAGAACGAAGCCCCCGGCGGCGGTCGTCAATCGGTCGATGCCCCATTCGGCAAGGCACTCGTCCGGCTCGGGCAGCAGCGGCAGCACATTGTCGGGCTCACCGCCGATCTCGGCAAATATACCGACATCCACCCGTTCCGCGACGCGCACCCCGATCGCTTCTTCAATGTCGGCATGGCCGAGCAGAACCTCGTCGCCGTCGCGGCGGGGCTGGCGCGGACGGGCAAGCAAGCCTTCGCCACCACCTATGGCGTGTTCGCCAGCCGCCGCGCCTTCGATTTCGTCGCCATCGCGCTGGCCCACTCCAACCTCGATGTGAAGATCATCGCGGGGCTGCCCGGGCTGACCACCGGCTATGGCGGCACCCATCAGGCGATCGAAGATTTGGCGCTGATGCGGATGGTCCCCGGCCTCACCATCATCGATCCGATGGATGCCACCGAAATCGACGCGGCCACGATGGCGATGTCCGACCATCACGGCCCGGTCTATATGCGCCTGTTGCGCGGCGCCGTGCCGGTGGTGCTCGAGCCCGGCTACAGGTTCGAGATCGGCAAGGCCCGGCCCCTGCGTGATGGCAAGGACGTCGGCATCATCTCCACTGGCTTCATGAGCGAACGCGCCATCGACGCCGCAACCCTGCTGGAAAAACGCGGCATCTCTGTCGCGGTCCTCCATGTCCCGACCATCAAGCCGTTCGACAGCGAAGCCGTCGCTGGCTTTGCTGCGTCGGTCGGCCAGGTGGTGACCGCCGAGAACCATGTAATCGTCGGCGGACTCGGCAGCCTGGTGGTCGAGGCCTTGTTCGATGCCGGGATCGTGAGGAAGGTCACCCGCATCGGCCTGCCCGACCGCTACATCGAATGCGGCGCCGTCCCGACCCTGCAGCAAAAATACGGGCTGACGGTCGAAGCGGTGGTTGAGAGGATAGCGGGGCTGCAATAGCGCCATCGAGTTTGGGGCCCACGCGCCGAGGGGAAGAAAGCACATGAAAATCACCGAGATCGAAACCTTCACCGTCGGCGCCGGCTGGAAGAACTGGCTGTTCGTCAAGGTGCATACCGATGCCGGTATCTACGGCATCGGCGAGGGCACGCTGAACGGCTTCATCGCCACCACCGAAGCCGGGGTGCATGAGCTGAAGCATCTCGTCATCGGCCAGGATCCGCGCCGCATCAGCGCGCTGTGGAAGCGCATGCTCGACAGCGTGTCGCTCGATGGCGGCCATATCCATCGCACCGTGATGGCGGCGGTCGAAGTCGCCTGCTGGGACATCCTCGGCAAGAGCCTCGGCGTGCCGATCCACCAGTTGCTCGGCGGCCAGGTGCGCGACAGCGTGCTCGGCTATGCCAATGGCTGGTATCGCACCGAGCGTACGCCGGAGCACTTCCTCGAGGCGGCCAAAGCCGTGCTGGCGAAGGGGTTTAGAGCGTTCAAGCTCGACCCGTTCGGCACAGCGCAGGGCTTCATCTCGCGCGACGAGCTCGAACTCAGCTACGAGATCTGCCGCAAGCTGCGCGACGAGCTGCCGGGTGACACCCGCATCCTCATCGACGTGCATGCCCGTTTCACCGAAATTGCCGCACTGAAGGCGGCTGAGCGCTTCGCCGATCTCGATATCTACTGGTGGGAGGAACCGACCTCGCGCGACCGGCAGGAGACCGTGCATGAGGTGGCGCATCGCTCGCCCATTCCGGTGGCGACCGGCGAAATGTTCGACACCGTCGGCCAGTTCTATGCGCTCGCCGCCGGCGGCGGCGTCAACATCTTCCAGCCCGAGCCCATGTCGCTGGGCGGCATCGGCCCGTCCATGCAGGTGGCGAACCTCGCCTTGGCGCATGGCAGTCACATCGCGCCGCACCAGAGCGGTGGACCGGTAGCGACGGCGGTGTGCCTGCAGTTGGCGGCGGCCGTGCCGAACTTCCTGATCCAGGAGCATTTCGACGCCTTCAACGACGCCTGGACCTTCGACCTCGTCACCTGGCGGCCGAGCATCGATCCCAGGAACGGCCACCTGTCGCTGCCGGATGCGCCGGGCCTCGGCATCGATCTCAACATCGACGCCATCAAGCAACATCCATACGACCCGCATGCCTATCTCAACGTGCACACCGAGGGCTGGGAACAGCGGCTGGGGACGGATGCGCAGAACAAGGCGAAGGTGAAGGGCTAGGAAAAGGCTCCCTCACCCGGCCTTCGGCCGACCTCTCCCCCCAGGGAGAGGTGACCGGGTGGCGAGATCGTGCCCCTGCGCCACCTCTCCCTTGGGGGAGAGGTCGCCGCGTAGCGGCGCTTGAGGGGGCCTTTCCGACCCCTAAGCACTCTCCCGATCGACAATCTCGAACCCCAGGCTGGTGATCGTCGCGAGCTTCTGCTTGCCGCCGAGACGATCGAGCAGCTGCCGAACGGCGCGCCGGCCCATCTCGTAGCGGTTGACCTTCACCGTGGTGAGTGGCGGGTAGAGTTGCGCCGCAAGGTCCATGTCGCCATAGCCGGCAATGCCGATCCGGTCCGGGATAGCCCAGCCGCGGCGGTGGCATTCCTGCACCGCGCCGATCGCCAGCGTGTCGGAAGAAAAGAAGATCGCGTCGATATCGGTGTGTCGCTCGGTCAGCGTTGCCAGCGCCTGCGCCCCGCCGGCGGCGGTGATCGGCACCTCCACCTCCATCGAGGCGTGGTTCTCGATGCCCAGTTCGCTGAGCGCCGCATGGTAACCGGTGCGGCGCTGCTGCAGCCGGTCATTGCCGTGGATCGGCGTCGACACGAACCCGATGCGCTTATAGCCCTTGGCGGCGAGATGCATGGTCATCGCGTAGGCGGTCTCGAAGTTCGACACACCCACCACCATGTCGATCGGCTGCCGACCCTTGATCTCGGAGATTTCCACCACCGGCGCGCCACTCGATACCAATAGCTGCCGCGCCACTTCGCTCTGCACGAAGCTCTGGAGGATCATGCCCGCCGGCCGCCAGCCGAGCAGGGTGCGGATCGAGGCCTCCTCTGCTTCCATGGTGAACTCGCCCTGCACCAGCAGCATCGAGTAGCCGCCCTGCTGGCACTCGTCCGACATGCCCTGCACCTGTTCGGCGATGCCCGAATTGATCAGCGGCGGCACCACCGTGCCGATCATCCGGCCATTGCCTTTCATGCTCGAAGCCAGCCGGTTGGGCACGAAGCCCGCCGCTTCGATGGCTTCCAGCACCTTGGCGCGGGTGGCGGGGGCGACCATGTCGGGGTTGGAGAGCACGCGCGAAACGGTCATCGGCGCAACGCCGACCCGCTTGGCGATCTCGCGCACTCCCAACCGCTCCAGCGGCTTCTTTTCGTTGCCGCCGTCTTCCGATCTGGCCATGCGTCGCTCTCCGAAACGCCGGAATCATAGCCCCGGCAACCGCTTCGCGCCAGCGTTGGTTCCGGTACCAAAGTCTTTGACGGTAGCTGATGGTTCCGGTACCATTGATGTTGTTACGGGGACTTGCTGGAAAGTGGTCTGACCACTGCACGAGAGGTCTTGACACTTATAATAGTATAATAGCTGATGGAGGGGCGACGAAGCGCTGACCGGAAACTCCGCAACAGCGCCGCCGCATCAGGGAGGACCAGTTATGAACAGCGCGGCGCCAGCCACGACCGACGACCCGAACACGCCCTCGCTGCGCAGCCGGGCGATCGGCTTTATCGCCATCGGCGAGGTCGGGGTTATCGCGGCGCTGCTGCTGCTGGTCGCCTTCTTCTATTTCCTGCAACCGGCCTTCCTGTCCGAGCGAAACATCCGCGCCATCCTCAATGTGGTCTCGTTCGTCGGCATCATCGCCATCGGCCAGACCATCCTGCTGGTCGCCGGCGAGTTCGACCTGTCGGTCGGCTCGGTCGCCGGCGTTTCGGCGGTGATCGCCGCGCAACTGATGACGGCGCTCGCATGGCCGGTCCCGCTTGCCATTCTCGGCGGCATGGGCGTCGGCGCCTTGATCGGGCTGATCAACGGCATCATCGTCGTCAAGTTCAGGATACCGGCCTTCATCCAGACCCTGGGCATGCTGTTCATCGGGCAGGGGCTGATCCAACTCGTCACCGGGGGCTACCCGGTCTATCCGCTGCCCAAGGAAGTCTCCGATTTCGGCATGAGCACCTTCGCCTTCGGGCTGGGCTGGAGCTTTGCCTTCTTCATCGTCGCCGCCATCGTCGCCGATTTCGTGCTGCGCCGCACCGTGCTCGGCCGCAACCTCTATGCCACCGGCGGCAACCCCGAAGTGGCGCGCCTCGTCGGCATCAACACCACCATCTACAAGATCGGCGCCTTCATCACTGTCGGCGCGCTGTCGGCCGTCGCCGGCATGTTCGTGATGGCGGACCTGCAGTCAGGCACCACTTCGATCGGCTCGGGCTGGGAGCTCATCGTCATCGCCGGTGTGGTGGTGGGCGGCGTCAGCCTGTTCGGTGGCGCCGGCACCATTGCCGGCGGTGTCGTCGGTATCCTGATGCTCAAGGTGGTGCAGTCGGGCCTCGTGGTCATCGGGGTGAACTCCAACTGGCAGCAGATCGCGGTGGGCGTGATCATGGTGCTCGCGGTCGGTCTCGACATCCTGCGCCGCCGCTATTTCACCGTCGGCGCCGGCGCCAAGACCGCTGCGGCCAGGAAGGCCGGCACCCAGGCCAGCAAGACATCCGGCGCCTGAGCGGGCGCCGCACAACCGTTCAATGCCACGCGAAAACCCGCGGGCCAATGGAGGAGAGGAACCATGAACATCTCGAAGCGCAGATTGGTGAAAGGCCTGCTCGGCGTCACGGCGCTGCTCGCCGGTCTCGGCACTGCCGGGGCCAGCTCTGCCCAGGAGGTCAAGCTGCTCTGGGTGCAGGCGATGAAGGATCACCCGGTGCACCGGCTGATGCAGGCGGGCTTCCTCGATAAGTGCAAGGAGCTCGGCTACACCTGCGAAGTGGTGGGCGACCCCTCCGCCACCAACTGGGACATCCCGGCCACCCTGCCGCTCGCCGAAGCCGCCCTGTCGCGCACCAAGTTCGATGCGGTCGGCGTCTATGGTCCCGATCCCGCAATCTACTCCTACATCACCAAGCTCGCCAAGGAAGGCCTGCCGGTCGTCACCTGGCACGTCCTGCCGCCCGAGGGTTCGGTCGAGGGACTGAAGGCCGCTGCCGCGCAGGATATCGCGGCTGCCGGCACCAATGCGGCCATCGCCATCGGCGATAAGCTCGGCGGCAAGGGGACCGTCGCCCTGACCCAGGGCGCCTCCAACGACACCGAAAACGCCATGTCGGACGCCTTCCGCAAGACCATTGCGGAAAAGTACCCCGATATCAAAGTGCTCGAGACGCAGATGGAAGGATTCGAGCCTTCTGCCGCCGAGGGCAAGGCCATCGCTATCCTCCAGGGCAACCCGGATGTCACTGCTGCTTTCGGCACCACCGGCAACTCGATCCAGACCTGGTCCGGCGCTGCCCGCAAAGCCGGCCGCGACGTGGTGATCATCGGCATGGATTACATCCGCCAGAACCTCGACCTGGTGAAGTCCGGCGCCGCCTACGGTATCGTCGCGCAGCCGCTCTATGAAGAAAGCGCCAAGGTCGCTGAACTGCTCGGCGCCTTGGCCAAGGGCGAGACGGTCCAATACATGAACGTGCTGCCTTCGAAGGTGATCACCGCGGCCGACCTCGACCCCTATTACGCGATGCTCGAAAGCGCCGGCCAGTAAGCCGGCCCTCCCGCCGCGCCGGTCCCCCTGACCCGGGACCGGCGCGGTTTCCTCCCGGACAGATCAACCAAGGCAGCCCATGGACCCGATCTTTTCCGCTCGCGGCATCGTCAAGGCCTTCGCCGGCGTACAGGCGTTGCGCGGCGTCGATTTCAACGTCTTGCCGGGCGAAATCCACGCGCTGCTCGGCCAGAACGGCGCCGGCAAGTCGACGCTGGTGAAGATCCTCAACGGCGTCCACCCGGCCGGCTCCTTCAGCGGTGAGATCACGCTTGCCGGAGCCAGCGTCAGTTTCGCCTCGCCGGCTGCGGCGCGCGCTGCCGGCGTCGGCTATGTGCCGCAGGAGATCGAGGTGCTGGAGCAGCTCTCGGTCGCCGAGAACGTCTTTGCCGGCCATACCGGGCTGGGCGAAGGTGTGCTGATCTACCGGCACAAGCTCGAGGATCGTACCCGCGCCATCCTCGATGATCTCGGCCTTACGATCGATCCCAAGGCCATCGTCGCCTCGCTCACTTCGGCGCAGCGCCACCTGGTGATGATCGCCCGCGCCCTGGCGCTCAAGCCGCGGGTGCTGATGCTCGACGAGCCGACCGCCTCGCTCTCGGGCGCCGAGGTCGAAGCGCTGCTCGAGGTGCTGCGCCGTTTGAAGCGGCAGGGCGTCACGATGATCTACATCACTCACCGGCTGCCAGAGGTGCTGGAGGTCTGCGACCGCGCCACCGTGCTGCGCGATGGGCGCGTCGCTGCCGAGCTTGGCCGTGCAGAATTCGAGGAAGAGCGCTTCATCTTTGCCATGTCGGGTCAGCGGCTGCAGAAGCTGTTCCCCGCGCACGAGGCGCCGGTCGGCGCCCGCCCGATGCTGGAGGTCGAGCACCTCAATGTCGCCGGCAAACCGGGCGCCATCTACGGCGCGCGCGACGTCGGCTTTTCGGTGGCAGCGGGTGAGATCGTCGGTCTCGCCGGGCTGCTCGGTTCGGGCCGCAGCGAGATCCTGCACGGCATTTTCGGCCGGGTTCCCGCCGAGGGGACGGTGACGGTCGATGGCCGGCCGGTGGCTATCCGCTCGCCCCGCGATGCGCGCGACGCCGGCATTGCGCTCCTCACTGAGGATCGGAAGCGCGACGGCTTGCTGTTCAACCTGCCGGTCGGTGCCAACATCACCATTGGCAATCTCGATCCGCTCTCGGCCCGCGGCATGGTCCGCGGCGATCGTGAGCGCAGCGCCAT
Organism: Devosia sp. A16; assembly: GCF_001402915.1. Classification (GTDB taxonomy): domain Bacteria; phylum Pseudomonadota; class Alphaproteobacteria; order Rhizobiales; family Devosiaceae; genus Devosia_A. The sequence goes on from NZ_CP012945.1 coordinate 3,189,692, forward strand.
CCTCCAGGCGATGCGCCAGCTCAACGTCAAGGCGTCCTCGCCGCAGGCGTCGGTGGCGCACCTCTCCGGCGGCAACCAGCAGAAGCTGCTGTTCGCCCGGGTGCTGATGCGCGCCCCCAAGGTGCTGCTGCTCGACGAGCCGACCAAGGGCGTCGATGCAGCGACCCGGCAGGAGATCTACCGTCTCGTCGTCGAGCTGGCCGACAAGGGCGTGGCGCTGATCGTCGTCTCGTCCGAACTCGAAGAAGTGCTCGGCCTCTGCGACCGCTGCCTCACCATCGCCGATGGCCGCGTCGTCGACGCGTTCAAGCGCGGTGAAGGCGGTGAAGATCGCGTGCTGCGTGCCGTCGCCGCAGCGCAGGCGGAGACGGTTCGGGCGGCGTCCTAGGCCAAAAAAGGCCCCCTCCCCCGGCGCTTCGCGCCGACCTCTCCCCCAAGGGAGAGGTGGGCTGTGGCACGATCTCGCCCCACCGATACCTCTCCCTGGGGGGAGAGGTCGGATTGCGCAGCAATCCGGGTGAGAGGGCCTTTTTCTTCTAGATTCGGAACGGCGTGAAGGTCAGCGTCCCCTCAGCACTCTCGCCAGGCTCCAGCACGATCACCCCATCCTCAGGATCACCGAACCCGTCCGGCCGATTGAACGCCCCGGAGGCATTGGTCTGCGGCTCGACGCAGAACACGTTGAGCGCCGGATCGGCGTAGAACATCACGTGCCTGTAGGGCGCATCGCCTCTCATGGTGATCCCCGCCCCGCGGCCTGGAAAGCGCAGCGTCGCTTTGCCGTCCCAGCCGCCATAGTCGCTGCAGCGCCAGTGGATCGGCAGTGGCGCGGCCATATTGAAGGACACTTCCGGCGGCAGTGACACCCGTTGCCCAATCATTCCTTCCGGCTCGTTGAGGTGAAAGCTCGTCGCGCCGAACTCAACCGTCGTATCGGCGTCCCGCTCGAACCAGGGGTGGTGCCCGAAACCAAAAGGCATGCGGCGCGCCCCGGTATTCGTGACCCGCGTTGCCAGCTCCAGTGCGCTCTCGGTGAGCGTGAACCGCTGCTCGGCGCGATACGAGTAGGACGAGGGATCCGCCACCTCCAGCGTCAGCACGGCCTGTCCGGGGGCCAGTTGCTCGGCCGCCCACGGCCGATGCCAGGCAGTGCCATGTACATGGTAGATCTCCGGCGGATTGTTCGCGGTGAAACCGTAGCGCTGCCCCTCGAAGGTGAAGGCGTTGCCGCCGATCCGGTTGGCGAACGGGATCATCGGAAACGAGGCGACGCCGAGCACATTGCCGGCCTGCCGGTTGGCGTCCGAGAGCGGCCGCATCACGTCGATGCCGTCGATCCGAAAGCTGGCAATGCTGCCGCCGATACGAGGCGCGAGGTCGACCGCCAACGGCCCGGAGCGGAGCTCGAGATGCTCAGAAATTGCGGCCATAGCCGGCACTCCATCCCCCGTCGACCGACAGCAGCTGACCGGTGGTGTAGCTATTGAGCGGATCGCAGAAGAACAGCGCCGTGTCGGCAACCTCCGACACCGTGCCCGGCCGCTTCACTGAAGCATGCCCGAGCATCGCCGGGTCGCCCGCCAGCAGCGGCTCCCCCACCGCGCCAACCCCAAGCGCGTTCACCAGCACCTTTGGCCCCAACTGCATCGCCATGGTGCGCACCGTCGCCAGCACCCCGGCCATCGCCACGGAGAATTCCGCGTGCCGCCGCATCGGCATCCCTGCCACGGCCGAAACGAGGAACAGCACCCGTCCGCTGCCCCGTGCAAACATCGCGTCGCCGGTCGAGCGCGCAGCGAACAGTTGCGCCCCCGGGTCGAACCCGGCAACCGGCAACAGCGGCAGCGACACGATGAGGATATCAGGCACCGGCGCGACCGCGCCGACCGTTGCCCCGTTGGTGCGCAGCGCGTCGAGCACCGCCGTCGCTATTGCGTTCTGCTCACCGCGCAACTCGACGAAACTGTTCTGAAGCTCGATCCGCATCTGTCGCCTCACATCATGTAGCCGGCGGTCCAGCCGCCATCGACAGCCAGCACCTGGCCGTTGATGTAGCCGGCGCCGGGAGAGCTCAGAAACAGCACCGCCTCGGCTATTTCCTCGGGCGTGCCGGGGCGGCCGAGCGGCAAATGCTGCATGAACTCGGCGGTACGGCCGGCGAACGTGCCGTCGGCGCCGTAGAACAGCGAGCGCGTCCCTTCGGTCATGATCGAACCGGGTGCGATGGCGTTGGTGAGGATGCCCTGTGGCCCCAGTTCCAGCGCCATCGAGCGGGTCATGTGGATGATGCCGGCCTTGGCGGCGACGAACGGGCTCTGCAGCCGCATCGCTGCCAGGCCCACCACCGAGGCAATGTTGATGATCCGACCGCCTTCCCCCTGCGTCACCATCGGCTGCAGGGCCGCATGGCTCATCAGGTAGAGCCCGTCGAGGTCGATGCGAGTGATCCGCTCCCATTCCTCGAGTGGGAAGCTGTCAATGTTCACCCGATGGACGAAGCTGTTGACCCCGGCATTATTGACCAGGATGTCGATCCGGCCGTAGCGGGCGATCGTCTCGGCGACGCCCGCCTCGGCGGAGTCGCGGCTCGAGATGTCGATCATCGCCGCCATGGCGCCGGGCAGGGTGGCCGCATAGGCTTCGGCGCCGTCGCGGTTGATGTCGGCGACGACGACCCTGGCGCCATTGTCGCTCAGCCGTCGTGCAATGGCGCGGCCGATCGCTCCCGCCGCGCCGGTGACCAGGGCCACCCGCCCGCTCAACTCAACCTGCATTGGCACGACTCCTCCAGCCCCGCGCCAATGCTATTATAATATCTCGCCCGAAGCGGCAATTGCGCTTTGGGATGAGGGGGGGGTGGTGTCACAGCTCGCCGTTTCGCATCGACCTTTCAGTCGTCGCTTCCCCTCCCCTCAAGGGGAGGGGAGCGCCTGCATCTGCGAAAAACTAGTTCGCCCTGAGCAGCGTCAGCCCCATTGGCTCGCCGTCGGCGTTGAACGCTTCGCGCTCGCCGGTCACCGAGTCCCGGCGCCATTCGGCCACTGCACCGGCCTTCAGGTGCAGATGGAAATCCGACCGCATCACGTTGATGAAGCCCATGGCCGGCTTCACCGTCTCGATGGTGCCGCGCCAGAACTGCTGGAAGCCGGGGCGCTTGAAGCCGATGACCACCGGGGATTGCGCCGCCTGTGCATCTTCCAGCGGCAGGCGACCGGGGTCGGTTTCGCTGGCCTCGACCCGCTCGCCCGGCGGCGTGTCCGGCTTGGCGTCGATGGCGGTGCCGACGCCCAGCGCAGCCACCGCCGCATCGAACGGCTCGATCCCGTCGAAGCCGACAATGCCGCAGATGTAGCTGCCGTCGGCGCGGTTGAGGTCGATGCGTGGATAGGCCTTGTCCTTCATCACGCTGGTGCGGTCGATGATGATCTCGGCGACCGAGCCCAGTTCGATCCGGCTTTCGTGCTCGGCGCCGCCGATCACTGCCCAGCCGTTCTCGAAGCTTACGCTCTCGACGACGCCGATGCGCTCATGCGTAGCGCCGAGGTGCCGCGCCGTTACCATCAGCTTGCCGATGGCGGGGAGGCTAGCAAGGACATCCTGGGCGCTTGCGTCGAGGCGGGCGCGGGACAGGGGGGTGGGCTTGTCGAGCATCGGGGAATCCTTATGCAAGTGCGGGTTCGAGTGAGGGGGAGGGCGCCGGCGAAGCGACACTCAGTTCCACGATGGTCAGGGCGCCGATGCCCTGCGGTTTGCGGTGCGCCACGATGACGAAGCCGGTGTTCGGCAACTCGCGCCTGAGCAGCGCCAGCAGCGAGGCTTCCGCTGCCGCATCGAGGGCGCTGGTTGCTTCATCGAGGAATGCCCAGTCGGGCCTCAGCAGCAGCAGGCGCGCCAGCGCCAAACGCTGCTGTTCGCCGCCAGAAAGTCCCAGGCCCCGTCCTTCGGCGTTGCCGTCGCTCTCCAGCCGGTCCCCCAGTCCCACTGCCTGCAGTGCGGCGATCCGTCCGGCCAGCGGGAATGTTTCGGGGGCGTGTGGATAGGCGACGATCTCGGTGAGCATCCCCGGCGGAAAGTAGGCCTGCTGCGGCAGGAAAAGGGCGTTGCCGGAGGGCTGGCCGATCAGTCCCTTGGCGTGCGGCCACACCCCGGCGATGGTTTTGATTAACGTGGTTTTCCCCAGGCCCGACGCCCCGGAAAGCCAGATCGCCTCGCCCGTTTTCAGCTTCAGCGCGTCGATGCCGAGCAGCGCCGCACCATCGGGCGTGAATACTTCGATCTTGCTCAGCGCCAGGGCACCGTCGTTCGAAGGGGTTCTCTCCGGGCCTCCAGCGAAGATCGGCGCCTCGCCAGTCGCGTCGAGGAACGCGTCGAGGCGCGACGAGGCGGCCACGAGGTCGGCGAGCGGTCGGTAAGAGAAGATGAACCATGACAGCGTCGTCACCACCTGGCTGAACGCCGATGCCAGTTGCATCAGTCCGCCGAAGGTCACCGAGCCGGCAAAGAACGCCGGCAACGCAAGGAAGGTGGGGATGCGGAGCACCGTGTAGCGATAGGGATAGGTGAAGCTCATCAGCCGCGTCTCGCGCCCGATCAGCCGCCGGCCATTGTCGAGCAGCCGCGCAAACCGTCCATTGAGATCGCGCGTCTCTGCCGCCTCGCCGCCGGTCAGCGCAATCGGCTCGGCATTCTCGCGCACGCGCACCAGACCGAAGCGGAAATCTGCCTCGCGTCGCTGCTGCTCCCCATAAAGCCGCCGCAGCGGCCGACCCAGCAGGTGAGTGAGGCTGGTGGAAAGTGCCACATAGAGGAACGCGGCCCACACCATGTAGTGCGGAATTTCGGCGTCGATGCCGATGAAACCGAGCGGCAGCGAGAAGGTCGAGAGTCCCCACAGCACGGCCACGTAGGAAAAGATGGCGACCACGTTGGTGATGAGGTCGAGTGATAGCGGGATAATGCCGCTGCCGCCGCCATGCTCGCCTTGCGGGCCTGCAAGAAAGAAGCGGCAGTCTTCGGCAATGCGTTGGTCTGGATTGTCGAGCGGGGTGTTGCTCCCCTTGCCGCGCTCACGCTCCAGCCGCAGGAATGCCTTGCTGTTGAGCCAGCGGCTCATGAAGGCGGTCGTCAACGTCGTACGCCAGCGCAGTTCGAGATGCCGCCGCACGTAGTTCGAGCCGACTGTCAGGGTTACCGCGATCACCATGATGACGGCGAAGATCCCCAGTTGCGTCAGCGCCTCGGCTGCATCGATCTGTTGCAAAGCATCGTAGAACGCTTTGCTCCACTCGATCATCCGCAGCGATACGAGGATCTGGCTGAGCTCGAGCGCCAGCACCACGGCGTAGAGCACAATCCCGAGTTTTCCGCCCGTCCCTCCGATGGAGAGCCCGAGAAGTCGCCAGAACTGACCAAGGACGCGGACCATAAAGTGCCTCCGAAAAGAAAAGCGGGAGAGCCATGGCCGGCTCTCCCGCGGAATGAGCGGATCAGAACTTCACTGAGGCGCCGACCTTGAAGGTGCGGCCGGGTCCGGTCTGCAGCTCCGGCGGCGCATTGCCGGCATTGGTGCCGCCCGGGACGCCCGGCAGGTTGTAGCCGTTGAGCGTGTTGGGGAAGTAGCGGGTGTCGAAGATGTTCTGGATGCCGGCGGTGATCTCGATGTCCTCGGTCGGCTTCCACTTGGTGAAGGCGTCGAAGATCGCGTAGCCGTCCGGCTTGAAGGCATCGGGGTTGTTGCGGTGCTCGGGGCCGGCGGCGAAGGTGCCGAACACTTCGAATTCGAGGTCGTTTTCGGGCAGCTCGTAGCGGAGGCCCAACACCGTGGTCAGCGGTGTCGCCGGCTCGTACCAGCCCTCGGCCGCGTCCGGCGACGCCTGCTGACGGCCGTACTGGTAGGTGACGGCGGTGTTGAAGAACAGGTTCTCGTAAACTTCGAACTCGCTGGCGAGCTCGATGCCCGAGAGTTTCACCTTCGACAGGTTGACCGAGGTGTAGGTATCGGGCGCCACTTCCTGCAGGCGCTGGATGAAATCTGTGTAGTTGGAGTGGAACGCCGTGGCGCTGATCCAGCCCGTCTCGAACTCGCCGCGGACGCCGACTTCGTAGCTCTTCACCGTCTCGGGACGCAGGTTCGGGTTGGGGATCACTTCGCCGCCCGAGAACGGATCGAGGCTGGAGACGAACAGCTGCTGGCTGGTCGGCATCTTGTAGCCTTCGTTGTAGGCGACATAGGCCGAGATCGCGTCGGTGAACTGGTACTTGGCCGAGATGCTCTTGATCAGCGTCTGCGAGTCGATCTTTTCCGGCTTGAAGCCGGGCAGGTAGGGTGGCGCCTTCCCCTTGGTCGGATCGATCGAATAGGTGGCGTAGCGCAGCCCCGGCGTGATCGTCAGCTTCTCGTCGAAGAGCTTGATCTCGTCCTGGATGTAGAGGTCGGCCCGCACCGTCTCGACATCCGGGAAGCTGAAACCGCTATACTCGGCGTGGCCCGACACCCCGGTGCGCGAATTGTAGGTGTCGGTGTAATCGTCATAGAGCGTGTTGGCGATGTCGCCGTCGAAGCCGTAGGTCAGCGTGTGGCTGCTGGCCCCGAGCTCGAAGCTGGAGATCGCCTGGATCTCGGCTTCGAGGAACGCCTCGCGATAGTCCCGCACCGCGTGGTTGGTGGTGTAGTAGGAGACCGGCAGCGCGTAGCTCTGCTTCTTGAAGCTGTCGGTGCCGCGACGCTGCGGCGAATAGCTCAGGTCCCACTTCAGGCTGTCGATGAAGCCGTTATTGACCTGCCACTCGTGCTCGATGGCAAAGCGCGGGCGCTCGACGATCACCGAGCGGGTCCACTCATCGACATTGTACTGGCTGCTGGTGGTCGGGGTGCCGCTGACCGCGTTGGCCGCGGTATCGACCTGGTACACGTCGGTCTTGCGGTTGTTCCATTCGGCGGTGACTTCGATGCGGTGGTCGGCGTTGGGCGTCCACACCGCCTTGGCCATGCCGTTATAGGCCTCGGCGTCGGTGGGGAAAAACCTGTCGCATGACCAGTTCGGCGCCCGGGCGCAGCCCCAGATGCCGCCATCGGCGCGGGCGTTGGACAGCGTCGCCTCATGCGACGAGACATGCCCGAGCGAGCCCAGTACTTTCAGGCCGTTGCCGAAATCGTAGGCGGCGTTGATCTGCTGGCGGAAGCTGCGATCGTAGCTGTCGAAGGCGGTCTTGATCTCGACGGCCCACGGCTTTTCGCTGTCGTCGAGCAGGTCCTCGGGATCGAGCGTCTGGAACGACACCACGCCGCCGAGCGCTTCGGCGCCCCACAGCACGCCGGCCGGCCCCTTGACGATCTCGACCTGCTTCATGTTCCACGGGTCGATCACGTCGCGACCGCCGTCGATGATGCTCTCGATGGTGCGCGATCCGTCGACCTGCATCTGCACGCGATTACCGCTGACGCCGCGGATGGTGAAGCCACCCAGTTGCGCCCAGGGTTGCGTCGCCGACGACGACCGGTCCACCTGCACGCCGGGCTCGAGCCGGACCAGGTCCTGGATGTCGCGGATCATCCGCTTCTCCAGCGTCTCACCGTCGATGACGGTCACCGTCGCCGGCACATCCAACACGCTCTTGGCGTTGCGCTGCGCGATGAAGGTGATGCGCTTGAGGATAGTGGTCTGTGCCTCGGTCAGCTCCTGCGCCGCGACCGGCTGCGGCATGGCGCACAGCAGCGTCGCAACGCTGATGCCGACCAGTGACCAAGGTGAGATACGCGCGCGCGCCGATGCACGCGCGACATGCGGCCGATAAGACATGCCTGCCCCCGAAAGAAACCGAAGATGTTGGCTGGCTGTCGGCGCGCCGCACGCCGCATGGCTTGCTGGTGTTACGGCCCCTCGCGGGCCGATGCTCACGCTCTATTAAAGGTGAGTATCTGAGTCAAGTTTAAATGCTATTGCGCCAGCTCCGCCGTGCGGTTGTAGGCGGCGGTGAAGCCGGCAAGCGACAGCGGCACGGTGACCGGCTGCCCGTCGTCGACCTTCACCCCGGTGACCTCGAGGGTGGTGCCGACCTTCATGGCGCTCAGCGCCACCTCGTCGAGATCGAGCGGCACCAGGCATCCGGTCGAAACACAGGTGAGGAAGGGCAGGGCCTCGCCCAGCTGCTGGCCGTCGATACCGAGCCGGACGCCGGCGTCGAGCCTCAGCCCGAACGCCGTCAGCAGCATGCCTTCGGCCTTGTTGCCGCTGGGAGCCGCCAGCTCTACCGCCACCAGCGCGGTACCGGTCTGCGGATTCCCCGCGGTCTGCGAGAACGCACAATCCTTGCCGGCTTCGACCAGCGTGCAGTTCACCGTCCAACTGCCATGCGCTTCGTTCAGTGCCGAGGCGCCGCCCGGCAGCGTCGCCTGCGCCAGGGCCGGGGAAGTCGTCACCAACAGGGCGGCCGCAAGAGCCCGCCTCACGACCCCACCCTCGCATCCTTCAGCGGACGGTTGAGGGCGCGACGGGCCTCGCCGGCCATCTTCACCAGGGTCGTATGCATGTCCTTGGACGAGGTGAGTTCGGTGTCGAACCAGACGCGGCGGACCTCGTCGCCATCGGCAAGGTCCATGCCCTCGGCGTCGACGCCGATCAGCCGCCATTTGCCCGGCGCGGCCTTGGCGAAGTGCTCGGCATAAAGCCCGACCGCCTCACCGTGATCGTCGTTCATGTGCTCGACGGCGCTCGGCTCGGTCTCGGCCAGTTCGGGGTTTGCCGGGTTGGTGTTGAGCAGGTGCTCGCGCGTCAGCGCATAGGCGCGCCCGAAGCCGCCATTGTACGATGCGCTTTTCGGCTCCAGCCGGAAATAGCGGAAGTCGCTCAGCCCCGAATAGAGCTTGGCCTTCTGCTGGTGGATCAGGTAGCGCGTGTCGAGCCGCCGATGCTCCTCGCTGTCGCGCGCGACTTCACGCGCCTCGCAGGCGATGGTGACGCGGGCATGCGCCAGCGGGTCCCCTCGGCCCGGATAGCCGATCAGCAGCGAACAGCGCGGATCGTTCAGCAGCGCCCCGGTATGGGCAGCGAGCTTTGAGATCAGGATGATCGGCGCGCCGTCGAAATCGGTGGACACGCCGACCCGAGTGGCGATCGGCCAGCCGGTGCCCGGCTCGAGCGTCGCCAGGGATCCCGACCTTGCGGTGCGGATCAGCGTCTTGGCCTCGCGTACCGCTTCGGCCGTGGTTTCGAGGAGCACGTCCTTCTTCTCTTCTTCCTGCATCGCAATGCCTCCGAACATGAACTGACTAGAACCCGAGCGGGACGTCGAACTGCCAGGACGAACGACCGGCGGCCTCGGGAATGGGGGGGAAAGGGGCTGCGCGCTTCACCGCGGCGAGCGACGCCTCGTCGATAGCGGCGTTGCCCGAGCTGCGCAGCAGCGCAACCTTCAGCAGATTACCCTCGGCGCCGACCACGAACCTTACCGTGGCCTCGCCCCTGGTGTCTCTGGTCTTCGGCGCTCGCGCGGCGCGCACCACCTTGGTCTGCACGAGACCCGGATATTTGCTTGCGGCCGCACTGCCGCCGTCGTTCTGCTTGCCGGCGCCTCCACCGGATTTCTTTGCAGCGCTGTCGGCTTCCGCCGCGCCGCCATTGCCGAGGCTCGCCTGTTTCGACGGCGGCTTCTTCTCAGGTTTCTTCTCGGCGGGCTTTTCAGCTTGCTTCGGCCTTTCCTCGGCCCGTTCCTTCGGCGGCTCTTTGGCTGGCTCGAGCGTCTCGGCCACCGGCTTGCGAACAATCCGGGGCTTCGGGATCGGCGCGACCTGGAGCTCTTCTTCGATCACCGGCGACAGGCTGGCGGTTTCCAGCGGTTTCATCACTTCGGCCGGCTTTGCCAGCGCCGGCGGAATCTGCTGGACCGGCGGCTCCGGCGTAAGTTGCCCGATCGTCGCCGTGCGCACCGCTTCGAGTGGATCGGACTGTGATGGCGCGACACTGTCGGCAACCCCCATTGCCGCGGCATCGATCATCTGCGGCAACACGGCTTCGACGGGCGCGATCGGATCGGTGGCCACGGTCAACACGTCGGCCGAGGGGATCTCTTCGGTTTCAGTGGGCATGATCTTCGCCACCTCGACCCGCGCCGCGACCGCTTCCACGGCTCTGGCCGGCTCGGTCTCCGCCACTTCGATCGGCTCGGCTTCTGCGATCTCCGGCACCTCTTCCGCCTCGACCTCCGCCCCGGAAGAAACCAGCGTTTCGGTCGCCTCGCTGATCTCCTCGGTCGGGTTGCTCGTGGCCGTGTCGACCGAGATGATCTCGACGGCGACCGATTCCGCCGCGGTCTCGTCGACCACGGGTTCGAGGTTCAGGAACACGAAGGCTCCGGCGATCAGCCCCATATGGATGCCGGCGGAGGCGAGGGCGGCCCGCTTCATCTCACGGCTCGCGCTGCTGCGTGATCAGCCCGATGCGGGCATAGCCGGCGCGGCTCAAGTCGCTCATCACCTGCATGATCAGCCCGTAATCGGCCGTGGCGTCGCCACGGATGTAGAGCCGCTGCTGCGTGCCGGCGTCGCCCGCGGCGGTCGCCACCGAGGTCAGCAGCGTGTCGAGCGAGATCTGGTCCTCGCCGAGATAGACCTGGCCCTCAGGGTCCACCGAGATAGTAAGGGGCTTGGTGCCCTCGACCTTCATTTCCGGCGCGTTGGTCTCCGGCAGGTCGAGCGGCACGCCCGAGGTGAGCAGCGGCGCCGTCACCATGAACACGATCAGGAGCACCAGCATCACGTCGACCAGCGGCGTCATGTTGATCTCGCTGATCGCCTCGCCGCGCCGGCCGCGCCGCCCCCGCGTGCTCTGCAGCGACATGCTCATCAGACATTCCCCCGCGCATCGAGCTGCCGCGACAGCAGCACCGAAACCCGGTCGGCGAACGCCTCGAGCCGGCCGATCAGCCGTCCGGCATCGCCCGAAAGCTTGTTGTAGGCGATCACCGCCGGAATGGCGGCGAGCAGCCCGAGCGCCGTCGCGAACAGCGCTTCGGCAATGCCCGGCGCGACCACGGCAAGACTGGTGGATTTGGCTGCGGCAATCGAGGTGAAGGCATTCATGATGCCCCACACCGTGCCGAACAGCCCGACGAACGGCGCCGCGCTGCCGACCGTCGCCAGCAGCGACAGGCTGCGATCGAGCTTCTCGCTCTCGGCCGCAACCGTGGTGTCGAGCACGATGCGGAGCCTAGCCTGCAAGCCGCCGGAATTGGCGGCGTTTTCGGCGTGGCTGCCGTTCCACTCTTCCATCGCCGCGGCGAACAGCGCGCCCAGCCCGGTCCGCGGGCCGTCCTTCAGCCGAGCATAGATCTGCGGCAGCGGCTCGCCCGAGGCGAAGATCCTGTCGAACGCCTGCATCTCGCGCTTCGCGCGGGCGTAGGCGGCGGTCTTGGCAAAGATCACCGCCCAGCAAGCGATCGAGGCGAACAGCAGCCCCAGCATCACCGACTTCACCACCCAGTCCGCCTGCATGAACAGCGCGAACATCGACATGTCATGTGCCGCCGCAACCGGCTCGACAGCTTCGACGATCGTTTCCATCAGATGCCGAACTCCACGCCCTTGAGCCGCGACACGGTGCTGAGGCCGGCGAGACAAAGTTTCGGGTCGAGCCCGCTGCCCTCGCGGGCGACGACATCGTTGATCAGCACGCGGCTGACCTTGTCGCAGCCGAGTTCGCCGATGTCGAACTGCAGCACCCGCGTCTTGCCTTCGGGCATGGCCTTGAAATCCAGCGACACCAGCCGCTCGATGCCACCGCCGGCGCCGAACAGCGCAATCTCGAAGGCGGAGCGGGTGAGCTCGGTGCCGAGCTTGTTGGTGGCAAGGAAGGTGACGCGACAGCCGGTGTCGTTCGGGGTCAGCGCGTTCAGTTCGAGCGTCAGCGCCGGCGCGTCCTGGGCGAGGGCCGGCGTAACGCATAGCGCCGCCAGCAGTGGGAAAACGAGGCGCATGGCGGCGCTCCTATTTGTTGAGGACGAGTTTGCCCTGCCGCGTGATCCGCAGCCGGTAGACGAGACCCTGGTGGGCGATGCCGATCTCGGTGGCGCCGCCGAACAGCTCCTCGGTGGTGAAGCTCGGCAGGCCGACCTGCTGATCGGCCCTGGCTGCCGTCTCCGGTAGCGCCGTCATGTCCTCAAGATCCTCAAGTCGCACCCTGGTTACCCCGACCGCTCGCCGTTCGATTAAAACATGAGTCTGGTTATCATAATTTATGTGGCACGCAAGAGCCACAATGTCGCCGGGTGAGGAAGGGGTGAGGAGTAGGGATCAAACCAGCGCCGAGGAAGGCGCCCCCTCGCCCCTCTGGGGAGAGCATCTGTGTTTGCGGTCAAGCAGTTTCGGGTTGGTTGGGCTCCCAGCGACGGTTCTGGGTGAGCAGGGTGTTTGCGAGCACGACAAGCTTTCGCATCACCGCTGTGAGGGCGACCTTGGGCGGTTTGCCGGCGTTGCGCAGGCGCTGGTAGACGGCCTTGAGATCTGGATTGTAACGGGCGGCGCTGAGGGCGGCCATGTAGAGGGCGTTGCGTACCTGCATTCGACCACCGCGGATGTGGCGTTGCCCCAGCCTGCGACCGCTATCGTCGGCAATGGGTGCCAAGCCAGCAAGCAGGGCAGCGGCCTTGGCCGAACACCGGCCCAGTTCGCTCAGTCCGGCCAGCAGCGCGGCAGCAGTGATGGCGCCGATGCCGGGGATGGACAGCAGGATGGCATAACGGCCGGCCAGCCCGGGATCGGCCTTGATCAGTTGCTCGATCTTGGCCTCGAGGCGCTGCACATGGCCCTTGAGGCTGGTCAGGCGGCCCCTCAGTTCGGTCTTGAGGAACGACACCGTGGCCTGCTCCAGCCGGTTGCCCAGTGCGATCGCCTCGGTGCGGGCGGCAGTGTAAGCATTCACCAGTTCCTGCAACTGCTCGAGCTGCTGGGGCACCGGCTGGTTGGGCTGAGGAGCAAGGCTGTGGCCCATGACTGCCAACAGTCGCGCATCGATCCGATCGGTCTTGGCCAAGACCCCACACGCCTCGGCGAACAGCCGTGCCCGCAGCGGGTTGATCACCACCACCCCATAGCCCCAGGCACTCAGTGTCCGGAACGCCAGCCGGTGATACTTGCCGGTGGCTTCCAGAACCACGCGCTCAAGCTGCAGCCCCAGCTCGTCCAAGTGCCGCCGCAGTCGGCGTAACCCGAGCGGGGTGTTGGCCACCCGCCAACTCTGACCGCCAGGATGCAGATAGACATCCAGCCAGTCTTTACTCACGTCGATCCCGGCATAAACTGCCAGCGCGCTGATTGTGGACTCAACCTTGCCTTGCATGCGGGACTTGCTCCCCATCATCTGTTCAGGACCAGCGACACGGACAAACGGACCAAGCTCTCCCGCGGCTCAAACCAAGGGTCAGACGGTCCCGTCCATCCGGTCCCGGCCGGTCGCCACCGACCGGGACCGCCCACTCTGTACAGAGTCGGCTGCAATCAACATGCAAGGGTAGAGGAGCTAGGACCGAAGGTCCGTAGCGGAACTGGGTGAGGGGTTCAGCTTCTCAGCGAGCGCGCGTTGCACCGCTTCACCCCTCATCCGGCGCTTCGCGCCACCTTCTCCCCTGGGGGGAGAAGGGACAAGGCTGGCTGCGCCACCCACCGGAAGGGCGCGCGCTCGCCTAAGCGATCCGCCCGAACCACAGCATCGACAGCCCGGCGGCGGCCATCGCCAGCAAGGCGCCGACCCCGGCGTAGATGAAGGCGATTTCGGTCAGCTTCTTCTCGCTGACCAGCCGGGTGGAGAGCGAGTCGTAGACCTTGGCGAGGTCGGCAGCGCTGGTCGCTTCGTAGTATTCGCCGTCAGTGGCGTCGGCGATCGCCTGCAAGGTCGTCGAGTCGAGCTGCGCTCGCATTGAGCGTCCGCCGAAATCCACCACGTCGCCCGAGGCCGAGCCGAAGCCGACGGTGAACACCTTCACTCCGTAGTCGCCGGCGATCCGTCCCGCCGCGACCGGATCGGGGCCCGTGGTGGTGGCGCCGTCGGTGAGCAGGATCACCACTGCGCTGTCATAGGAGCCCGGCTCGACGGGCATGTGCCGGGTGGGCGGTTCGCTCGCCGTGCCGCTCAGCAAGCCGTCGGCGCCGCCGCTTGCGCCGAAGCGCTCGCCGCCGAAGCTCGGCAGCCCCAACTGGTCGCGCTGGTTGCCGCTGCCGTCGAGGTCGAAATTCTGGTCGGGGAAGATCGTCGCCAGCGCCACCAGCACGCCGGAGCCGACCGCCGTGCCGCGCCTCAGGTCGAAGCTGTTGATCGCCTGGTACAGCGCCTCGCGGTCGATGGTCGGCGCCTGTACCAGCACCGCCGCCGAAGCAAACGCGACGATGCCGACCTGCACATCGGCCGGTTGCTTGCGGATGAACTCCTTGGCCGCTTCCTGTGCCGCGACGATGCGCGACGGCTCGACGTCGCGGGCCCGCATCGAGCCCGACACATCCATCGAGAGGATCACCGTGGCGCGCGACGAAGCCAGTTCGACCACCGCGGCGGGGCGCGCCACGGCGACGATCAGCACCGTTATCGCAGCGAGCAGCAGGGCAGGGGGCACGTGCCGGCGCCAGCCCATGCTCTTGCCCATCGCCTGCTTGACGATGGCGAGATTGGCATAACGCAAGGCCGCCTTCTTGCGCCGCCGCAGCAGCCAGACATAGGCGCCGACCAGCACCGGCACCAGCAGCAGCAGCCAGAGCATGTCCATCCAGATGAAGGTCATCGCATCGCCTCCGCACCGGCATCGAGCACCTCGGGCAGACTGCTGACCCCGCCCAGCCGCGACTGCACCTTGCGCATACTGGCAAAGCGCAACACCGCATCGACCAGGTCGTCCGACGTCGAGAGCTCCAGCACGTCGAGCCCCGCCGCCGCGAACGCTTCCATCTGGGCTTCCTCGTTGGCGGCGGCCGCGGCGACGAAGCGCCGCCGGAAGCCCTTGTCCATCGTATCGACGAACAACTGCTCGCCGGTCTCGGCATCCTGGAACAGCAGCATGCCGACATCGGGTAACGCCATGTCCAGGGGATCGAGCAGCCGCACCGCCACCGCCTCGTGCCGCTGGCTGAGCCGGAACAGGCCGCGTTCCCAGCCGGGTCGCGAAATGAAGTCGGACACCACGAAGCAGATCGAGCGTCGCCGCATCAGCCCCATGGCCCGGCCGATGAAGGCGTCGAGGTCGGTCTCTGGCGAGCGCAGCAGGCGCGGGTTGGCCAGCACCTTGTCGACGAGGTGCAGCACGTGCCGCCGTCCGGTATGCGGCGGGATCACGTAGTCCGATTGCCCGTTGAACAGGATCGCTCCGACCTTGTTGCCCTGCCGGATCAGCAGCCGGGCCAGCACCGCCGCGAACTCGGTGAGCATCTGCCGCTTGGTCACCGCGCCCGAGCCGAAATCCGCGGACGGGCTGAGGTCGAGCAGGAACCAGGCGGTGACGTCGCGATCCTCGTTGTAGATTCTCACATGCGGCACCTGGGTGCGCGCCGTGACGTTCCAGTCGATATGTCGGACGTCGTCATAGGTCTGGTATTCGCGCAGATCGGCGAAATCGAGCCCAAAGCCGCGGAACAGCGTGCGATAGTCGCCCTGCAGCAAGCCGTCGAGCTTGCGGATCACTGTCCATTCGAGGCGGCCGAGGAGCCGTTCAGCCTGCTGCGGCGATGCGGACATGCGCCTCCAGGGGTTTGTCGGGTGCGGGGATGGCCTTGAGCACCTGGCCGATGATCTGGTCGGGCGTGATCGATTCCGAGATCGCCTCGTAGCTCAGCACGATCCTGTGCCGCAGCACGTCCGGGGTGACGTCGAGCACGTCCTCGGGCAGCACGTATTCCCGGCCGCGCAGGAAGGCCAGCGCCCGCCCGGCTTCAATCATGTTGATCGAGGCGCGCGGGCTCGCGCCATAGGTGAGGAAGCGCTGCATGTCGCCCAGCCCCGCGGCTGCCGGGTGGCGGGTGGCGCTCACCACTTTGACGGCGAACTGGATCAGCGAGGGGTCGACGTACAGGCTGTGGCATCTGGCCTGCAGCGCCACCAGTTGCTCGGTGGTCGCCACTCGCGTCACCGCCTGCATGAGGCCGGTGACGCGCGAGACGATGACGAATTCCTCCTCTTCGCTCGGATAGCCGACGAGGACCTTCATCATGAACCGGTCGACCTGCGCCTCGGGCAGCGGATAGGTGCCCTCGGTCTCGATCGGATTTTGCGTGGCCATCACCACGAACGGGTTGGGCACCTTGTGGGTCTCGCCGGCGATGGTGACCTGCCGCTCCTGCATCACCTCGAGCAGGGCGCTCTGCACCTTGGCAGGGGCGCGGTTGATCTCGTCCGCCAGCAGCAGGTTGCAGAACACCGGCCCCAGCGTCGTCGAGAAGTCGCCGGTCTTCTGGTTGTAGATGCGGGTGCCCACCAGGTCCGACGGCACCAGGTCGGGGGTGAACTGCACCCGCTTGAACTGCCCCTGGATCACGTCGGCCAGCGTGTTGACCGTCAGGGTTTTGGCCAGGCCCGGCACGCCTTCGACCAAGAGGTGCCCCTTGGCGAGCAGCGCCACCAGCACCCGCTCGAGGAAATGGTCCTGCCCGACCACGACCTTCTTCACCTCGTACATCACCTGCTCCATCAGTGAAGCGACGGCGGTGCCGGAGTTTTTCGATGTGTCGTCCATTTTTCTCCGTCGGGATTCGGGTGGAGCGTGGTCAGCAAAAGTTGCAGACTTTTGCGGTTCGACCGCGCGACAAAAAAGCAAACTTCTACTGGGCTAGAGCGGGTTTTCTCCTGCCGCCGCGGCGGCGTTCTCGATCGGTACGGCAAAGCCGATACCGGCGAAGGTCCTGAGGCCGGATGGGTTGAGGATGGCGGTGACGATCCCCACCACCTCGCCGTCGCCATTGATCAGTGGTCCGCCGGAATTACCCGGGTTGGCCGCCGCGTCGAACTGGATGAGGTTCTGCAGTTTGGGCTGGCCGTTCTCCGCCAGAGCACGGCCGAGACCCGACACCACACCAGCCGAGGCCGAGGGCCCGATGCCGAACGGGAAGCCGACCGCTACCACCTCGTCGCCGGGGTTGAGTCCGGCGCTGGTCGCCAGCGTCGCCGGTTCGAGCTCATCGGGCAACTTCAGTGGCCTGATGATGGCGAGGTCGCTTTCGGGGCGCGCTCCGACGATCACCGCCTCGGATTCGCTGCCGTCCCAGAACTGCACCCTCAGCTGCTTGGCGGCGCCCGCCACATGCAGGTTGGTAAGGATGGTGCCCTGATCGTCGATGACCACGCCGGTCCCGACGGCGGTGAAGCGCTCGTGGAAATCCTCTTCCACCTTGCCTTCGGCCGGGATCTCGGCCTGGCCTTCCGGGTTGCCGGCGGCAGGCTCCTGGGTTGCATCCTCGTAGCCGTCGACCCGTACGACCGACTTGATCACCGAGGCATAGGCCACCGATGCGATCGAGGGGCCGCGGGGTCGTTCGTCCACCACCTTGTTGACCGCGGTCATGAACTGCCAGTCGCTGATCCGTTGCGGGTCGGGAGTGACGAGGTCGTAGACACCGATCAGCAGCAACGTCACCAGCGCCCCCACGCTCACCAGCACCGGGCCCTGGTGCCGCTGGTAGAGCTGGCTCCAGCGCCGGCTGACACGCGTTTGCAATGTTGGCTGAGTAGGCTCGTCCGCAGCGTCGAGATAGACCGGGCTCACCCCGTCGCGCGCCACCCAAGCCGAACCTGCCGTGCTTCGCGGCCGCTGCGATCGGCTATAGAGTGGTCGCCGTCGGGTCACCTAACGCTCCCGCACTCCAGCACAGGCATTCCCCTGAGTGGACAGGCTAGTCCCGTGCCGAACCATGCGGCAAGGCGCAAGGTTGCATCAGCTGTGGCTGCTCTCCGAAATGTGAGAGTTGTGTCAGCTCGCCGGGCGGGCTGCGGCGCGCGCCATGTCCTGTGTGCGCGTCAGCACATAGGCAAGCCCGACCAGCAGCAGCAAGCCGCCGCCGAGCAGCAGCGTATCGAGCAGCAGGCCGCCTTCGACGCCGGTCTTGACTGCCTGGAGAAGCAGGCTCAGCACGGTCCCCGTCGCAAATACGGCAAGGCCCTGCCGCCCCATCATCCGCAGCGGCGCAGTGAGTCGCGACTCGGCGATCCGGTACATCACGCCCAGCGAGGCGACGACGTAGAACAGCGCCAGCGCATGCAATAGCCGCGGCAGCGCGAGGAAGGTCTTGTCGAACCAGGTGACGTAGAAGGGCAGCCCGAGCTTGCTCAGCAAGCCCAGGCCCTGCCGGCCGAGATCGCCGAGCGGCGGGATCTTCACCCACAACAGCACGAAGATGAGGAATGCCGCAGCCAGCCCGAACAGCACCGGGCTTTTCGGCACGAAGCGTCGCCCCTGCTTCACCGCCATGCCCGAGAGCAGCCCGACGACGAACAGGATCTGCCAGGAGAACGGATTGAAGAACCAGCCGCCCTGCGTGGGGAAGTTCGGCAGGTTGATGCGAAACTGTCCGGCCAACGCCCAGATCAGGATCGAGCCGAGCAGCGTCTGCACGGGCCAGCGCAGCCCCACCGCGATCACCAGCGGGGTCAACAGCAGCAGCGTCATGTAGAGCGGCAGGATGTTGAGGTAGCCCAGCTGATGCGTCAGCAGCGGCAGCCCGATCATGGTCTGCAGCGGGAAGCCGAAGATCGGCGCGAGATTGTTCTTTTCCAGGAGCTCGTCGAGCCCGAACCACCAGGCCGCCGCCGCGAAGATGGCCAGCGCGATCATGGTGATGCTGAGATGCACGAAATAGAGCTGCCGCGCCCGCGCCCACACTTTGGCGATCGCCGGCCAGATCGGCCCGCTGATGAAACGCCCCGAATAGGCGAGCCCGGCGGCGAGGCCGGACATGAAGACGAAGGCCTCGGCGGCATCCGAGAAACCGAAGTTCCGGCTCGTCAGGTTCTCGTAGAACGTCCCCGGCACGTGATTGATGAAGATCATCACCAGGGCCAGCCCGCGGAACATGTCGAGCCGTGCGTCGCGGCCGGTGCGCGGCGCGACCGCACCCGCCTCCGCGGTGGCGAAGCCTGCAAAAGTCTTGAGGCGCTCGAGCAGCGGAGCGCGCTTCAGCGTGGCGGCGGTCTCAGGCATGCACGGTGGCCGTTCCGGCAAGGGCGGGCTCGACCAAGGCAGGGCCCTGCTGCGTCCAGCTCAACAGGATGCGCTGCTGCTCGACGATGATCGGCGCCGGCGCGGTTTCGCTGGCGGTGGTGAAGAGGATCGGCCTGCGTCCGCTCGTAATGCCGTGCGAGGTCATCGCGATCAGCAGCGGGGCGCCGATCGCCGGCAGCGCCACCGGCAGCAGCCACGGCACCAGATCGCTGGCGAACGCGGTGGAGATTGCGAGCACCGCCGCGCCCGATACCGTCACCCACCAGCTCGCGGCGAAGGCGGTTGGCAGGCTCACCCGGCCTTCGTCGCGGTTGGTCGCCGGCCAGCCGCCATCGAGCCCCAGGAGGATCTCGATCACCGCCTTGCTCTGGAAGCACAGCATGATCGGCGCCAAGAGGGTCGAGATGACGATCTCGGCGATCACCGACAGGCCGGCACGGATGGTGCCGCCAAACATCTTGTTGCGACCGCCCAGGGTCGAGCGGGCGAGGATCAGGAACTTGGGCAGGAGCAGCGCGATTGCCACCGCCACGGCCAGCACCCAGATGCCGGTCTCGTTGTCCCGCCACCAGTATTTGCTCGGCAGCGCCGCGGCGAGAATGCTGGCCGCGAGCAGCGCCAGCCACAGCGGCGAGGCGACATAAGCCATGATGCCCTGGACGAACGTGAACCGACTCCAGAGCTTCAGCCCCGGCGCGCCCAGGACCCGCCGATGTTGCAGGTTGCCCTGGCACCAGCGCCGGTCGCGCTTGGCATACTCGATCAGGTTCTCCGGGCCTTCCTCATAGGAGCCGCCCAGATACGGGTCGACTTCGACCTTCCAGTCGGCGCGCGACAGCAGCGCTGCCTCGACATAGTCGTGGCTGAGGATATGCCCACCGGCCGGCGGCTTGCCCGACAGCACCGGCAGGCCGCAACTGGCGGCGAAGGCGCGGACGCGAACGATGGCGTTATGCCCCCAATACGGACCCTCCTCGCCCTGCATCAGCGCGGTGCCGCGGGCGAAATAGGGCGAGAGATAGGCCGCCGAGAACTGCATCACCCGGCCGAACAGGCTGTGCGCGTGGATCACTTCGGGCACGGTCTGCAGCAGGCCGAGCCGTGGGTCGTCATCCATCCGTTTGGCCATCGCGGCGATCGTCGCGCCGTCCATCAGGCTGTCGGCGTCGAGGATCAGCGCATAGTCGTAAGCGCCGCCCGAGCGGGAGATGAAGTCTTCGATATTGCCGGCCTTCTTGCCGATATTGCGCTCGCGCCGGCGATAGAACACCCGGCCCTCGGCCAGCGGTTCGGCCAGCAATTGCTCGAACCAGACGATTTCTTCGGCCGCCACTTCGTCGCGGTTGGTGTCCGACAGGATGGCGAAGTGGAAGCGGTCCGCCAGCCCCAGGCCGACAATACTGCGGTTCATCGCCGCGACCCGCGAAAAGCTCGCTGCCGCGTCTTCGTTGTAGACCGGCATCAGGATTGCCGTCATGCCGCGCGGCCGCCCGGCGCTGCGCCTCGGTCGTCTGGGTGGAGCGAGGATGCCCAGCACGCCGGTGACGCCGCCCCAGACCAGCCAGAACCCCACCAGCGTGAACAGCGCGGTCCGCAGCACGTCGAGCAGGCTCGTGCCGTCATTGCCGATGAAGCGCATGTACAGCCAACCGCCGCCGAGGCTGAGCAGCGCGGTCGCGCCCAAAGCCAGGGCTCGGGTCAGGTGGGCTCTTGCCATCTATCGGCGCTCTGTTGGCGGCATGGGTGGGGCTCCCCGCCGTCAGAAACGCGGCAGCGCCGCCGCGAATGCGGCGCGCAGCGTCAGCAGCAGCGAGCTGCGCCGCCGTTCCAGCACCTGCTTGGGCATGGCGAGCGGAGCATCGGGAAGCGCGCCGGAGAACGCTTCGGAACGGTCGTGCTTCATGCCAGTGCCCTCCACTGATAGAGCCAGGTTTCGCTGATCGTCCGGCCGGAGCTGACGATGTTGGCCTTGAGCTCGACCGGTTCGGTACCATCGATCATCACGTCGAGAGCCAGCCGCCACACACCGTTGGCTTCGACCTTCGACAGCGCCGTTGAGACGATTTCGCCGGCGCTCGCGGTGGCGACCACGTCGAGCTTGGCCTCGGTCGGCATCGCCGTCAGTTCGCCGCCGGCGAAGTCGATCACGAATTTCCTGAGCTTCACGTCATTGGCGACGCCCGACACCCCGCCCTGGCCGGCACGGGTTTCGACCACATGCGCCAGCGGGGCATCGTCCTTGGGCAACAGGTCGCCCCAGATCAGCCGATAGTGGAATTCCCTGCTGTCACCGGCCCTGATCGGGTCGGAGGGGATCCAGAAGGCCACGATATTGTCTTCGGCTTCGAGCCGTGACGGAGCCTCGATCAGCCGGACGCTGCCCTGGCCCCAATCGCCCACCGGCTCGACCCGCGCCGACGGCCGGCGCTCGTAATGCGCCCCGGCATCCTGGTAGGTCTCGAAGCTGCGATCGCGCTGGTAAAGGCCGAAGGCGCGCGGGTTGTTCTCCCACAGGTAGGAGTTGCCTATCCCAGGCGTATTGTTGAGCGGCCGCCAGAACACCTCGCCGCCATCGCGCTCGACGATCAGCCCGTTGCTGTCATGCACCTGCGGACGGTAGTCGTCGAAGCTCGAGCGGTTGGTCTCGGCGAACAGGAACATCGAGGTGAGCGGCGCAATGCCGATCTCGCCGATATCGGCGCGGAAGAACAGGCGCGCCGTGATATCGATCACCGTCTCCTGCGCCGCATCGCTCGCCGGGGTGATCTCGAAGCGATAAGCGCCGGTAACGCTCGGGCCCTCGAGGCTGGCATAGGCGACCAGCGGCTTGCCCTCGCTCGGGCGCTCCAGCCAGAACGCCGAGAAGCGCGGGAATTCTTCCGGGCCGGATTGCCATGAGTTGACCGCGAGGCCGCGGGCGCTGAGCCCGTAAATGTTGTTCCGCCCCAGCGCGCGGAAATAGCTCGAGCCGAGGAACGAGACCAGCTCGTCCATCTTGTCGGGAACGTTCACCGGATAGTTGATGCGCACGCCGGCGATGCCGGGGAACGCCTCGGCAGCGGCCTCCTCGCCCATCGCCTTGTCGTAGAACAGGAAATCGGCGTTGGAGAAGCCGAACGGCGCGGCCTTGCCGTCGACCACCTCGAACACCCCAACCGGTTCCTTGAACAGCCAGCCCATCGGGAAGGCATGCACCTGGAAGCCCGAATTGTTGTCGAGCCAGCGCGCGTGCTGCGCATCGAACTGGATCTTGCGGTAGCCGTCATAGTCGAGGCCGGCAAACAGTTTCGGCAGCTCCGGCACCGCAGCGTTGAACGGCTCGGCCGCCTTCGCACGCATGCGCTCGGTCAGCACCTCATAGTCAAATGCCTCCGCCTGGCTCTCCTGGGCAAAGGCGACACGGGTTAGGGAGGTAGTGGAGAGCAGCGCGGCCGCTGCGGCGGCGGCCCGGAGAAAGGCTCGCCGATCGAGCCGATGGTAAGGAACAGAATACATGCACAAACGCTATGGGAGGATCGCGACACCAAACACGAAATCCGCAACGCCGTTGAGCGCCGAAAGTTGTTGCATAGGAGCTATGCACCTGCGGAATGGATATGATTTCGCCGCAATGCGTTAGGAGTTCTGGCTGTTTCCGCACCCGGAATCCATGGAATGAGCGACGCCGTCGCGCTTCGTCCCCCTCGAACCCTGCCGCTCGGCATTGTGCTGATCCTCGTCCCGCTGGCCTTGGCCATCGCGGGCCTCGTGATCCGCTATCTCGCGTTTGCCGCCACGGTTCCCGACGCTTCGATCGCCAGTTTCGCGCAGGGCATGTGCCGGTGGGATTGCTCCTGGTACGTCAAGCTTTCGCAGACCGGCTACGATCCCTTCCCGGTACCGACGATGATCAATGCCGGCAACTGGGCGTTCTTCCCGCTCTATCCCATCCTCGTCGCCATCGTCCGCACCCTGACCGGACTCGAGACCATCGTTGCGGCCACCGCCTTGTCGATCATTCTTTGCATCGCCTCGGCCCGCGTCGCCTGGCCGCTGCTCGGCAAGGATCTGCGCGCTTACACCCTGTTCTCGGCTTTCCTGTTGGCCGGGCCGTTCTCGATCTGGTTCACCACCTTCTACACCGAGGTGCTGTTCCTGTTTCTGACGCTTTGCGTCTTTGCCGCGCTGCAGAAGCGGCGGTTCCTGCTGGCCGGCCTGTTCGCTGCGCTGCTGTCCGCCACTCGCATTGTCGGCGTGTTCATCGTCTTCGCCATCCTGATCGAGCTCTGGCAGGCGCACCGTAGCAACGGCGGCAGCTGGCGCGACTTCGTTCCTGCGGTGCTGAAGCGGCCCGAGCATTTGCTGGCGCTGTTCATCGCGCCGCTCGGCCTCTTCGCCTACATGGCCTATCTGCATTTCCACATCGGCGACGCCCTCGCCTTCAGCCACGTGCAGCGGGCCTGGTCACGGCCCACCGGCCTGCCGCCGGTCTTTGTCTGGAACGCGCTGACCAGCTTCCCGAAAGAGGGCTGGGTGCCCACGCCATCGCAGCAGCTTGCCGTCGCCGTCCTCGTCGGCTACGGGCTCTCGATCCTCCTGCTGGTCAGGAAGCGTTACGGCATGGCGGTCTATTCGCTGATCTGCCTCACTCTGCCGCTGTTCGCCGGCATGGCCTCGGTGCTGCGCTTCACCGCGGCGCTCGCGCCGATGCCGTTGCTGCTCACCGAGCTGCTGGCCAGTCGCCGCTGGCTGTTCGCCCTGGCGCTGCTCGGCCTGCTCACCGCCGGCTACTTCACCACCATCGGCTGGCTGACGGGGTACCTGAGCCTTGTCTAGTGCCCTCCGCCTCGGTGCCTATCTGCTTGTCGGTCTCGTCGCGCTGTTCGAACTCGGCGTGGTCTGGCTGATGCTGCACCCCGATGTGTCGCCCGACTATCGCGCCTACTACATCGACAAGACCACCACCTGCCTGAACCAGCCGGTAAGCGGCAGCTATCGACTCGGCACCGTCATTGCCTTCACTCCCGAGGGAGCCGATGCCGCCAAGCCGATCCGGGTCTGCGGCTGGGAGGGACCGGCCGGCGACGGCACCCATGCGGTGGGCACCAGCGCCCGGCTCCGCTTCGTCTATGCCCAGCCCGCCACCGCGCTGACGCTGCAGCTCTCGCTGGTGGCGGTCAAGAAGGCCGACCTGGTCGTGCCTCAGGATGTCGAGGTTATCGCCAATGGCAAGCTGCTCGATACCCTGAGTCTCAACGCGCCGGTCCCACAGCAGTTTTCGCTGTCGCTGCCTGCACCATCCGATGGCCGCCTCGAACTCGAACTGCGCTTTCCCGATGCGGTGCAGATGGGGCCGACCGACCCCGACAATCGCCTGCGCTCGATCAAGCTGATCTCCGCCGCGCTCCTCCCCGCCTGACCGGGCATAGGATCTGCCGGCCTCTCACCGCTTGCAAGGCCGGCGCATCCTGCTCTCCGCTCAACCGGCTTCGCTGGTCCCTCTTGTTCCCGACAGTTTCCTTAACCGATCGGTTGACAAGCCGGTTTGGGAGAAGTATTCAACCAATAAGTTATCAACTTAAAGGTTGAGAAATGGACGGCATCGAACTTTCCGGCAGCGCCCCGACCAACACTTCCGCCGTCACCACGCCGGCCAACCATCCGGTGATCCTGATCGCCCGCAGCTTCGAAGCGCCGCGCACGCTGGTCTGGCGCTGCTACACCGAGCCCCGCCACCTGGTGCATTTCTGGGGGCCCAGAGGCGCCTCCAATCCGGTGAGCGAGGTCGATCTGCGGGTAGGCGGCGCCTGGCGCCAGGTGATGCGTTTCGCCTCGGGCAACGAGTACGACTACACCAGCGCCTATCTCGAGATTTCGCCGGTGGAGCGGCTGGCCTGGCGCGATGCGCCCAACGGCTACCGCTTCGGCGACGAACTGCCGCCGGCCGAAATGGTCACCGAGATGACCCTGGCTGAAGCCGGTCGACTGACCGAGGTGCGCATCACGGTCCGCTTCATCTCGCTGGCGGCGCGCGACGAGGCCATCAGCCGCGGCTTTGCCACCACCGTCTCGGAAGGCAGCGACAAGCTCGACCTCTACCTTTTCACCCTCAGCGCCACCGCGGCGTTCCAGCAGGAGTAAGCGCCATGAACACCTTCGTCTCTCGCGACGGCACCAGGATCGCCTACGACGTACGTGGCTCCGGCCCGGCCGTGATCCTGATCGATGGCGCCTGGTGCGGCCGCAACATGGGCCCGATGCCCAAGCTGGCGCCGCTGCTCGCTCCACATTTCACCGTCTACAACTATGACCGGCGCAGCCGCGGCGACAGCGACCTGTCGACCGACTATTCGCCCGATCGCGAATACGAGGACCTTGCCGCGCTGATCGATATCGCTGGCGGTTCGGCCAGCCTCTACGGCACGTCGTCGGGTGGAGCGCTGGCGCTGTTCGCCGCCGCGCGCGGCCTGCCGGTCGACCGGCTGGCGATCTTCGAGCCGCCCTTCACCGATGTTCCCGGTGGCAAGCCGATGCCGGCGGGCTACCAGGCCGAAGTCGAACGACTGGTGCGCGAGGACCGGCGGCCGGAGCTCGCCAGGTTCTTCATGGTCAAGATGATCGGCATGCCGGCGATCATGATGCCGATGATGCGGCTCAACCCGCACTGGAAGGCGATGATGCACAATGCCCCCAGCCTGCCGCACGATACCGCGGTGATGGAAGGCTACGGCTTCCCGACGGAGGCGGCCCGCTCGATCCGCGTTCCGACCATCGTCATGAGCGGCGACAAGACCTTCAAGCAGTTGAAGGAACCGGTGCGCCTTGCCCGCGAGACCAGCCCCGGCGCGCGTTTTGCCTCGCTGCCTGGCCAGAGCCACGATGCGGCAGCCGAGCTCGTCGCCCCGGTGCTGATCGACTTCTTCTCCGGCGCCGACACCGCGCGCGCTGCTGCCTGACTCCGAGAGACCTGCAATGACCGACCACTTGTCCACGACGCTCGCTGCTCTCGCCGACCCCACCCGCCGCGGCATCCTCGCCCGGCTGGCGCTGGGCGAGGCGACAGTCAGCGAATTGGCCGAGCCCTACGACATGTCGATGGCCGCCGTATCCAAGCACCTCAAGGTGCTGGAAAAGGCGGGGCTGATCTCCCGCGGCAAGGAAGCCCAGTGGCGTCCCTGCCGGCTCGAGGCGGCCCCGATGGCCGAGGTCGCGGACTGGGTCGAGAACTACCGCCGCTTCTGGGACGAGAGCCTCGATCGCCTCGGCGATTACCTGGCCGAACTGCAGAAGGGAGATCCTGGCGGCTCCCGGAACTAGGCGGAGCGTGATCAGCAAAAGTTCCGAGACTTTTGCGGTTCGATCGCGCGACCAACTAGGAACTCTTCGGGGCCGCAGGGCCTGAAATCAGATGCAGCGACCCAAGGTCATAGCGCTGTCGGACTACCGCCGGCAGCGCGACGGCGAAGCCTTGCGCCAGAACCTGGAGCAGGGCGCCGGAACACCACACTGGTTCGTACTTTACTGGCGGTACTGGGCTGAAAGCCTCGATCGCCTCGACGCCTATCTCAAGCAACTCAAGGAGCTGAAAATGGCACTCGACAACCTCAAGATCGATGCCCCGGCGAACGAACCCATCGTCATCGCCACCCGGGATTTCGCCGCGCCGCGCGCCCTGGTCTGGCGAGTGATGACCGAGCGCGAGCACGTCGCCCGCTGGTGGGGGACCGAGGGCCAGAGGAACGTCATCACCGCGCTCGATGTGCGGCCGGGCGGCAAGTGGCGCATCGAGTCCCACGCCGCCGATGGCAATGTCTATATCTTCGTCGGCGAGTATCGCGAGGTGCACGAGCCCGAGAAGTTCGTCTGGACCTTCGGCATGGAGAACATGTTCTTCGGCAAGACGCTGGTCGAGACCCACACTTTCGAGGAAGACGGCGCCGTCACGCACTACAGGTCAGTCTCCAACTACGACAGCATCGCCGATCGCGATGGGATGGTCGCCTCGGGAATGGAGAAGGGCATGCGCCACGGCTTCGCCGTCATGGACCAGCTGCTCGCCGAACTCACTCAAGAAGCCTGACCCATGCTCCCCGACCTCACCACCATCCCTTCCGACCGCCGGCTCGAGATCGAGCGCGAGTTCGATGCGCCGCGCGAGCTGGTCTGGATGATGTTCGCCGATCCGTACCACCTGAGCCGGTGGTGGGGTCCCAAGGGCTTCACCAACCCTGTCGTCGAGCTCGACCTTCGCCCCGGTGGCCGCTGGTACCATGTGATGCGCGGTCCCGACGGCAAGGACTATCCCGCCGACAGCGAGTTCATCGAGGTGACCCCGCCCGAGCGGATCGTCTATCGCAACCGCCAGCTCGAGGCGGAAGCTTTCGGCAACAATCCGCCACCGAGCTTCTTGCGGGTCATCACCCTGACCGATCTCGGCGATGGCCGCACCCGGCTGACGCTGGATGCCTATTTCGACACCGCCGCCAACAAGGACGCCGTCGTCCGTCGCGGCTTCCGCGAGGGCGTGCTGGAGAGCTTCGACAAGCTCGCCGTCCACCTGATGACTGGAGCAGGCAAATGAAGTTCGTGACCACGATCCTCCAATCCGGCAACAATACCGGCATCATCGTGCCCCCTGAAGTGCGCGACGCGCTCAATGGCGGCAAGAATCCGCTGGTCGTCGTCAGCCTCGCCGGCCACACCTGGCGCAGCAAGGTGGCGACCATGGGCGAGCACCTGCTGGTCGGCGTCAGCGCCGAGATCCGCGGCATCACCGGGGTGAGGGGCAACCAGACGCACGAGGTCGAGCTGGTCCTCGACGACCAGCCTCGCATCGTCGAGGCTCCCGGCGACCTGCAGGCCGCCCTCGACGCCGATCCGGTGGCGCTGGCCGCGTGGAACAAGCTCGCTCCCAGCCACAAGAAGGCCCACGTCACCGCCATCGAAGGCGCCAAAGCCCCGGAGACGAGGCTCCGGCGCGTCCAGAAGGCCATCGAAATGCTGACCAGCTAGCAGAAGACCGCTCATCCGGCGCTATGCGCCACCTTCTCCCGTCGGGGAGAAGAACAGGCGCCGACCGTGCAGTCGGTGTTCCTCTCCCCGTCGGGGAGAGCGTGGACCGGCGAAGCCGGGACGGGTGAGGGGAGGAACCACAAAACTATCGGCCGAGCCAGCTCGCAACAGCGGGACCGGCGGAGCCATACCCAACTCAAGGAGACCACCAATGCTACGTCGTACCGTCCTTGCCATCGCCCTTCTCACCGGCTTTGCTTCCACCCTGCCGGTCCTGTCTGCAACTGCTCAACAAGGAACTGCTCCCATGCTCACCGCAACTACATCCGGCTATGTCCCCGTCACCGGCGGCAAGGTCTACTACGCCACCTATGGCGAGGGCGCGCCGCTCGTCCTGCTGCATGGCGGCCTGATGACCATCGAGGCCTTCGGCCCGGTGCTCTCCGGCTTTGCCGCCTCTCGCCAGGTGATCGCCGTCGAGGCACAGGGGCACGGCCACACCGGCCCGCTCGACCGTCCGATGAGCTTCGACAACATGGCCGCCGACGTCGCCGCGGTAATCAAGTCACTGGGGCTCGAGAAGGTCGATGTCGTCGGCTATTCGATGGGCGGCACCATTGGCCTGCGCCTGGCGCTGGCCCACCCCGAGCTGGTCGACAAACTGGTCATCGCCTCGGCGCCCTTCGCCTTTGCCGGCTGGCACGACTACAACCAGCAGGGCATGCGGTCGCTGAACGCCAGCCAGTTCGAGATGATGAAGCCCTCGCCGCTCTACCAGGGCTTTGCTGCGGTGAACCCCGACCCCGAGGTGAACTTCCCCAAGCTGCTCGACCAGATGCAGTACATGGGCAAGGACTATGACTTCTCCGCCGACATCCCCAATCTCAAGGTCCCGACGCAACTGGTCTATGGCGATTGGGACGCGGTCCGCACCAGCCACGCGGCGAAGTTCTTCGAGCTGCTCGGCGGTGGCTTGCAGGATGCCCTCTGGGACGGCTCCGGCATGAACCAGAACCGCCTCGCCATCCTGCCGGGTGTCACCCACTACACCATGATGACCTCGCCCAAGCTGGTCGAAACCGCTCTGGCCTTCATCGACGCGAACTAGACCTGTGGACGTGGCCACCTCCACCCTTGATCCCTCCCCACAAGGGGGAGGGAGACGCTAGCTGCAGCGTCTCGGTTCCTTCGTGTCCCTCCCCTTGATGGGGAGGGCAGCGCAGCTTGGCGGCCAAGCCGCCTAGCGAAGCTCGGTGGGGTGGGGCCCGGCCACTGCCAGAGCCGATACGCATAACAAACCCTTGACCCCAACCCCCGGCATCCGACTCTATCGCCCCATGCTTGAGTCGCTCTTCGATACGCCGCCGCGCGACCCCGCTGAGATCCTGCGCACCGTCTTCGGGCACCAGAGTTTTCGCGGCCAGCAGGAGGATGTGGTTAGGCACGTGACCGCCGGCGGCGATGCGGTCGTGCTGTTTCCCACCGGCGCCGGCAAGTCGATGTGCTTCCAGGTGCCGGCTTTGGCGCGCAGGGGCGTCGGCATCGTCGTCTCGCCGCTCATCGCCCTGATGCGCGATCAGGTCGAGGCGCTGCGGCAAGCCGGCGTCAACGCCGCGACCCTCAACTCCTCGGTCAGCTCCGAAGACTCCTCGCGCACCTTCCGCGATCTCAAGTCCGGCAAGCTCGACCTGCTCTACGTCGCTCCCGAACGCCTGGTGCTGCCGGGGTTCAAGGCGATGATGCAGGGCGTCGACATTTCGCTCATCGCCATCGACGAGGCGCATTGCGTCAGCCAGTGGGGGCACGATTTCCGCCCCGAATATCGCGAACTCGCTTCGATCGCCGCCGACTACCCGGGCGTGCCGCGCATCGCGCTCACCGCCACGGCCGACCCGACCACCCGGGACGACATCGTCGAGCGGCTCGGCCTGACCGATGCGCGCATCTTCACCACCAGCTTCGACCGGCCCAATATCAGCTATTCGATCGTCGAGCGCGACAATGCCCGCGCCCAGCTGAAGAGCTTCCTCGCCCGCCATACCGGCAATTCGGGCATCGTCTACTGCCTCTCCCGCGCCAAGGTCGACTCGACCGCCGAGTGGCTGAACAAGCAGGGTATCCGGGCGCTGCCGTATCATGCCGGGATGAACGCCAGGGATCGCGCGGCCAACCAGGATGCCTTCCTCAAGGAAGAGTCGCTCTGCCTCGTCGCCACGGTCGCCTTCGGCATGGGCATCGACAAGCCGGACGTGCGCTATGTCGCGCACATGGACCTGCCGTCGTCCATCGAAGCCTATTACCAGGAGACCGGCCGCGCCGGCCGCGACGGCCTGCCGGCTGAAGCCTGGATGTGCTATGGCATGGCCGACGTGGCGCAGCGCCGCCGCATGATCGACGAGGGCAATGCGCCCGATGAAGTGAAACGGGTCGAGCGGCTGAAGCTCACTGCGCTGCTCGCGGTCTGCGAGACGCCGGAATGCCGCCGCAAGGCCATCCTCGCCCATTTCGGCGAGCCGCACCCGGGCAATTGCAACAATTGCGATACCTGCGTGTCGCCGGTCGAAACCTGGGACGGGTCGGACGCCGCGATCAAGGCCATGGCCTGTGTCTACCGCACCGGCCAGCGCTTCGGCGCCGGGCACATCGTCGACGTGCTGCTGGGCAAGGTCACCGATAAGGTCACCCAGTTCAGCCATCAGGATCAGCCGGTATTCGGGCAGGGGAGGGATCTCGACCAGCGCTCCTGGCAATCGGTGATCCGCCAGCTCACTGCCATGGGGCTTATCACCGTCGACCATTCCTTCGGCGCGCTGCATCTGGGTGAAGGCTCGCGCGAAGTGTTCCGCGGCGAGCGCAAGATCACGCTGCGACGCGACCGTCCGCGCCGCGCCACCGAGACCCGCCGTTCGCTGCAGAATGCGGTGGCGCTGCCGCCCGCCGCGCAATCGCTGTTCGAAGCGCTGCGCTCCGAACGCGCCAGTATCGCCAAATCGCAGGGCGTGCCGCCCTATGTGGTGTTCCACGACACGACGCTGCGCGCCATGGCGCTGGAGCGGCCGCAGACCATGGCCGAACTCGGCACGATCCCCGGCATCGGCGAGAGCAAGCTCAAGCGCTATGGGGCGGAGTTCCTGGCCGTGCTGCGGGCGGCTGGGCCGGCCTGAACCAGCGGTGCGACCCGCCCCTCGCCCCTCAGGGGAGAGGGCAAGCGCAGCTTGGGCGCTCCGCGCCCTGACGAAGCTAGGGTGAGGGGTGCAGCCTCTCAGGCGTGCTGGATCGTCCAGCATTGCGCTATCGCTTCACCCTTCATCCGGCCTTCGGCCACCTTCTCCCCTGAGCAACCGTGTTTGAAGTCAAGCTGGGCTTGGGATCCAAGGTGCGTCGTTTGCGAGGATGGCGTTTGCGGTCGTGAGCAGCTTTCGCATGGCGGCGACGATGGCCAGCTTTGCCGGTTTGCCTTGGCTGCGGAGCCTTTGATAGAAGGTTTTGATGGGTGGGTTGGCGCGGATGGCTGAGATTGTGGCCATGTAGAGGGCGCAGCGCACCGACAATCGACCGCCCGCGATATGAGCTTGGCCTCGCATCTGGCCGCTGTCGTGCACGAAGGGCGCCACCCCCGCCAGAGCTGCTGCCTGCTTGTTACCGATGCTGCCCAACTCGGGCATCTCGGCGATGAGTACGGCTGCCGTGACCCGGCCGATGCCGGGAATGGAGGCCAGCAGTTCGGCCCGGCGGTGCAGGCCGGCATGCTGTGCGATGTGCTCGGTGATCTGCTTATCGATGGCGGCGATCTGAGTACTCAGGAAGTCGATATGGGCCTTGATGCTGGCCTTGATCGTCTGGCCCTCGGGGTGCTCGCTGCGCTGCTTCTCCATGGCCAGCATGTCCACCATCTGCCGACGCCGACGTACCAGGTCGGTCAGCTCCAGGGCATAGGGATCGTGCGGATCGGGCTGTGGCTGCATGAGGCGAGCGAAGCGCAGGATGGCCTGCGCGTCAATCGCATCGGTCTTGGCCATCTGCCCGTCGGCACGGGCCAGATCCCTCACCCGGCGGGGGTTGACCTTGCTCAGGGCAATGCCGTGTTCAGCCAGTTCGCGAGCCATCAGTCGGGTATAGCTGCCAGTGGCTTCACACACCACGTGCGGCCGCCTCAGCGTCCCGAGCCGCACGATCAGGCGGCGCACCCCTGCCTGAGTATTGGAAACACGAAGCACCGCGGTCTCGGTTATGGCCAGGTCCAGGTGCTGCTTGGATACGTCGACGCTGACATAGTCGGGGGAAGCGATCATGATGCTCTGCCTTGTATGCGGGCCCAAAGCCCAACCAACCGTTCGAGATCGTCACGAAGGGCCGGAGGCGTACGCTCAAGGACGAGCTCGAACGCTCAGGGGAGACACACGCCCCCCGACCACAGGCCCCGGAAAAACACCAGAACCTGCAGGGTCAGATCTGATCACTATCGACCCACAAACGGAACATACAAGGGGAGAAGGGACAAGGCCCTCACGTCCCCCGCGGCTTCGCCCGCGCCGTCGCCGCCGCTTCCAGCGGGTTCTCCGGCCAGTGGTGCCGCGGGTAGCGACCCTTCAGATCCTTGGCCACGTCCTTCCAGCTGCCGCGCCAGAAGCCGGGCAGGTCCCGTGTCGTCTGGATTGGTCGATGCGCCGGGCTGAGCAGAACCAGCAGCAGCGGCACCTTGCCGTTCGCAACGCTTGGGTGCCGGTCGAGCCCGAACAACTCCTGCACCCGCACCTCGAGCGCCGGACCGTTCTCGGCACCGTAGTCGATCGGCAGGCGTGACCCGGAAGGCGCGTCGAAATGCGACGGCAATAGCCGTTCGATCTCCTGCCGCCGCGCCCAGGGCAACAAACCCTCCAGCGCCGCGCCGAGATCGTCCGCCGCGATCTCGCTCAGCGCCGTTCTGCCTGTGATAGCCGGCACCAGCCAGCCCATGTCAGCCGCCAACCCGGCGTCGGAGAGGTCGGGCCAGTCTTCGCCCAGCGTCGCGCGCAGGTAGCTCGCCCGGGCCCGCAGCGCCTTCTGTTCCTTCGTCCAGGGCAGCGTCCCAACCCCGAGCCCGGCAATCCCTTCGGCCAACGCCGCTGCCGCCGCCTCCGGGTCGGCAATCGCCATCGGGCTCTCGTCGAGCCGCAGGGCGCCCAACCGTCGCACTCGCCGCGCCCTGACGCTGCGGGAGCCGCGGTCGAACGCCATCGCCACCTCGTCGACGATCTCCGTCGCGAAGAGTTCCTCGATCGTGGCGCGCTCGATCGCCGCCGCCGCGCGAATCCGTCCGCTTGCTGCCGCACCGGTGATGTCGGTCACCACCAGATAGGACGCGTTGGCCAGCGCATCGGTGTCTTCGAGGCTCGCCTGTCGCCCGTTGGCGAGGCGAAACCGTCCACGGGCACCGGCCTGCTGCGCCACCCGGTCGGGATAGGCTCGCGCCAGGTGGCGCCCGACTTCGCCGCCCGTGCCGGTGTTGCCCACCATTGCCGCCCAGCGCCGCGCCAGTTGATGCGCCTCGTCGGCCCGCTTGCCGCGTTCGTGCCCGAACCGCTCGAGCCGGTGCGTCAGGTCGGTGCCATCGCCACCAAGTCCGCGTTCACCCAGCAGCACCGCCAGTTGCGCCGCCGTCAACGCATCCTCCTCCTTGGCCGCCCGGTGGATCATATGCCCCAGCCGAGGGTGCAGCGGCAGCCGCGCCAGCGCCTTGCCTTCCTCGGTGATCCGGCCGGCCGCGTCCAGCGCTTCGAGTTCTTTGAGCAGAGCGAGCGCTTCGGCCCATGCCGGTCCGGGCGGTGGATCGAGGAATTTGAGCTGGGCCGGATTGCCAACCCCCCAAGCGGCGAGATCGAGCGCCAGGCCGCTGAGGTCCGCCTCGAGTATTTCCGGCGCGTCGAATGGCGCGAGCGCCGCATTCTGACCCTCGCTCCACAGCCGGTAGCACACCCCCGGTTCGACCCGTCCGGCGCGTCCACGCCGCTGCTCGGCCGAGGCACGCGACACCTTGCGGGTCTCGAGCACCGACAGCCCGGTTGCCGGCTCATAGGCCGGCGCGCGCCTGAGCCCGCTGTCGACGACGATCCGCACCCCCTCGATGGTCAGCGAGGTCTCGGCGATCGAGGTCGCCAGCACCACCTTGCGCCGGCCGGGGCGGGCCGGCTGCACCGCGCGGTCCTGTTCTTCCGGCGTCAGCTGCCCATAGAGCGGCACGATATCGACATCGGCGGGAACACGGCCCGCCAGCCGCTCCGCCACGCGCCCGATCTCGGCTTGCCCGGGCAGAAACACCAGCGCCGACCCGGGCTGCGCCCGCAGCGCCTCGAGCACCACGCTCGTCACCTGGTCTTCGAGCTTCTTGAGCGGGTCGCGGTCGCGCCACAGCGTTTCGACCGGGAACGACCGGCCCTCCGAGGTCACCACCGGCGCCCGCTCGAGCAGTTCCGCCACCCGGGCGCCGTCGATCGTCGCTGACATCACGAGGATACGCAGGTCGTCACGCAACGCCCCCGCATCGAGCGCCAACGCCAGCCCCAGATCAGCATCGAGGCTGCGCTCATGAAACTCGTCGAACAACACCGCCGCGATGCCGGTCAGTTCGGGGTCTTCGAGGATCATCCGGGTGAACACGCCTTCGGTCACCACCTCGATGCGCGTCCGTTTGCTGACCTTGGCGTCGAGCCGGACGCGATAGCCAACCACGCCGCCGACTTCGTCGCCCAGCGACTGTGCCATGCGTCGCGCCGCGGCCCGTGCGGCCAGCCGCCGCGGCTCCAGCATGACGATCCGGCCGTCGCCTCGCCACGGCGCCTCGAGCAGGGCCAGGGGCACGCGCGTCGTCTTGCCGGCTCCCGGCGGCGCCACCAGCACCGCATAGGGTCCGGCCTCGAGCGCTGCCAGCAACCGGGGCAGGGCCTCGTCAATGGGGAGGGGCGGCAGGTTCATGCCGCTTCAATCGAGGAAAACCGCGGTGGCGTCAAACCACCGTCTTCAGCATGTCGAGCAGCGAGCCGTCGAAATCTTCCACCGGCGCGGGCGCCGGTGCGGCGCTCCTGGTGGTGGCGATTTCCGCCCAGCCGATAGTGATGGTGATGCCGCCCACCTTGCGGTCGGCCGCGAACCACGGCCGGATGATGGTGTTGAACGCCACGGCGGCGCCGGTACTGGGGCTGACGAAGCTGCGTCGGGTCTTGACCGTCTGGCCCTTTAGCGCCGCTTCGTATTCAGCCGCCTGCTCGGCCGACATCTCGGGGTAGAGCTGCGCGAGCGTCTTGCCGATCACCTCGCGCCGCTCGACATAGCGATGCGCCTTCAGCCAGTAGAGCGAGCAGTCGAGCACCCGCAGCTTGTCGTCCAGCACCGCGATCGGCGCCGGCATGTCGCCCACCAGATCCTGCACCAGCTTGAGCCGGCCCTGCACCGCGAGCTCGCGCTCCATCTCGGCGGTGACGTCGCGGCTGGCGCCGAACAGCTCGATCACCCGCCCATCGCGGGTGCGGAGGTCGGCAATGGTTTCGATCATGCGGATCTCCCCGTCGCGCGCGATGCGCAGCCGGCAGCGGAAGCCGCGCCGGTCCTGTAGCGCCTGGGCGATCAGGGTAAGCAGCTTGCCGCGATCCTCCACGAGGTAGAGCTTGACCAGTTCCTGCAGCGGCACCGAGCTCGGCAGGTGCAGGCCGTAGATCTCTGCGACCCGCTCGGACAGCACCACGGTGCCTGGGAAGATCACCTTCCACTGCCCGTAGCCCTCGTGCAGCTCGTAGAGCTGCAGGGCGCGTTCGGGATCGGTGAGCGCAGCCGTCGGCTCCAGCTCGGCAAGCGAATCCGATGGCGTAGCGATCAACTGCTTGTCGAACATGGTCCGCGGTCGGGCGTGAGTGGACGGTGCTGAAAACGCTATCCGAGCCCGCGTTAAGTAATGGTGAGGATCAGGCGTGCCGTTGCCGGCTGCCGTCGGCCTGCGGCCGCGCCAGCGGGCCGGCCTCCGCAAAAGCCTGCGCCTCGGCCTGAGGCAGCGGGCGGCTGAACAGATAACCTTGCGCTTCGTTGCAGCCCTCCGCCCGCAGCATGAGCAACTGCTCCCAGGTCTCGACGCCCTCGGCGGTCACTCGCGTCTTCAAGGAGCGTCCGAGCCCGATGATTGCCCTGACGATCGCCGCCGAGTCCTCGGCGCCCGGCAGATCGGAAACGAACGAACGGTCGATCTTGATCTTGTCGAAGGCAAAGCGGCGCAGGTAGCTCAGGGATGAATAGCCGGTACCAAAATCGTCGAGCGCCACCCGGATGCCGAGCTGATGCAACTGTTGCAGCGCGGCCAGTGCTTCCACGTTTTCGTCGAACAGCACCGACTCGGTGATTTCGAGCTCCAGCCGGTGCGGCGCGAGGCCGGTCCGTTCCAGCGCGTCGGTGACGGTGCGGACCACGGCGCGATGCCGGAACTGTGCCGGCGACAGGTTCACCGCCAGCGACAGCGCTTCGGGCCATCCTGCGGCGGCCGCACAGGCCTGCTGCAGCACGAACGCGCCGATCGTCTCGATCAACCCGCTTTCCTCGGCCAGCGGGATGAAGACCATCGGCGGCACCGACCCATGCGTCGCGCTGTCCCAGCGCAGCAACGCCTCGAACCCGGTCAGCCGGTTGCTGGCGATGTCGATCTGCGGTTGATAGACCACCGAGAGTTCGCCGCGCCCCAGCGCCAGCGACAGCTCCCGCTTCATCTCGCGCCGCTCGCGCAGCGCCTGGTCCATCGCCGGCTCGAAGAAGCGGAAATCGCGGCCCTTTTCGCCTTTCACCCGATAGAGTGCCACGTCGGCATATTGCAGCAGGCTTTCCGCACTCGCCCCGTCGCGCGGCGCCATGGCGATGCCGATACTGGCGCCGATACTCACCGTCTCGCCCTCGATCTCGAACGGCTCGGTCAGCGCCGCAAGGATCGCCTGCGCCGTCTCGGCCGCCTCCTGC
The DNA here is from genome assembly GCF_001402915.1 of Devosia sp. A16. Taxonomy (GTDB): domain Bacteria; phylum Pseudomonadota; class Alphaproteobacteria; order Rhizobiales; family Devosiaceae; genus Devosia_A. The sequence continues at coordinate 3,226,832 of NZ_CP012945.1, forward strand.
GGCTCGGTTACCGGCACCAGCAGCGCGAATTCGTCGCCGCCGAGCCGGGCCAGCAGATCGCGCGCGGTGATGCAGCCGTTGAGCCGGCCGGCCACCTGGCGCAGCAGCGCATCGCCGGCCAGGTGCCCCAGCGTATCGTTCACCAGCTTGAAATCGTCGAGGTCGATCGACAGCACGGCCAGCGGCCTGAGCGGATCGAGCCCCAGCAGCGCGGCGTCCATGCTCTCCTGGAAATGCATGCGGTTGGGAAGGCCCGTGAGCGCATCGTGCCGCGCCAGGTAGTCGAGCCGCCTGGCCCCAGCCGCCACTTCGGCTTCGTTCTGCTTGGCCTCGGTGACGTCACGCGACAGCGCCAGCAAGCGTGCCACTTCGCCGTCGCCGTCGCGGATCGGCGACAGGCTGAGGTCCCACCAGCGGGGCAGGCCCTTGGCGGTGGGGCCGAACACCGTCAGCCGGACGGTCTCCCCCCGTTGCGCGGCGGCAATCGCCGTCCGGATCGCCGGGCGCTCGTCTTCGGGCCAGAACGCGTCGAACGGCAGGCCCTTGATCGCCTCAAAGTCGTCAACCTCCATGATCCGGATGCCCGGTCCGTTCATGAAGATCAGGTGGCCCGCCACATCCAGCACCTCGATCGCCATGGTGCTTGCTTCGAGGATGGAGCGGGCGAACGCTTCGCTTTCGCGCAGCGCCGCTTCGGCGACCCTTCGATCGTGAATGTCCTCGAGCGTGCCGTACCAGCGCACGATCCGGCCCAGCTTGTCGCGCCGTGCCTGGGCACGCGCCCGCATCCAGCGATAGTCGCCCGTCCTCAGCCTGACGCGATAAGTGACGTCGAGCGGGGCGCCCGACTGCAGCGAACGGGTCCATTCGGCGATCGTCGGCGCCAGATCGTCGGGGTGGAGCGCGTTGGCCCAACCCTGGCCCAGCGTCTGCTCGCGATTGAGCTCCACCATCTCCAGCCAGCGCGGGCCGAATTCGATGATGCTGCCGTCCGGATCGGCGAGCCACAACACCTCGGGGTTGAGATCGACCGCCGTGCGGTAGTGGTCTTCGCTTTCGCGCAGCGCCTGCTCGGCCGCGGTGGTGCGGGTCACGTCCTCGACGATGACCTGCACTTCGTCCGGACCAAGCGGAAAATGCGTGGCATTGTATTGCCGGACGATCTCGCCTTCCGGTGCACTGCGGAAACGGAATGCACCGGATTTGCCGCTCCGCGCCGCTGCCTTCAGGTGCCGCCGGACCCGCGCGCGGTCCGCGGTGTGAAGCCGCGCCAGCATCGCGGCGAGCGGCGCCCCCTCCGGCGCTGCGCCGCGAACGGCGTTGTGCGATGGGTGGACCCGGTCGGTGGCGGCGTTCCACGTCCACACCGAGATGCCGGTCGCATTGGTGATCTGCCGCAGCGTCTCGGCTGCAGCCGCGGCGCCGCGGCGCGGCGTCATGCCGATCGAGCCAGTGCCAGTGTTGCCCATGCGATCCTCAGCCTCGCCTGCATGCTACACAGGTGAAACGCGCCAAAAGATTAATCGCAGCAACAGCGGCGGCGGCGAATATTCGCCGCCGCCCGACAATCGCACCCGTGGTTAAGGCAAGCTGAACAAGGGCTTTCGCAGAACCGCTCAGCTCACCTGAAGGCAGACGTTGTTGACTTCCTGCAGCTTCGCGCACCGGCGGGAGCAACCAGAGCGTCGACGTTGTACCAACACGATGTAACGAGCTAGGCCCACTCGCCCTGTCGCATCACCGGTACTTTGCTCCCGTCGGCCGTGATGCCGTCGATGTCGATCTTGTCCGAGCCGATCATCCAGTCGATGTGGATCAGGCTCTTGTTGCCGCCGCGGGCCGCAATTTCGTCGGCGCTCATCTTGGTGCCGTTGATGAAGCAGTCGGCGTAACACTGGCCCAGCGCAATGTGGCTCGCGGCATTTTCGTCGAACAGCGTGTTGTAGAACAGCACGCCGCTCTTCGAGATCGGCGACGAGTGCGGCACCAGCGCCACCTCGCCCAGCCGGCGCGAGCCCTCGTCGGTGTCGAGCACCTTCTGCAGCACCGCTTCGCCCCTCGATGCCTTGGCCTCGACGATCCGCCCGCCCTCGAACTTCACCTCGATATCGGCGATCAGCGTGCCGTTGTGGCTGAGTGGCTTGGTCGAACGGACATAGCCCTCGACGCGCTGGCTGTGCGGTGTGGTGAACACCTCCTCGGTGGGAATGTTCGGGTTGCAGGTAATGCCGTTCTTGGCCTCGGAAGCGCCGCCCTTCCAGCGATGCTCGTCGGCGAGCCCGATGGTGAGGTCCGTGCCCGGGCCGCGATAATGAAGCGAGGCGAAGCGCTGGCCGTTGAGCCAGGTCCAGCGCTCCTTGAGCTTGGCATTGTGCGCCGTCCAGGCGCCGATCGGATCGTCGACGTCCACCCGGCTCGCCGCAAAGATCGCATCGGCCAGCTTCCTGACCGCCACCTCCTCGGCATCGTCGGGAAACACCAGCCTCGCCCAGGCCGCGTTGGGATACGAGACGATGTTCCAGTTAATGTCGAAGCCGGTGATCTTCTCCAGCGCCGGCTTATAGGCCATCGAGGTGGCGCGGTTGGCGCGCGCCACTTTGGTCGGGTCTTCGCCGGCCAGCATCATCGGGTTGTCGCCCGAGATGGCGAGGCGTGCGGCATTGTTGCCGAATGCCCGGGCCATACCCTCGAACAGCCAGCCGGGTGCCTTGTCGAAGCTGGCATCGGCGGCATAGCGATAGCGATTGAGCGTAATCTCCTCGTCCGAGAAGATCGGCTGCACGATGCCGGCGCCGGCCTTGTAGGCATGCTCGGTGATCTTGCGCACCAGCGGCAATGCCGCCATCGGCGCGGTCAGGACGAGATCCTGCCCGGGCTGGAGCTGGAGCCCCACTTTGATCGCCACCTGGGCGAGCTTGTCGAGTTTGACCGGATCGATCGGGTTATTGCCCTGAGCCATTGGAAAACCTTCGCAAAAACAGGAACGAGAGGCATACGCCGAGCGTCCGCCTGCTTCAAGGCAGCCAGATGCCGTAACTCGCAGTCGCCGCGCTCGATCTCGGTTCCGACCCCGAGCAGCCAGGCCCGCCTGGCCGCCAGGCGTTCCATCGACTCCTCACCGGTCCATTGCACTCCCATCCGTGTCCAATCCATTTCCGTCTCCTGTGGTTGTCACGAGAGATGGTCGAGCTGGGTTTGGGGGATTCGACATGTCGGGAATCGAGTGCTTGGCTGCCCCTCACCCTAGCCCTCTCCCCAAAGGGGCGAGGGGACGCACTTAGCGCCAGCGGTGCCACAACGCCCCCTCGCCCCTTTGGGAGGGTCGGGGTGAGGGGCGCCAAGCGCACCGCCGCCTAGTGTGTCCGCCCCTCATGCACGCCTCAGATGAAACTCATGGCAGTTCGGCAGGACCACAGCGAGGCGCCGGTGCGCGCCGCCCCCACCAGGCTAGCCCTCAATAGACCTCCGGCACGTAGAGTTCCGGCTTGACCGCGTGCCGCACATAGTCGGCGTGGCGCACGCGGGCCGGCAGTTCCACCTCCTGCTTGGGCACATCCTCGTATGCCACCTGGCTCAGCAGGTGGGAGATCATGTTCAGTCGCGCCCGCTTCTTGTCCACCGCCTGCACCACCCACCATGGCGCTTCGTCCGTATGGGTGCGGTCGAACATCTCCTCCTTGGCGCGGGTATAGTCTTCCCAGTGCACCCGGCTTTCGAGGTCCATGGGGCTGAGCTTCCACTGCTTCAGCGGGTCGTGGATGCGCATCCTGAAGCGGAATTCCTGTTCCTCGTCGGTGATCGAGAACCAGTACTTGACGAGGATGATGCCCGAGCGGACCAGCATGCGCTCGAAGTCCGGCACGGTCTCGAAGAATTCTTCCAGCTGCTCGGGAGTGCAGAAGCCCATCACCCGCTCGACGCCGGCGCGGTTGTACCAGGAGCGGTCGAACAGCACCATTTCACCGGCCGACGGCAGGTGCGGTACATAGCGCTGGAAGTACCACTGACCCTGTTCCTTGTTGGTCGGGGCCGGCAGCGCCACCACGCGGCAGGTGCGCGGGTTGAGCCGCTGCGTCACCCGCTTGATCGCGCCGCCCTTGCCGGCGGAATCGCGACCTTCGAAGATCACCAGCATCTTCAGCTTCTTGTAGGCCACCCAGTCCTGCAGCTTCACCAGCTCATGCTGCAGCCGGAACAGCTCGCGGAAATACACCTTGCGGTCGAGCGTTTCTTCCGCTGGGCCGGACATGCCCTCGGCGACCAGCTCGTCGAGCCGGTCGTCCTCCATCTGCATTTCCAGCTCTTCGTCGAAATCGTCGGCGATCGCCTGCTTGATCCGCTCGAGTTCGGCCGGCGTCTTGGTCGCGTGATCGTTCATCGGGGCACCCATGGATAGCTCGCGGCGAGGGGTGCCCGTTCCGTATGAACCTATTGTGACCGTATGGGGTAAGTCAGGCCTCGGCGACGCCCGCCAGTCGCAGCCCATCGAGGATCGCCGCGACCCGCGAGGGGTCCTTTTGTGGTTGCGCCGCCCAGACCTGCGCGATGGTCACGCCGGGGGACAGCCGCATGAGCGTCGCCAAGTGCCGCTGCGCCTCGTCCAGCCGCCCCAGATGGGCGTTGGCGGCCACCAGCATCCAGTAGGTGCACACATAGCTCGGATTGGCCGAGACCGAGCGCTTAGCCCATACCAGGGCGTCCTCGTACCTGCCCTTGATCATCTGTGCATGCGAGATCGCGGTCAGCGGCCAGTGCGCCCCGTCTAGGCTCGGGCTGAGCCGGATGGCGTGCTCGCTGAAGGCGATCGCATCGTCGACATTGCCCAGGTGCAGGTGCGTGATGCCGGCAAAGATCATCACCGTCAGATTGTTCGGGTTGCTCTCCACCGCCCGCTGCGTCAGCACCAGCCCGCGGTCGTAGTCCCTGAGGTTGTGGATGAGCATCATCGAGCTCAGCGACAGCACTACGGCATCGTCTCGCGCATTGGCCAGCGCCCGCTCCACCAGCTCGATGCCGAGTGCCGTGTCGTCGGTGCCGGGCGCGGCCCAGCCCATGGTCGAGCGGTGCAGCATGGCATTGCCGGCATAGACGAGGAAAGTGGGGTTGTTCGGCTCGAGCTCGATCGCCTTCAGCAGCAGCGTGATCGCCTCGGCATTGGCAGCGCGCGTCTGCGACAGGTGCATCGGCAGGGCGCGCAGGTAGAGATCGTAGGCCTCGACGCTGTCCGGCCGCTCGCGGCGCGAGCGCTCGATCTCGGCCCACCGGATGGTCGGCTCCGCCACCGAGGCGACCCTGAGGGTGATCTGGTCCTGGAACTCGAACACGTCGTCGAGCTTGCCGTCGAACTTGTCGGCCCACAGGTGCGCGCCGGTCATCGCGTCCACCAGCTGCGCGGTGATCCGCAGCCGGTCGCGCGACCGCCGCACGCTGCCTTCGAGCACATAGCGGACGCCAAGCTCACGTCCGACCTGGCGCACATCGACGGCGCGCCCCTTGTAGACGAAGCTCGAATTGCGGGCGACCACCGCGAAATCGCGGAACCGGCTCAGCGCCGTGATGATGTCCTCGACCACCCCGTCGGCGAAATACTCCTGCTCGCTGTCGCCGCCCATATTGTCGAACGGCAGCACCGCCACGGACGGCTTGCGCGGCGTCACCGGCCCGAACTCCGGTGGCCGGGTGCTGCGCGCCGTGCCGGTCACCACCTCGAACACCCGCACTGGGCGTGCGATGTTCTTCAGCACCCGCTCGCCCAGGTCGCGGAAGCCGTCTTTCATCCGGTCGCGCACTTCCTCGAACACCTTGCTCGAGACATAGACGCCGCCGGGTTCGGCGATCTGTTGCAACCGCGCCGCGATGTTGATGCCGTCGCCGTAGATATGGGCGTCGTCATGCACCACGTCGCCCTGATTGACGCCGATACGGAAGATCATGCGCTTGCCTACCGGTACCCCGGCATTGCGCTGTTCCATCAGCGCCTGCATGGCGACGGCGGCCTCGACCGCCGAGACGGTGCTGGAGAACTCGGCGACGATGCCATCTCCGGCGAGATCCACCACGCGCCCGCCATGGCGCTGCAGCAATTGCAGCACTGCCGTCTGGTGTCCCTTCAGCGCAGCGACGGTGCCGGATTCGTCAGCGCCGATCAGGGCGCTGTATCCCGCTACGTCCGCACAAAGGACCGCCGCCAGGCGGCGCGACAAGACTTGTTCCATTTCCGCTTCCTAGGCGGAGTCACCGCGCCCTGCCTCAGGGTAAAGCGTGGCGTTGTTACTTGGAAGTGGAAACGTAAGCTCACTCTGCTTTGGGGAGGAGCCGGAAATCCGGCAGCTCGCGCAAGCCGAGCTCCGGTCCGGCCGGCGAATAGACCACGAACAGCTGCATTGGCTGGCTTCCGGTATTCAGCGTCGAATGGAATCGATCCTCGGGTACGAACACCGTGCAGCCCGGCCCCACCTTCTGCACCACCGGCACGCCCTCGGGCGTTTCGACCATCTGCTCACCCTCGCCCGAGATCACGAATATGATCTCTTCGGCGCCCGGATGGTTATGCCGGCTGTGTCCCTGGCCGGGCGGCAGGTCCACCACACCGCCCGAGAACCGCTTGGCGCCGTTCACCTCTGGCGCCACGGTCAGCGCCAGCTTGCCCCAATCGAAACCGAACGCGCTGACGTCGCGCGGATAGACGAAATTGTTCTCGGTCATTGTTTTCTCCCTCAAACCAGCAATCTAGCCACGGAGCCTTCCCCAGCCACGGTGTCATCCCAGCGAAAGCTGGGACCCATTTCACAGCCCGCGCCAGCCAATAGATAGGTCCCAGCTTTCGCTGGGATGACATCCAGTGTGGCGGAGCTTTCGCGGCACCGATCAGGCTCCGGTCTTGAGCCCCTTGAACCCCTCGACCTGGGACTTGATCGCCACCTCCACCGGCAGCCGCTCCATCGAGCTCGCGCCGTAGAAGCCGTGGCAGCCCTGCACCCGGTCGAGAATGAACTTCGCATCATCGGGCATCGAGATCGGTCCGCCATGGCAGAGGACGATCACGTCATCCCGTGTCCGTCGCGCCGCCGCGGCAATGGCTTCGATCTCGGTCGCGCATTGTTCCAGCGATTTGGCCGCCGTTGCGCCGATGGCGCCGCCGGTGGTCACGCCCATATGCGCAACGATGATGTCGGCACCCGCCCGCGTCATCGCCACCGCTTCGTCGGGGTTGAACACATAGGGCGTGGTCAGGAGGTCGAGCTTGTGCGCCTCGGCGATCATCTCGACTTCGAGCCCATAGCCCATGCCGGTCTCCTCGAAGCTCACCCGCATCACCCCGTCGAACAGCCCCATGGTCGGGAAGTTCTGCACACCTGAGAAGCCCATGGCTTTGAGCTCGGCGAGGAACTGCGGCATCAGCACGAACGGATCGGTGCCGTTCACCCCGGCCAGCACCGGGGTGCGCTTCACCACCGGCAGCACCTCGCGCGCCATCTCCTTGACGATCTCGTTGGCGTTGCCATAGGCGAGCAGCCCCGCCGCCGAGCCGCGCCCCGCCATGCGGTAGCGGCCGGAATTGTAGATGATGATCAGGTCGATGCCCCCGGCTTCTTCGGCCTTGGCCGAAATGCCGGTGCCGGCCCCGCCGCCCACGATCGGCTGGCCCCGGGCCACCATGTCGTGGAATTTCCTCAAGATTTCGGCGCGCGCGATGGCAGCCATGCTGTCTCCCTGGAAGGTGTTATGAGGTGATTTCGTGAAAGGCGCGCACCGCCGCCTCGGCAAAGCCGGGATCGTTGATGTGGCAGTCGAGCCGGATCAGCTGTCTCTCGCCGTTCCACTGTACGGTCCGCTCGATGGCGTCGAACAACTCGGCATCGGCCTCCGCGTCGCGGAACACGCCCCCCTCGATGTCGAGGGCCGACACGCCGCGTAGCGGCAACAGGAAGCGGATTGGTCCGGTGGCGGCGTTGAGTTTGCCGCCGATCCATTCGCCGATCGCCCGGCACTCGTCCGCCGTCGTCCGCATCAACGTGACATTGGCATTGTGCGCGTGCAGCAGCCGGCCGGCATAGTGCGGCGGCACCGTTTCCGGCGCCCAGAAATTGACCATGTCGCAAGCCCCGACCGAGCCGACATACGGCACCGGCCGTCGCGACAGGCAGTCGAGCCGCTCGGGCCCGGCCGGCAGCACGCCGCCCAGCAGGTAGTCGCAGACCTCGGTGGTGGTGACGTCGATCAGCGCGCCGACCAGTCCGGAATCGACCAACATTTCCATGGTCTTGCCGCCCGTGCCGGTGGCGTGGAAGACCAACGGTTCGACCGCCCCGGTCAACAGGTCGACGATCTGCGTCACTGCCGGCGTCGTCACCCCGAACATGGTGAGCCCCACCGCCAGCTTGGTCGCCGGCTCCACCATCGTGGGGTTGGCGCTCATGGCCACCACCGCGAGGGCGGCGTTCGAGAGGATAACACGTGATATCCGGTTGAGCCCGGCGAGGTCGGTCACCGACGGCATCATCACGATGTCGCTCACCCCGACATAGGGCCCGACATCGCCCGAAGCGAGCGTCGAGACCATCACCTTGGGCAGTCCGATCGGCAGTTTCCGCATGCCGGCAGTGACGATCGAGGTGCCGCCGCCACCGCCGATGCCAACCATTCCGGCGATATCATCACGCGTTATGACGAACTGCGCAAAGGCGTCGGCCATGCCCGCCACCGCCGTGCCGCGGTCCTCGGCTTCGAGCAAACCCGGCGGGCCGAACTTCGCCACCTCGGCGGCGCCGACCTCGGGCGGAATGGTCGGGGCGCGGATGCCCACGTCCACCAGCAGCGGGTCGGCGCCCAGCGCCCGGATTCGCTCGGCGAGGAAGGCCAGATCCTCGCCCTTGGTGTCGGCGGTGCCGACCACATAGATGCGCTTCATCGCACCCCTCCCGACACCGTTCGGGAACCCCGTCGGTGCTCTCTCCGCCATGTCATGGCAGAGCCTTGCGGCCATTGCAAAGCATTTTGAGATGTGCGTATCATTTCGACATGGACGTCTCACAAGCTCAAGAGCAGCAGGTTTCCGAGCCCAAGGGAGCTCGTGCGCGAACTCGCAAACTGATGCTCGAAACCGCCATCGCCTTGATGCAGCAGGGCCAGACCCCCTCGGTCAGCGATGTCGCCGAAGCCGCGGGGGTGTCACGCGCCACTGCCTACCGGTACTTCCCGAGCCAGGCCGCCTTGGTGCACGCCGTGGTCGACGAGGGGCTGGGGCCGATCCTCAACTGGCAGAGCGCCAGCGACGATCCCGAGACCCGCGTCCTCGATCTGCTCTCGCTCACCATGCCGCGCGTCGCCGAATTCGAGGCGACCTTCAAGGCGGCGCTCAAGCTGTCGCTCGAGCAATGGGCGCAGCGCCGCGCCGGCACGCTCGGGGCCGAGCCGCCGTTCAAGCGCGGTCACCGCGTCGATCTGCTGCAAATGGCGATAGCGCCACTCAAGAATAAATTGCCGGAAGCCAAGTTTCAGCGCCTGGCCAAGGCGCTGTCGCTGGTCTACGGCCTGGAAGTTCTTATTGTTCTCAAGGACTTGTGGGGGCTTGAGTTCGAGGAGACTACAGAAGTGGCGGGCTGGGCGGCCTCCGCCCTAGTTCGTGCGGCGGTGGCGGAGTCGGCGGCCTGAGCAAAGTTGGGAAACTATTTCCTGCATGTCGGTCACGACTTTCAAAAATGCTAGCATGTTAGCTTGACGACGCCGGCAAAACGTTGAAATTGTAAGGCTGACGCACGTCGATCAGAGGGAGAGATCGGAGGCGGATCTGGAGAAGTTGGGAGACTTTTCCACCCGCGACGGGACGAAGTGCGACGGGCGCTGAGGGGCGCCAAGCCGGAGCGTGTGCCGTGGCCTTGGGAGAGGCAACTGCCATGATGCCGGGCTGTCGAGGGACAATCACCTGAGACGTCGCGTGAGAACGGCCGGTCGTCGAAGCTTGGGAGAGCTTTTGTCCGGTTCGCTGCTGTCTAGGCCCCCGGCAAGGAGGAGGGGCTTCGGCCGGTGCCGCATCTGCCGGCCGTCGGAAGCGCTAGAGGGAGGACCATAATGCGCACTGCTACCAAGGGCATGCTGGCCGGTTTGGGCCTGATGCTTGCGTCGAGCACATCCGTGCTGGCGCAGGAACTGACGATCTTCTGGGCCGAGTGGGATCCGGCCAACTATCTGCAGGAACTGGTCAATCAGTACGAAGCCGAGACCGGCGTGAAGGTCACCGTGGAAACCACGCCGTGGTCGGACTTCCAGACCAAGGCCTTCACCGAGTTCAACGCCCAGGGCTCTGCCTACGATCTGATCGTCGGCGACAGCCAGTGGCTCGGCGCCGCCTCGGAGGCCGGCCACTATGTGGATCTCACCGACTTCGTGAAGGAGAACGGCGTCCTCGACAAGATGGCCCCGGCCACGGTCAAGTTCTACTCCGAGTACCCCGGCAACTCCGGCAAGTACTGGTCGATCCCGGCGGAGGGTGACGCCGTCGGCTGGTCCTATCGCAAGGACTGGTTCGAGGATCCGACAGAGATGGCCAACTTCAAGGCCAAATACGGCTACGACCTGGCGCCGCCGGCGACCTGGCAGCAGCTGATGGACATCGCCGAGTTCTTCTATCGGCCCGATGCCACCCCGCCGAAATACGGCGTGGCGATCTACACCGACAACTCCTACGACGCCATGGCCATGGGCTTCGAGAACGCCCTGTTCTCCTATGGCGGCGAACTGGGCGACATGGCGACCTACAAGGTCGAGGGCATCATCAACTCGCCCAAGGCGGTCGCGGCGCTCGATGCCTACAAGAAGCTCTACAGCTTCACGCCTCCGGGCTGGGCCAAGACCTTCTTCGTTGAAGACAACCAGGCCATCACCGAAAATCTCGCGGCGATGAGCATGAACTACTTCGCCTTCTTCCCGGCTTTGATCAACGAGGCGTCGAACCCGAACGCCAAGGTCACCGGCTTCTTCGCCAACCCGGCGGGGCCCGATGGCGACCAGTATGCCGCGCTCGGCGGGCAGGGCATTTCCGTCGTCTCCTATTCCCAGAACAAGGAAGAGGCGATGAAGTTCCTCAAGTGGTTCATCCAGGACGACGTGCAGCAGAAGTGGGCCGATCTGGGCGGCTACACCTGCTCGGCCAAGGTGCTGGAGAGCGAGGCCTTCCGCAAGGCGACCCCGTATAACGAGGCCTTCTACCAGACCATGTTCAAGGTGAAGGACTTCTGGGCCGTGCCGGAATACGCGGAACTCCTGACCCAGCTGAACCAGCGCATCTATCCGGCGGTGGTCGGTGGGGAAGGGACCTCGCAGGAGACCCTCGACGCGCTCGCCGCCGACTGGAAGGCGACCTTCGCCAAGTACGGCCGCGGCGGCTGATTCCACGTCCTGCAGTCGGGTAATCCTCCCCCGCTGGGCGGGGGAGGGGGACCAGCGAAGCTGGTGGAGGGGGCGGCGGCAGACACCGCGCCTGCCGCCCTTCCACTTTCGGCACCAGGGGAACGCCTATCTTGAACAACATGATCACCAGCCTCGATCCGCAATCGCGCGCCGCCGCGCGTGGCTGGAGCGACATCACCATCCGGAACGTCTTCGTCATCCCGACGGTGCTGTTCCTCATCGTCTTCAACGTCTTCCCGCTGATCTATTCGCTGGGCTTCTCGTTCACCGATTTCCGCGCCTCGACCAAGGATCCGGCGAACTTCGTGGGCCTGAAGAACTACATGGATCTGCTGTCGGATCCGTTCATCTGGCGCAACTTCACCATCACCGCGCACTACGTCATCGTCTCGGTGGCCGGACAGGTGGTCGTCGGCTTCGGCCTGGCGCTGCTGCTCAACCGTTCCTTCCCGCTAAAGGGGCTGGTGACCACGCTGCTGCTGTTGCCGATGATGCTGTCGATGGCGGTGGTCGGGCTGTTCTGGAAACTGCTCTACGATCCCAATTTCGGCATCATCAACTTCGCCCTCGGGCTGGGCAAGTTCGAGTGGCTGGCGAACCCGGATTTCGCGCTCTATGCCGTGGCGCTGACCGATATCTGGATGTGGTCGCCCTTTGTGATGCTGCTGTCGCTGGCCGGCCTCTCGGCTGTGCCCAAGCACCTCTACGAGGCCGCCTCGATCGACCGCGCCAGCCGGCTCTATACCTTCTTCCGCATCACCCTGCCGCTGGTCGCCCCGATCCTGCTGATCGCCATCATTTTCCGCACCATGGAGGCGTTCAAGACCTTTGACCTCGCCTTCGTCATGTCGGGCCAGCCGACCACCGAAGTGGTGTCGATCCGGCTCTACAAGATGGCGTTCCAGGAGTGGCAGACCGGCAAGTCCTGCGCGCTCGCCTACATCGTGCTGATCATGGTGCTCTGCATCACCAACGTCTACGTTAAGTACCTGAACAAGGCGAAGGAGCGGTGATGGTGGCTCTTCGTCGCGCAACCACTGACGCCGGCTCGTGGGGACCCCCACCCCTGCCCCCTCCCCCTGAAGTAGGGGGAGGGAGACCAGAACACTGGCTTGGAAGCGAGGGTCTCCCTCCCCCTGTTGAGGGGGAGGGGACAGGGGTGGGGGTCCACAGCCACCAGATCAACGGAGGGCACCACTAAATGGCCGTCGTTTCATCCCGCGGCCAGAAGCTCGGCAATCGTGTTGCCATCGCCGCCATCATCGTCATCACCATCATCTTCCTGACCCCGATCTACTGGATCGGCTCGACCGCCTTCAAACCGCGCAACCTCGCGACCACGGCGCCGCCGACCATCCTGTTCGAGCCGGAAGTGTCGCCCTTCGTGAAACTCTTCACCAAGCGCGTGCAGCTGAAGCCGAACGAGCAGGTGGACCGGGAGAACGCCCCCTGGTGGGAGCAGATCATCTTCGACGGCGGCGAGCGCATCTCGCGCACCGGCAAGGGAGAAGTGCAGCTCTCGGGCTATCCCGACCGCTTCATGAACTCGCTGATCGTCGCCATCACCTCGACCCTGCTGGCGGTGTCGATGGGCACCATTACCGCCTACGGCTTCAGCCGGTTCAAGGTGAAGGGCGAGGCGGACCTCTTATTCTTCATCCTCTCGACCCGCATGCTGCCGCCGATCGTCGTCGCCATCCCGATGTTCCTGATGTACCGGGCGGCGGGCCTGACCGACAGCCATATCGGGCTCATCATCCTCTACACCGCCTTCAACGTGTCGTTCGCGGTGTGGCTGATGAAGGGCTTCATCGACGAGATCCCGCGGGAATACGAGGAAGCGGCGCTGGTGGACGGCTACACCCGCATGCAGGCCTTCTTCAGGATCGTCCTGCCCGAGGCCGCCACCGGCATCGCCGCGACCGCGGTGTTCTGCTTCATCACCGCGTGGAACGAGTACGCCTTCGCGCTGATCCTCACCAATCGCCGCGCCCAGACCGCGCCGCCCTTCATCCCCAGCCAGATTGGCTCTGGCCTCCCCGACTGGACGGTGATCGCCGCCGGCACGTTCCTGTTCCTGCTGCCGGTCGCCATCTTCACCTTCCTGCTGCGCAACCACTTGCTGCGCGGCATGAGCTTCGGAGCGATCCGCAAATGAACCTGCGCGTCTTCAACCAGAAGTTCCTCGAGCCCGGCTCGATGACCCTGATGATCCTCGGCATTGTCTTCCTGTGCCAGCCGTGGATCGAGGTGCTGCACCAGTACTCGGTGACCATCATGCTGATCGGGCTGATCGGCTTCAACGTCGCCGTGCACATCCCGGCGCCGGAAAAGAAGGTGATCGACGAGGACGAAACCGGGCCCTCCGCCCCTGTGCATGGGGGCACCCATGGCTGAGATCGAGCTCAGGCATATCGACAAGCATTTCGGCCTCGTCCACGTCATCAAGGACGTGAACCTGACGGTGAAGGACAAGGAATTCGTGGTCTTCCTCGGCCCCTCCGGCTGCGGCAAGACCACGACGCTGCGCGCCATTGCCGGCCTCGAGGAAATCGACTCGGGCGATATCCTCCTCGACGGCAAGCCGATCCAGGGCCTGCGCGCCGCCGATCGCGACATTGCCTTTGTGTTCCAGAATTACGCGCTCTACCCGCATTTCACCGTCTACGAGAACCTCGCCTTCCCGCTGCGCGCCGTCGGCACCGCCAAGGATGTCGTCGACCAGACCGTGCGGTCGGTCGGCAAGTCGCTCGGCATCCTGCATCTGCTCAATGCCCGGCCCTCGGCGCTCTCCGGCGGCGACATGCAGCGCGTCGCCATCGGCCGGGCGCTGGTGCGCCGCCCCAAGGCGCTGCTGCTCGACGAGCCGATCGGCTCGCTCGATGCCAAGCTGCGCGAAACCATGCGCATCGAACTGAAGCGCCTGCATTTCGAGAACGGCTCCACCTCGATCTACGTCACCCACGACCAGGTCGAAGCCATGTCGCTGGCCGACCGCATCGTGGTGATGAACGATGGCGTGCTGCAGCAGGTCGGCACCCCCACCGAGGTTTATCTCTACCCGGCCAACCTGTTCGTCGCCCAGTTCATCGGCTCGCCGGTGATGAACATTGCCGCTACCAGGATCACCGAAGCCGACGGCAACGCCCGCATCGCCCTCGATGACGCAAGCTTCGACCTGCCGCGCGAACTGCTGGGCATGCTGCAACAGAAGCAGGCGTCGGCCGATCTCTCGCTCGGCGTCCGGCCGGAAGGCGTCATCGTCAGTCGTGACAGCAAGCCGGGCTACCGGCCGGCCGAGGCCCATATCATCCAGCCGTTCGGCGGCTTCGACATCATCGACCTGAAGTTCGGCGAAAAGACCCTCAGGGCCCGCACCACCTCCGGCTATGTCGATAAACCCGGGGCCACGGTGTTCGCCCGCATCGATCCCGCCCAGGCGCATTTCTTCGATACCCGCTCGGGCGCCTCGCTCGGCATCCGGCTAGGCAACTGACATGGCCCGCATCCGTCTCGAAAACATCAGCAAGTCTTTCGGCCCGCACATTGCCGTCGACCAGCTCGACCTCGACGTCGCCGATGGCGAGTTCTTCGTGCTGCTCGGGCCGACCGGCGCCGGCAAGACCACGACACTCCGGATGATCGCCGGGCTCGAAAAGCCCACCGCAGGCGCCATCCACATCAACCAGGTCAACGTCAACGACTGGGGACCGGCCGAGCGCGACGTGGCGTTGGTGCTGCAGCAATATTCGCTCTATCCGCGCCTCACGGTGCGCGACAATCTCGCCTTCCCGCTGCGCTCGCGTATCCGCAGGATGAGCGAGGCCGATATCGGCAAACGCATCGACTATGCGTCGAAAACCCTGCGCATCACCCATCTGCTCGATCGCAAGACCGATCGGCTCAGTGGCGGCGAGATGCAGCGGGTCTCGATCGGCCGCGCCATCGTGAGGGAGCCGCAGGTCTTCCTGATGGACGAGCCGCTCTCGGCGCTCGATGCGAAGCTCCGCGAGTCGCTCCGCTCCGAGCTCAAGGATCTGCAGATGCGGCTCGGTGCCACCTTCATTTTCGTCACCCACGATCAGGTCGAGGCGATGACCATGGGAGACCGCATCGCCGTGCTCAACAAGGGCAGGATCGTCCAGGTCGGTACCCCACGCGAGGTCTATACCAACCCGCGCGACACGTTCGTCGCGAGTTTCGTCGGCTCGCCCGCGATCAACCTGCTGCCCGGCAGCCTGGCCGGCGACGTGGCGAGCGTGGCGCAGGCCTTCGAAATGCCGATCCGACGCAGTGCCGCGGTGGAAGGTCCGGTCACCTTCGGCATCCGGCCTGAGGACGTCGAGGTCGCCGCCGGTGCGCCGAACGAGGCCCGCATCCACGACGTCGAGAACCACGGCATCGAAAAGATCGTCACCCTGCGCGTCGGCGACAACCTGATGCGCGCCGCCGTCCCGGCCCGGGTCGAGGTCAAGGTCGAAGAGGCCGTGCGCTTCAGCTGGAATCCCGACAAGGTGATGTTGTTCGACGCCAGAACCGGCCTGAACCTCCGGGGCCAGGCGGCGTGATGACTTCAGGCGCTGGTGCGAACCGACCCCCACCCCTGTCCCCTCCCCCTAAGAATGGGGAGGGAGACCCCCACACCGATATCGAGACCATCGTCTCCCTCCCCCTGTTCAGGGGGAGGGGACAGGGGTGGGGGTCAACCCGCACCGGCGCCGCGTCGAGAATTTGACCAAGTAGTAATCCCCAGGGGAGGGGGACCATGGCATCCAACAACTATCCAAAGCTCCACAACGCCACCTGGCCCGGCGTGGTCGGCAAGGGCGCTCCCGGCGCCGAGCCGATCATCCCCCTCGATACGCTCTTGCAGCTCACTGCCAATGCCGAGGTCGATGGGCAGAAGTTCGATGGCGTCGACCTGTGGCTCGCCGATCCGCATATCTCCATTGATTCCTCGAAGGACGATGTGAAGCGGATGGCCGATCACATCGCGAGCTTCGGTCTCAAGGTCGGCTCGTTCGTCGCTCCGATCTGGGGCGGCGCCGGCGGCGGCTCGGCCATGGGCGACGCCGACGACGTCAAGCGCTTCCTCACCCAGGTCGAGAAGGCCTGCAAGATCGGCCAGCAGATGCGCGAGCTCGGCATCCGCCCCACCGGCGGCGTGCGCGTCGACAGCTCCACTGGCGTCGAAGCCTGGGACAAGGACCCCGTTGGCAATACCAGGAAGATCGCCGACACCTTCCGCGAAGCCGGCCGCATCGCCCAGCACTATGGCGAGTACATCGTCGCCGAGGGCGAGATCTGCTGGGGCGGCATGCATTCGTGGCGCGAGAACGTCAAACTGCTCGAGCTGGTCAACATGCCCGGTATCGTCGGCTACCAGGCCGACATGGCGCATTCCATGCTGTTCGTCCTCGGCGCCAATGCCGAGAAGGACCGCATCCTCGCCAAGGACTTCGAGTGGAGCGACAAGGCGGCGCTCGATGCGGCCTACCACAAGGTTGCCGATGCGCTTCGGCCCTGGACGCTGGATTTCCATGTCGCCCAGAATGACGGCACCACCTTTGGGTCCGGGGATCACGAGAAAACCGGCCGCCACTGCCAGATCGACGATCCCAACGGCCGGCTCGATGTGGTCAAGCACGCCGGCTATTGGCTGCGCGACGACAAGGGCGAACTGACCAAGAAGATGCGCCACATCTGCTGGGACGGCTGCATGTTCCCCAACGCTGTCATGGAGCAGCAGGAAACCTGGAACAAGATTCTGGGCGCCATGCTCAAGGTCCGCGACGCCCATGGGTGGCGGGAATAGGCAGCATGGTGGCCACTTTCCTCTCCTCCACTCGGTGTCATCCCAGCGAAAGCTGGGACCCAACTCACCGCAGGCGCTGACCGCGAGATGGGTCCCAGCTTTCGCTGGGATGACATCCGTGGGTGGGGCGACTGTCGTACTCCAAGGAACACTCCAATGACCAAACAACTCAATATCGGCATGGTCGGCTACGGCTTCATGGCTCGCTGTCACTCGCATGCCTGGGCCTCCGTCGGCCATTTCTTCGATACCGGCTACCATCCGGTGCTGAAGGCAGTGGCGGCGCGCAACGACAGCAAGGTGCGCCGCTTCGCCGAGCAGTGGGGCTACGAGAGCGTCGAGCACGACTGGCGCGCTCTGATCGAGCGGCGCGACATCGACGCCATCGACATCTGCGTGCCCAACGACCTCCACGCCGAGATCGCTATTGCCGCCGCCAAGGCCGGCAAGATGGTGCTCACCGAAAAGCCGCTGGCGCGTACTGCCGCCGAGGGCCAGCCGATGGTCGATGCGGTAGAGAAGGCGGGCGTCCCCAACCTCGTCTGGTACAATTACCGCCGCGTGCCCGCCGTCACCCTGATCAAGCAACTGGTCGAGGAGGGCAAGCTCGGTCGCATCTTCCACTATCGCGCCAAGTTCCTCCAGGATTGGACCATTTCGCCCGACGTGCCGCAAGGCGGGCAGGGCACCTGGCGCCTCGACGTCGACGCGGCGGGCTCCGGCGTCACCGGTGACCTGCTGGCCCATTGCCTCGATAGCGCGCTGTGGATCAATGGCGACATTTCCTCGCTCACTGCCATGACCGAGACTTTCGTCAAGGAGCGCACCCACGCCGACACCGGCAAGAAGCAGAGCGTCGGTATCGACGATGCGGCGGCCGTGCTGACCCGCTTCGCCAACGGCGCGCTCGGCACCTTCGAATCCACCCGTTACGCCCGCGGCCACAAGGCGGCCTATACGCTCGAGATCAACGGCGAGAAGGGCTCGCTGGCCTGGGACCTGCACGATATGAACCGGGTGCAGTGGTTCGATCATTCGACCGAGGGGCGGCTGCGCGGCTGGACCAACATCCTCGTCACCGACGGCGACCACCCGTATCTCGGCAAATGGTGGGTGCCCGGCCTCATCATTGGCTTCGAGCACAGCTTCACCCACACCGCCGCCGATTTCCTCGAGGGGCTGAAGACCGGCAAGCCGGCCGCCCCGACCTTCAGGGATGCGCTGGCGACCAACAGGCTCTGCGACGCCATCATCAGCTCGGGTAAATCGGGGAGTTGGGTGAACCTCTAAGGGCGGAGCAAAAAGGCCCCCTCACCCGCCGCTGCGCGGCGACCTCTCCCCCCAAGGGAGAGGTGGTGGATGGGCACGATCGCGCCACAACGGCACCTCTCCCTTGGGGGAGGGGTCGGCCCGAAGGGCCGGGTGAGGGGGCCTTCCCCACAATAGCGAGAACACCATGAAACTCGGCTTCAACCTCCTCCTCTGGACCACCCACGTCACCGACGAACATTGGCCCATCATCGAGCGGCTGAAAGCCACCGGCTATGACGGCGTCGAGGTGCCGATGTTCGAGGGCAGGCCCGACCACTATGAGAAGCTCGGTCGCCGGCTGCGCGACATCGGACTCGGCGCGACCGGCATCGGCGTCATGCCTGGCGGCGGCAAGTCCGCCGTCTCCCCCGAGCTGAGCGAGCGCGCCGGCGCCCTCAGCCACCTGCAGTGGTTGACCGATTGCACTGCCGCGCTGGGCGGCACGCTCGCCGCGGGCCCGTTTCACCAGCCGCTCGGCGAGTTCACCGGTCGCGGCGCCACCGCCGACGAGAAGGCGCGGGTCCGCGACATCCACAAACAGGCGGCGCAATATGCCGCGAGGCAGGGCGTTGCCCTCTCGGTCGAGCCGCTCAATCGCTTCGAGTGCTACTTCCTCAATTCGGCTGCCCAGGCCGCCGAACTGGTCAAGGCCGTCGACGAGCCGAACTACGGCTATCTCTACGATACCTTCCACTTCAACATCGAAGAGAACTCGATCACCGCGGTAATCCCGGCGACCATCAACCAGATCAACCACGTCCACATTTCCGAGAACAACCGTGGTGTTCCCGGCGCCGGGCACATCGACTTCCAGTCGGTGTTCAACGCCCTGAAACAGGCCGGGTACGATGGGTGGATGACCATCGAAGCCTTCGGCTCGGCGCTCCCCGACCTCGCCGCCGCCACCAAAATCTGGCGCCCGCTGTTCGGGAGTGAGGCGGAGGTCTACGAGAAGGGTTTCAAGCTGATGCGCGACGGGTGGGATCGGGCGCGCTGACGCATCCGTCGCTTGGCGCCCCTCACCCCGGCCCTCTCCCCAAAGGGGCGAGGGGGCGATGTGGCACCGGCGGTTCAACTCGCGTCCCCTCGCCCCTTTGGGGAGAGGGTTAGGGTGAGGGGCGCCAAGCGCTCCGCACTAGCCATAATCCCGTGACTCCCCTAACACTTCCGCCCGACTTACCGAGGAGGAACTGCGTATGCCCAAGCTCAACCTGCTGTCCGGCTCCTATACCGGCCCGAACGGCGAAGGCCTGAAGCTGTTGAGCTTCGATCCGGCCACCGGCGCCATCGAGCTGGTCCGCAGCTATCCCGGCACCCCGGACGTTTCGTGGATCGCCTTCGCGCCGGCCACCCGCACCGTCTACGTCACCAACGAGATGGCCGAGCAGGCCGGAGCCTTCAGCCTCGCCACCGACAACAGCAGCGTCACCCCGCTCGGCTACCAGTCGACCGGTGCGAAATACCCCTGCTACCTCCGCATCAGCCCCAAAGGCACCAAGCTTGCCGTCGCCAACTACGGCGACGACTCGACGCCGGTGTTCTCGATCGATGCCGCGACCGGTGCGCTGAAAGCCGACCCGACCGTGCTGCGCAGCGCCCACGCCCACGACAAGGGGCACGCGCACTGGACCCAGTGGTCGCCCGAGGCCGACCGGCTCTACACCGTCGATCTCGGCCACGACGAGGTGCGCAGCGTCCGCTACGAGGCCGGCAATTTCGTGGGCGGTCCGGAGACGGCGTTCTCCACCCCCAAGGGCGCCGGCCCGCGTCACCTGGCGTTCCACCCCAACGGCAAGTTTGCCTATCTGTTCACCGAATATGCCGAGACGGTCACCGCTCTCGCCCGCGAGCCCGGCGGCAAGCTCACCGAACTCAATACGCTCTCGGCGCTTCCCGCCGACTTCAAGGGCGAGTCCACCGGCGCCCACATCCAGATCAACGCCGCCGGCACGGTGCTCTATGTCAGCAACCGCGGCCACAACTCGATCACTGCCTTCGCGATTGCCGCCGACGGCCGCATCAGTCTGAAGCAGAACATCGACTGCGGCGGCAACTGGCCGCGCTTCTTCCTGCTGCTCGACAAGCATCTGATCGTCGCCAACCAGGAAAGCGAAGATTTGGTGGTCTTCGACGTCGCCGCTGACGGCACGTTGAGCGCCACCGGTACGGTGTTCAAGCTGCAGAAACCGGTGGCGTTGCTGCAAATCTGACTGATAGAGACGGCCCCCTCCCCTCCTCCCCCATAAAGGGGGAGGTGCCCCGCCGGTTCATTTGGCACGATCGAAGACAGAGCCTCCACTCTTCACCTCCCCCTTTATGGGGAGGCCGGGAGGGGGCGTCTGCTTCAGTCAGCGCTACCGCACCTTGTGCTGCATCTCGGGCAGGAACACCGTCAGCAGCCCGGCCAGCGGCATGAACGAGCAGAGCCAGAACACGTACTGGATGCCGGTGACGTCGGCGAGGGCGCCGAGCGCTGCAGCGGCGATACCGCCGGCGCCAAAGGCGAAGCCGAAGAAGATGCCGGCGATCATCCCGACCCGGCCCGGCAGCAGTTCCTGCGCGAACACCACGATGGCCGAGAACGCCGACGAGAAGATCAGCCCGATCAGCACGGTGAGGATCACCGTCCAGGTGAGATCGGCATAGGGCAGCGCCAGGGTGAACGGCAGCACCCCGAGGATCGAGAACCAGATCACGAACTTGGCGCCGAATCGGTCGCCGATCGGCCCGCCGAGGAACACCCCGACCGCCGAGGCGCCGAGATAGACAAACAGCAGGAGCTGCGCGTCCTGCACCCCGACCTGGAACTTGTCGATCAGGAAGAAGGTGTAGTAGCTCGAAAGCCCGGCCATATAGGCGTTCTTGGTCAGCGTCAGCACCGTCAGCACGGTGAGGGCGATAGCGGTCGTGCGCTTGTCGAACAGCAGCGCCGTGCTCGCCGGCGCCTTGCCGGCATTGGCCTTGCGGTGCGCCGCGTACCACATGCCCACCCGTGTCAGGATGAAGATGCCGACCAGCGAGCCTGCCGCGAACCAGGCGACGCTCGATTGCCCGCGCGGCAAGACGATGAAGGCGGCCAGCAACGGCCCGATGGCCGAGCCGACATTGCCGCCCACCTGGAACAGCGACTGGGCGAGGCCGTGCCGGCCCCCGGAGGCCAGCCGCGCCACGCGCGAGCTCTCGGGGTGGAAGATCGCCGAGCCCAGTCCCACGAAAGCCGAACCGACTAGCAGCAGCCAATAGCTCTGCGCAAAACCGAGGATCAGCAGCCCCACGAGGCTCGACGCCATGCCCACCGGCAGCGAGAAGGGCAGGGGGCGTTTGTCTGTATACATGCCGATCGCCGGCTGCAGCAGCGACGCCGTGCACTGGAAGGTCAGCGTCAGGAGCCCGATCTGCACGTAATCGAGACCATAGCTCTGCTTGAGGATCGGATAGATCGCCGACAGCAGCGATTGCATGGTGTCGTTGATCAGGTGGCAGACCGACACCATGATGATGATCGAGAGCGTGGTCTTGCTGGCGACGGAAGTCGCCGATGCCGAAGCTGTGGCCGTCAATTTGGGAATCCGAAATGCAGGATGGTCGGCGGGTGCCGATCAGAAACGAATACTTGGCTCTAACATGTCAGCCGAACCGAGTCGTTAGCACCCAAGCGATTTTCCGTTCGGTCGAGAGGCAAAACACGGCACCGGACGGCCCCCTCCCATCCTCCCCCATGAAGGGGGAGGTGCCCTGTCTGTGTGCTTGGCACGATCGGAGACAGAGCCTCGACTCTTCACCTCCCCCTTGTGGGGGAGGCCGGGAGGGGGCCGTCTCAATCAGTCAGGTACTTTCCGCCACCCCCTGAACCAGTCGCAGAACGCACGCACCCCGTCCTCAACCTCTGTCGTCGGCACCTCGCCCACCAGCGCCCGCAGCAGCGTCACGTCCGCCGCCGTTTCGGTCACGTCCCCCGGTTGCATCGGCAGCAGCTCCTTCTTCGCCGTCCGTCCCATCGCTGCCTCGATCGCGGTGACGAAGCGCAGCAGTTCCACCGGGCGCCCGCCGGCGATGTTCACTACCCGCCACGGCGCCACCGGCGACAGCGAGTCGGTGGCCGACACTGGTGCGCCCCTCACCGGCGCCACCCCGATCAGCCGGTCGATCGCCGCCACCACATCGTCGACATAGGTGAAATCCCGCCGCATGCGGCCCTCGCCATAGATGCTGATCGGCCTGTCTCCGGCGATCGCCTCGGCGAACTTGAACAACGCCATATCCGGACGGCCCCATGGACCGTAGACGGTGAAAAACCTGAGGCAGGTGGTCGGCACCCCGAACAGGTGGGCGTAGGAGTGACTCATCGCCTCGGTCGCCTTCTTGGTCGCTGCGTAGAGCGACACCGGCCGGTCGGTCAGGTCGAGCTCCGCCGACGGCTTGCCGGCCATGCCATAGACCGAGCTCGACGAGGCGATCAGCAGGTGTTTCGGCGCCGTCCGTCGCGCCGCCTCGAGAACGGCGAGCGTTCCGGTCACGTTGCTGTCGGTGTAGCTGAAGGGCGCCTCGAGGCTGTAGCGCACCCCCGCCTGGGCGGCGAGGTGCACCACCACTTCCGGCGCCTCGGCAAACGCCGTGTCGATTGCCGCGGGGTCCTCGAGCTGCCCGACGATCGGGCGGAACCGGTCATGCTCCGCCAGCATGGCATGGCGCTGCTGCTTCAGCCGCACGTCGTAATAGGGCGTCAGTGCATCGAACCCGGTCACCCGATGACCTGCCGCCAGCAGCCGCTTGCTGAGGTGATAGCCGATGAAGCCGGCGCTGCCAGTGATCAGGATATGCACGTCGCCCTCGGGAGAATCGTCGGCCGCGCAAGAGCTTGTCGCTGCGCCGCTGTCGAACTTAGCCGTCCCCGCTCGACAACGCCATGATCTCCCGGGCTTGACCGGAGCGGCTCCTTGAAGATTCCGCTTGCGTGCCTGATCTGGTGTGCTACATAACTAGCACACTACCAAGGCATCACGCATGAGCCAGTTCAACGACAGCCAGCCGATCTTCGTGCAGATCGGCGAAAGGATTGCCGACATGATCCTGAGCAAGACCACCAAGGAGGGTGAGGCGCTCCCCTCGGTGCGCCAGATCTCCGCCGACCTGTCGGTCAACCCGTTGACCGTCACCCGCGCCTACCAGTCGCTCGTCGATATCGGTGTCGTCGAGTCGCGCCGCGGCATGGGCATGTTCGTGGCCGAAGGCGGTCACCAACGACTGCTCGCCCATGAGCGCCAGAAATTCCTGACCGAGGAGTGGCCGCGCGTCATGGCGCGCCTCGCCGCCCTCGACCTCGATCCCACTGAATTGTTGAAGCAAGGCGGTAAAGATGAATGATCTGGCTCAAACCACAGCTGCTCCGATCGTCTCGGCGCGTGGCCTCAGGAAGCATTTCGGCCGCACAGAGATCCTCCACGGGCTCGATTTCGACATCCCCGCCGGCCGCATCTACGGCCTCGTCGGCCACAATGGTGCCGGCAAGACCACCACGCTGAACGCGCTGCTCGGCTTGACCTCCTATGAAGGTACGGTGCGCGTGCTCGGCGAGGATCCGTACCAGAAGCGCGCGTCGCTGATGAAGAATGTCGCCTTCATCTCCGATGTCGCGAGCCTGCCGCGGTTCCTGAGGGTGCGCGAGCTGTTCGCGCTGCTCACCAACATCCATCCCAACTTCGATCAGCAGAAGGCCCGCGGCTTCCTCGAAGGCACCGACGTCAAGATGGACGCCCGGATCAAGAACCTCAGTAAGGGCATGATCGCCCAGCTTCACCTCGCGGTGGTGATGGCGATCGACGCCAAGCTGCTGGTGCTGGACGAGCCGACGCTCGGCCTCGACATCACCTACCGCAAGCGCTTCTACCGGCGCCTGCTCGAGGACTACATGACCGAGGAGCGCACGCTGCTGATCACCACCCACCAGGTGGATGAGATCGAGTTCATGCTCTCCGACATCATGTTCATCCGTGACGGCGAGCTCATCCTCCACATGCAGATGGAAACGGTCAGTTCCAAGTTCAGCCAGGTGCTGGTCCGCCCCGAGCAGGTCGCCGCGGCTTCGGCCCTCGGCCCGATCTACAGCGAAACCCGCTTCGGCCAGACCGCCATGGTGTTCGACGGCGTCGATCGCGAGCAGCTCGCCCAGTTCGGCGAGGTCACCACTCCCACACTGAGCGACCTGTTCGTCGCCCTCATGCAGCGCGGTCCCGCCAAATGAAGTCTCTCGTTGCCCTTATCAAGCGCGAGTATCTCGAACATCGCGGGGCGTTCCTCTACGCTCCCGGCGTGATCCTCGGCCTCATGACGCTGGTGCTGGTGTTCGGCATCGCCTCGAACCGCTTCCAGATGCATCACGAGATCGGCGTTCCCTCGGCGCTCAAGTTCTTCGAATTCGGCTTCCTCGCGGTGGCCGCGCTCTGGAGCATGTACCTGCTGGCGGCGCTGTTCTTCTACTACGCCAACGCCTTCAGCGCCGATCGGCGGAACAATGCCATGCTGTTCTGGAAGTCGATGCCGGTGACCGATTTCAAGATGCTGGCGTCGAAATCCCTGGCCGGCATGACCATCTTCCCGGCGCTGATCTTTGCTGCCTATCTGATCACCGGCGTCTTGATTTACATCGTCACCATGATCACGGCGATGATGTTGCCGCGTCTCGGCGTTCCGGGCATCGTGGAGTTTCTCTCCTCCGGCTTCCAGATTGCCCTCTTCGCGCTCGTCTGCCTGGCAGTGGCGCTGCTTTGGTACGCCCCGTTCTTCGCCTGGGTCGGCGCGCTCTCCACTGTGTTCCGCCGCTGGTCGATCCCGCTTGCCTTCCTCATCCCGGGGGTGATCGGACTGGCCGAGAACCTCATCCTCGAGGACCGCGGCCCGCGCGCGGGTTACTTCCTCCACTACCTGGGCGAGCGGTTGAAAATCGGCGCCGACAACCTGCACCTCGAGCGCGAGATTTTCGCCGATGCCCCGTTCAACGCCGCGGCCATGATCCCGCAATTCCTCGGCACCATCGACTGGGCCCAGCTGGTCGGCGGACTGATCGTCGCGGCGCTGCTCGTCTACGCCGCCAGCGAGTACCGCCGCCGCACCGTCGCCACCTGACCTCGGCGCCGTCGGCAGCGTTGCGGCCACCACTCCCGCCCCACCATCCATCCCCAAACGGGGATGGGGGTGGTGGTCGTTGTTTTGGAGCGCTGGCCGAGCAGTCAGGCCTTCTCCCACAAGGGGAAAAGGCAATCGCCTCGAAACTGGTGGCAATCGGCCTCGACATTTGCGCATTCACGCATATTCGTATCGACTGTCCGCCCCCGCAGCGACATTGGCTTGCTCGGCGGCCTCCGCCATATCAGGGTCAACCTAACCCCCGTTGCGAGGCCCATCATGATCACCGTCGAATCCCAGGCCGCGGTCCGCTCCGCTCCGACCCTGCCGCTCACCACCCATCTGGGCGCGGTCCGCATCGGCGTCAGCGACCGCGACAAGGCGCTGGCCGTCTGGCGCGATGTCGTCGGCCTCGAACTGATCTCCGAGGACGCCGAAGCGCTGCACGTGGGCGCCGGCGGGCGCGAGCTGATCACCCTCGAGCTCGGCGCCACCGGGCCGTTCCCCGATCGCTCGCTCGGCCTCTATCATGTCGCGGTGCACGTCCCGAGCCGCAAGGCGCTTGCCGAAATGGTAGTGCGCGCCCTGATGCGCCGCGTCCGCATTTCGCCCACCGATCACCTGGTCTCGGAGGCTATCTATCTCTGGGACTACGACAATAACGGCATCGAGATTACCTTCGAGACGCCCTGGCGCGGCACCATCGGCGATGGGGAGGACGGTTTCTACGTCAAGACCGTCGACGGCTCGCCGCATTCCGGTCGTGAGGCCATCGATGTGGACGACCTGCTCGCCGAACTCGATGACGTCAACGCCGTTCCGGCTGCTATGCCGGAGGGCACCCGCATCGGCCACATCCACCTGCATGTGAACGATCTCGAGCAGGCGATGCGCTACTATCGCGACGGCCTCGGCTTCGGCGGCCTGTTCATCATGCGCCGCTTCGGCATGGGCGACCTCGGCCTTGACTACCCGCCGCACACCATCGCCTTCAACATCTGGTCCGGCCCCAATGCCGTCCAGGCGCCCAAGGGGGTAGCAGGCCTCCGCTGGTTCCACGTCGCGGTGCCGGACCAGGCGACGCTGGAGGCGGTGAAGGCGCGGCTTGCGGCAATCGGCGCTGGATACTCGGACACCAACGAGGGGATCGAGACGCGGGATCCGGCCGGTAATCTGGTGAAGGTTGTCATCGACTAGCTGCCGGCAGACGGCCCCCTCCCATCCTCCCCCATAAAGGGGGAGGTGCCGCATCGAGTGTTTGGCACGATCGAAGACCGAGCCTCGACTCTTCACCTCCCCCTTTATGGGGGAGGCCGGGAGGGGGCCGTCTGCTTCGGCTCATGCACCGCTAAAGCAACCCCAAGAACCCGTCCACGTCCGCCTCGGTCGTCGCCCAGCTGGTCACCAGCCGCACCAGGGTCTCGTCTGCCGCCAGTCCTTCACTGGGCCACTCATGCGCTGCGCCGCCGGCGGCCCGCACCCGGGCCAGGGCCGCCTTTGAAATCACCGCGAACACCTCATTGGCCGAGTTCTCCCAGCCGAGCCGCGCCATGCCGCTCGCCCGGATACCGGCGCGCAGCCGGTCCGACATGGCGTTGGCGTGCCCGGCCCGCCGGAGCCAGTTGCCATCCTCGAGATAGCCTTCGAACTGCGCCGCTACGAACCGCGCCTTCGAGAACGTATGCCCGGCCCGCTGCCGCCGCGGCTCGAAATCTCCCAGCAGTCCGGGCGTGAACACCACGATCGCCTCGGCGGCCCAGCAGCCGTTCTTGGTGGCTCCGAAAGACAGCAGATCCACTCCGGCCTTCCAGGTCAGCTCAGCCGGTGTCACGTCGAGCGCCGCCACCGCATTGCCGAACCGCGCCCCATCCATGTGCACTTTGAGGCCGCCATCTCGTGCGATCGTCGCCAGCTCGGCCACCTGCGCGACCGGGTAAACCGTGCCCCACTCCGTGGCATTGGTGAGGCTCAGCGCCACCGGCACGCTCCGCCCGCCCGGCGCGTGCTTGCCGAGCGCCGTCGCCAATGCCCGGGGATCGATCAGTCCGAGCGGACTCGCGACCGGCAGCAATTTCATGCCGCCCGACTGGAACTCGGTGGCGCCGCTCTCATCGGTGTGGACATGCGCGTCTTCGCCGCAGAACACCACGCCGCCCGGACGGCTCAGCGCAGCCAGCCCCAGCGAGTTCGACGCGGTGCCGGTTGCGGTGAACCAGACTTCGACCTCGCGCTCGAACAGCTCCGAGAACTGCTCTTTGACGCTGAGGCTCAGCGGGTCGCCGCCATAAGCCGGTGAATACCCCTCATTGTGCCGCGCCAGCGCCGCCATCACCTCAGGCGTCGCCCCGGCCCAGTTATCGCTCGCAAAATTCACGCTGAAATACCCCGATGCAGTGTGGCCACGCTCCTACCACACCGGCCTCTCGGTCGGCCATCGCCCCCCTTCGCGGGGGAGAAAGCGATTTCTTGGGCTTGGCCCTTCGCCAAGTCCTTAGAAATCACAAGAGGGGGGACGTTTTGCGCACTGGAGTCTGGGCCAGGCCCCGCTAAGATCGCCCCCAAGAGGAGACCCCATGCGAGCCATTTCCTGCACCGCGCCCGAACAACTGGCGCTGATCGACATCGAGCGTCCCGAGCTGAAGCCCGGCTGGGTTCGCGTCGCCATTCGCCATATCGGCATCTGCGGTACCGACTACCACATCTTCGAAGGCAACTTCCCGTACTTCGAGTATCCGCGCGTCATCGGCCATGAACTGAGCGGCGTCGTCGTCGATCCCAATGGCGAAGCTTTCGCTGCCGGCGATCCGGTGGTGATCAACCCCTATCTCAACTGCGGCCATTGCCCGGCCTGCCGCGAAGGGCGCGCCAATTGCTGCGAGACGCTCAAGGTCATCGGCGTGCATGCTCCCGGCGGCATGGCCGAAGAGATCGTCATGCCCGCGGGCAACCTCTACAAGGCCGACGGCCTCAGCCTGCGCGATGCGGCCATGGTCGAGTTCCTCGCCATCGGCGCCCACGCCATCCGTCGTACCGCCGAGCTGAAGCCCGGCTCGCGCGCCCTCGTCGTCGGGTCGGGCCCGATCGGGCTCGGCGTCGCCTTCTTTGCCAAGATCGCCGGCGCCGACGTGACGGTCATCGACGCCGCCCCCGACAAGATTGCCGCTACCCAGGCGCTCGGCTTCCGCACCTTCTCCCCCGCCGAGCTCGAGGGCAGCGAGTTTGCCGCAATCAAGTCGACCGGCTTCGATGCGGTGTTCGATTCCACCGGTTCGATCAAGGCGATGAACGCCTCGCTGTTCCACGCCCGCAATGGCGGCAGCTACACCCTGGTCGGTGTCATCAAGGGCGACCTGGTGTTCCCCGACAGCGAAGTGCACCGGCGCGAACTGACCATCCGCGCCTCGCGCAATGCCATCCGCGCCGATTTCGAGCACGTCATGGAGTCGATGCGACAGGGCAAGGTCCCGACCGACAAGCTCGCCACCCACGCCACCACCCTGGATCGGGTGCCAGAGGATATGCCGGTCTGGGCCCACGACCGCACCGGCGTCATCAAGGCGATCGTCACCGTCTAGGCGTCGCCGGAGCGTGGGGCCACCCCCACCCTTGATCCCTCCCCACAAGGGGGAGGGAGACGATGGAACCGAGAGCGTGCAGCTATCGCCTCCCTCCCCCTTGTGGCGAGGGACTGAGGGTGGGTGGCCCCACGCTCAATTCGGGCAGTTGCACTGAGCCTGGCTAGCCCCGATTGATCATCCGCGGCGTCACGTCGAGCTCGATTTCTTCCATGCCGAGCAGCCGCGCCACCACTTCAGGCGGGTCCTTCACCACGTGCACGCCCGACACCGTGTCGATCTTGGTGTCGCGCAGGCCCTTCACCACCGCCACCACATGCTCGGGGTTGACGTAGATGATGCCGTCGGGCGTATCGAGCTTGACGAGCCGCATAGAAGATCTCCTCGGTGTCGCCCCACATAACTCGGCGCCGGGCGGCTGGTGACATCATGCCTGTCGCATGGGAAATGAAGCGTGAACCGGAGCCTGCTGCATGATCTCACCCGATGACATCCTGAACTTCTGGTTCGTCGAGCATGGCGAGCCGGACTGGTTCGGCGGCAAGGCAGAGTTCGATGCCGTGCTGGCCGCGCGGTTCACCGAAACGCACGCCGCTGTCGCTCGCGGCGAAGCGGCGTGGTGGCGCGCCACCCCGTCCGGCCGCCTTGCCGAAGTCATCGTACTGGACCAGTTCAGCCGCCAGCTGCATCGCAAGCGCCCCGAGGCCTTCGCCTCGGACGCCATGGCGCTGCGGCTTGCGCGGGAGGCGGTGGCCGCCGGTGACGATATGCGGGTCGAGCCGCGCCGCCGCATGTTCTTCTACATGCCCTACATGCATTCCGAGGATCTTGCCGTGCACGACGAGGCGATCCGTTTGTTCACCGCACTTGGTGACGAGGAAACCCTGAAGTTCGAGGTGATGCACCGCGACTGCATCGCGCGCTTCGGCCGCTATCCGCGCCGCAACGCCGCTCTCGGCCGCATCTCCACTCCCGAGGAGGTCGAGTACATCAATTCCGGCGACGGCATGTTCTGACCTGCAGGCAGTTGCTGTCTCATCGGCCCGGCCGGAACGATATTGCTTCCAGCGCCTGCCGCCGATGCGCTAGCCTCTCAGTTGATCCGGAGGCTCCCATGGAACATTTCCTGCCGCTTTTTGCCATTCTCGGCGCCCTGTTGCTTGGTGCCATCAGCCCGGGCCCGAGCTTCGTCTTCGTGGTCCGCACCGCCGTTGCCCAGTCGCGTACCGAGGGGCTCGCGGCGGCGCTCGGCATGGGAATGGGGGCGATGCTCTATGCTGCGCTGGCCGTGCTCGGGCTGCGCACCCTGATGCAGGATGGCGGCCTGCTGTTTACCGCGCTCAAGGTCGCCGGCGGGCTCTATCTCGTCTACCTCGCCTGGAAGATCTGGCGCCATGCCGCCGACCCGATCACCGTCGAGGCCGGGGCCACACCGGCCGCCGATCCGCGCAAGGCCTTCACATTCGGGCTGCTGACCCAGCTCTCCAATCCCAAGATCGTCGCGGTGTTCGGCGCCGTCTTTGCAGCTTTGCTGCCGGCCAATCCCGAGCCCTGGCTTTACTGGGCGCTGCCGCCGCTGATCTTCCTGCAGGAAACCTTGTGGTACAGCATCGTCGCCATCGCCTTCTCGGCCACCCGGCCGCGGGCGCTCTACCTGAGCGCCAAGCTCTGGGTCGACCGCGCTGCCGCTGCCTTCATCGGCATCCTCGGCATCCGGCTGATCATCGAAGCGAGATAGGGAGCCGAGATGCAGGAAACGACGGATAAGGTCCGGGATCGGGTCTACGCCTACAGCATCGCCAAGATCTACCCGCTCTACGTCGCCAAGGCGGAGAACAAGGGGCGCGGCAAGGCCGAGGTCGACGAGATCCTCCGCTGGCTGACCGGCCACACCCAGCAATCGCTGGAGGCGGAAATGGCTAAGGGCGCGACCCTCGAGAGCTTCTTCAACTCGGCCCCGCAGCTCAATCCGGCCCGCTCGCTGATCACCGGCGTCGTCTGCGGCGTGCGCGTCGAGAACATCGAGGACCCGACGATGCGCGAGATCCGCTACATGGATAAGCTCATCGACGAACTCGCCAAGGGCAAGCCGATGGAGAAGATCCTCCGGGCATAGCCCGGGCCATTCTGCTCGTGACGATCTCCCATTCACGCATCGCACTTGCCCGCCCGGCGTGCCGGGCGTATGTCCGAGCCGTCGCGAAAAGCGACCGCCTCCCTTGATCCGCTCAGTGGCGGAGTAAACAGGTGGACGAATAGTCGTCCAGGTGGTCAAGCACACGCCAGTTCATGCCCCGCGCATGACCTGGTCAGCGTCTCCCAGAACCCCAGTCGCCCGCCTTGTCGGGCATGATCGCGTAGCTGCCGCCGCCCGTATGGCGTCCGCCGCTTCGCGTGGAGCAGGCTTGCCATGCAGAGATCCCTCACCGTCATCTACACCGCCATTGTCCTCGATGCCGTCGGCATCGGGCTGATCTTTCCTATCCTCCCCTCGCTGCTCCAGGATGTCACCGGCGCCGACAACGTCGCCGCCTATATCGGCATCATGACCGCGCTCTATGCGATCATGCAGTTCGTCTTCGCCCCGATCCTCGGCGCCCTCAGCGATCGGCTCGGCCGCCGTCCGGTGCTGCTGATTTCGCTCGCCGGCGCTGCCATCAACTACCTGTTTCTCGCCTTCGCGCCGAACCTCTGGCTGCTGCTGCTCGGCCGCGCCATCGCCGGGCTGACCAGCGCCAATGTCTCGGTCGCCACCGCCTATGTCACCGACATCTCGCCTGCGGAAACGCGCGCGCGTCGCTTCGGGCTGCTCAACGCCATGTTCGGCATCGGCTTCATCATCGGCCCGGTGCTCGGCGGCGCGCTGGGCGATTACTGGCTGCGGCTGCCCTTCATCGCCGCCGCGGTGCTGAACGGCGCCAACCTGCTGCTGGCGCTTCTGGTGCTGCCGGAGTCGCGCACGCCGAGCCGCGAAAAGCTCGATCTGGCCGCGCTCAATCCCCTGCGCTCGCTGCGCTGGGCCCTGTCCATCAAGGCCCTGCGGCCGATGATCTTCATCTTCTTCGCCTTCGCCGCCACCGGCGAGGTTTATGGTACCTGCTGGGCGCTGTGGGGCAGCGACACTTTCCAGTGGAACGGGCTGTGGATCGGGCTGTCGCTCGGCGCGTTCGGCATATGCCAGACGCTCGCGCAGGCTTTCCTCCCCGGTCCCGCGGTGAAGCTGCTCGGGGAGCGTGGCGCCATTCTCACGGGCCTTGCCGGCGCATGCATCGCGCTGGTCGTCATGGCCTTTGCCACCCACAGCTGGCTGATCTTTGCCATCATGCCGGTCTTTGCGCTGGGCGGCATCGGCGCGCCGGCGCTGCAGTCGTTGGCGACCCAGCAGGTCGACGAAGGCCGGCAAGGCCAGTTCCAGGGCGTCCTTGCCTCTGCCGTCAGCCTGGCTTCCATCGCCGCGCCGCTAGTGTTCTCGAGTCTCTATTTCGTCTTCCGCGACCACTGGCCGGGCGTCATCTGGCTCTCGGTGGTGGCGCTCTACGCGCTGCTGGTCCCCCTGGTCCTGAGCCTTCGCCTTGGCGGACCAGCAACTGCTTCCGAACTCAGATGAGCCGTTGGCCGCCGTCGATATGGATGGTCTCGCCGGTCATGAACTCGCTCTCCATGGCGTAGAGATAGGCGGGCGCCACATCTGCCGGGGTGGCGATGCGGCCGATCGGCAGGTGGGCGGCCATCGCCTCGAAATAGCCGACCTTGGCTTCGCCGACCAGTTCGTCGAACATCGGCGTATCGACCCAGCCGGGAGAGACGACGTTCACCCGGCTGGGCGCCAGTTCCAGCGCCAATGCTCGAGCAAAGTAGCTGAACGAGCCGGCCACCGCCGAGACCACCGCGCCGCCGGGCACCGGCGGCCGGTCCTTGTTGATGCCCGAGGTGAAGGTCATCGAGCCGCCGTGCTTGAGCCTGTGCGCGGCATGCTTGGCCACCAGCACGGCGCCGATCAGCTTGTCGTCGACGAAGCGTCGGACCGCTTCGGCATTCGTCTCGCCGATCGGGTCGCCTGGCGGTGGCGTGCCGGCTGTCGACACCAGGTGGTCGAAAGCGCCGATGCCGGCAAAGGCCGCGGCAATTTCGGCTTCGCGCGTCATGTCGGCGGTGACCGTCTTCACCCTGCCATTGCCGCCAAGCGCCCGCTGCGCCTTCAGCAGCTTCTCCTGCGAGCGGCCGACCAACACCAGTTCGGCGCCGCGCTGCAGCGCCGCCGCTGCGACACCGAGACCAATGCCGGAGCTGCCTCCGACGACGACGATCTTGCTGCCCATCAGCTGTGCCATGGGATTTCTCCGTTGTTGCGATCTTGGATTCAAAGGGGCGCGGCGCCGGGCGGCTCAGCCGCGGGCGGCGCGCTCGAGGTCGGCGATGACGATCTTCTTCATCCGGTACATCGCCTGCAGCACCCTTCCGGCCTTCTCGCGGTCAGGGTCCGCCACCAGCTGCAGCAGCCGCGTCGGCGACACCTGCCAATAGACGCCGAACTTGTCCGTGAGCCAGCCGCAGGGTTGCTCCTTGCCGCCATCGGCGGTGAGCGCGTTCCAGTAATAGTCGGTCTCTTCCTGGTCGGTCGTCTCGATGAGGAACGAGAAGGACTCGTTGTAGTGCGCCGGCGAGTTGGCGTTCAGCGCCACCACCGGCTGGCCGGCGAGCGCGAAGCGCACCACCGACAGTTCCGGGTCGGGCATCACGCTGCGTCCGAGCACCTCGGAGTCCTTGAAGATCGACGTGTAGAACGCCATCGCGGCCTCGGCCTGGTCGTTGAACCAGAGATGCGGAAACACCTTTGCCATTGCTCTTCTCCTCGATTGCTGCTGCAGGATCAGGCGTCGTCGCCAGGGAGCGGATGGACCGAGCCATCCCAATCGCGCTCGTAGCCGAAATCGGCCAACAGGTGCGGGGGCAGGCCGCGCACGCGTTCCGCAGTGGCGCGCCGTTCCAGCGCCTGGCGCAGCGGCAATACCGCCGCGACAGTTGCGTGCCGCAGCGCCCCGATGATCTCGCCAAGCACCTCCGAACCGGTCGGGGCCGCAGCATGGCACTCGTCGGCAAATGTATGATAGTTGCTCACAGGATGTTCCTTTCGTTTTCTGCCTGATCATTTGAGATAGGCCGGAAACCGCTGTTTCCATGGCCATAATCTGGGCGATCACCTGATGGACAACAAACGAGAATTCCTGCACGATATGTGAGGAAAACTCACAGGAAGCACATGCCTCGCAGACTCCCGCCGCTCTCCGCGCTGCCGGCCTTCGATGCGGCCGCACGGCACCTGAGCTTCACCAATGCCGCGGCCGAGCTGAACCTGACCCATGGCGCCATCAGCCGCGCCATCCGCAACATCGAGGATCGGCTCGGGGTGCAGCTGTTCGAGCGTGGCACCCGCTCGGTCAGCCTGACCCCCGAGGGCGCCGCCTACGCGGCCGAGATCGCCTCGGCGCTCGACCGGATCAGCACAGCCACCATGGCGGTGGCGGCGCCGCGCCCGGCCGGCGTGCTCAATGTCAGCACGTCGGACGGCTTTGCCGGCCGCTGGCTGGTGCCGCGGCTCTACCGCTTCCACCGCGCCCATCGCGATATCGACGTGCGCATCTCCACCTCGGGCCTGCTCGCCGATTTCGTGCGCGACGGCATCGACATCGCCATTCGCTACGGCGCCGGGGACTACGAGGGAGTGGTGTCAGAGCTGCTTTCCGAAGTGGATGTCTTCCCGGTCTGCAGCCCGGAGCTGCTCGGCGGCGAGCATCCGCTGCGCGAACCGGCCGACCTCAAGCATCATACGCTGATCCACGACGGCTTTCCGATCGACTGGAAGATCTGGCTCGAGCGCGCCGGGGTCGCCGGCATCAACCCCGATAGTGGTGTGCGCTTCGACTCGGCGACCTACGCCACCGAGGCCGCGGTGCACGGCGAAGGTGTGCTGCTTGGGCGTAGCACCCTGGTCTCCGCCGACCTCGCCGCCGGCCGCCTCGTCCGCCCGTTCGCCCTCGAGCTGAAGGCGAGCTCGCAATACTACGTCGTTTACCTGCAGAGCGGGCTGCGCCAGCGCAAGGTCCGGGCCTTTCGCGACTGGCTGCTGGCCGAGAGCGCGCTCGACAATCAGCGGCAGTCTCGTTGATCCCGGCGCAGGGAAGGGGTCTAGACGTCCCGCACCAGCGCCGGGTCGACCAGCGCGCCCTTGTGGCCGATCACTACTCCGGCCACCCGGTGCGCCCGCTCGGCGGCTTCGACCGGCGACAGGCCGCGGGCCCGGCCGCTGAGATAGCCACCGTTGAAGGAGTCGCCGGCACCGGTCGCGTCGACCACCTTGTCGGCCTTCGGCGCCGGTACGTATTGCTGGACCCCGTCGGCGGTCGCGACGAAGGCCGGCTTCGAGCCATCCTTGGCCACCACTTCCTGCGCGCCGAGCTTCAGGTAGCGCTCGGCTGTCGCTGCGGGCGAGGCGTCGCCGAAGAGCGGCGCCTCGTCGGTATGGGTCGGCAGCACGATATCGGCGATCGAAGCCGCAGCGGTCAGGGTGGACGCCATGATGCGCGGGCTGGTCCACAGCGCCGGCCTGAGGTTGGTGTCGAACACCACTGTCGCGCCGGCATCGCGCGCCTTGACGATGGTGCGCATCAGCTTGCCCCGGGCCCGGGGGGCGAGGATGGCCATCGAGATGCCGGAGAAATAGACGGTATCGGCGCCCACCACTGCGGCTTCCAGCGCCTCGACGTCGTCGGCGAGGAGCTTAGCCGCCGATTGCCCGCGCCAGTAGGTGAAATGCCGGTCGCCCTTTTCCTGGTGGATCAGATAGAGGCCCGGTCGGCGGTTGGCGATGGTCTGGATCCGCTCGGTGCCGATCCCGGCTTTCGCGATGAAGGCCCGCATCTCCCCCGAATACATGTCGTCGCCGAGGGCGGTCACATAGTCGACCTCCCAGCCGTCCGGCAGCAGGGCGCGCGCGTACCAGGCGGTGTTGAGCGTATCGCCGGCATAGCCGAGGCGGTACATGCCGCCTTCGCCGCCAGACATTTCGATCATGGCTTCGCCGATGCTGACAAACCGTTTGGTCACGCCGTCTTCCCCTCAACTGCCCAATGCTTATGCCGGGGATATTTTGCCCACGCAACAGCCTGGTATGGCAGTCCCCGAGATGCTCCGATATTGATGCACGTACTCTTCACCTCCCCCTTCATGGGGGAGGCCGGGAGGGGGCCGTCTGCCAGTAGGGGAACACCGACACATGCCACGCCTCTCCATGTCCGAAATCCACCCAGCCGCCGTCTCGGCGCGTGGCCTACAGCTGATGGACTACGATCGGGCGACGATCTCACCCGGCATCGTCCATCTCGGCATCGGCGCTTTTCACCGCGCCCATATGGCGGCCTATGTCGACAGCCTGCTGGCAAAGGCGCCGGACTGGGGCATTATCGGCGCCTCGCTCCGCCGCCCCGATACCCGCGACGCGCTGGCGCCGCAGGATTTCCTCTACACCCTCGCCATTCGGGATGCGTCGGGCACCACGCCGCGCATCATCGGCTCGATTGTCGATGTGCTCGACGCCAATACCCAGCGGGCCCAACTGATCGAGACCATGGCCGATCCGGCGATCCGCATCGTGTCGTTGACTGTCACCGAGAAGGGGTACTGCCACGATCCCTCGACCGGCGAGCTCGACGAGGAACACCCCGATATCGTCCACGATCTCGCGCACCCCGACACACCGATCAGCGCGCCCGGCATCATCGTTGCGGCTCTCGAACTGCGGCAGCAGCGCGGCCTTGGCCCGTTCACCGTGATGAGCTGCGATAATCTGCCCTCGAACGGCAAGACCGCCGGCCGCATCGTGCGCCGGCTCGCCGAGTTGCGCGGCCTTGGCGAGGCCTTCACCCGCTACGTCGAGACTGTGCGTTTCCCCTCGACCATGATCGATCGGATCGTGCCGGCCACCACCGACGCCGACCGCGCCATCGTCGCCGAGCTCACGGGCTTCGACGATGCCTGGCCGATCATGACCGAACCCTTCACCCAATGGGTGATCGAGGACGATTTCCCTGCGGGACGACCGCCGTTCGAAACCGTCGGCGCAGAGCTCGTGGAGGACGTCGAGCCGTTCGAACTGATGAAGCTCCGCATGCTCAACGGCAGCCACTCGACCATGGCCTATCTCGGCTATCTCGCGGGCTATCAATACGTCAACGAAGCCATCGCCGATCCCGGCATTCTGAAGCTGGTGCATGGGCTGATGACCGAGGAGGCGATGCCGACCCTGCCGATGTCGCGCTCGACCCTCGAAGCCTATCGCGACCAGTTGCTGGCCCGCTTCGCCAACCCGGCGCTCAAGCACCGCACCTGGCAGATTGCCATGGACGGCACGCAGAAGCTGCCGCAGCGCCTGCTCGGCACCATCCGCGACCGGCTCAAGGCGGCGCAACCGTTCCCGCGCCTCGCTCTCGGCGTCGCCGCCTGGATGCGCTACGTCACCGGCATCGACGAAGCCGGGCAGCCCATCGAGGTGAAGGACCCGCTGGCAACGCGGTTACGCGAGATCGCCGACCGGGCAGGTCGGGACCCGGCGAAGCTGGCGGACGGCTTGCTTGCGGTGACCGAAGTCTTCGGCACTGACCTCGCGCAGGTCGCGGTGTTCCGCGATACCGTCACCAACCACCTGAAATCGCTGCTGGATAACGGCGTCAAGGAAACGGTGCGGCGGCTGGGCTGACCTGCCACGCATCGCACCAGGTGGTGCCTGCCCTCGGCGCCATCACTCCATTGCAGCCGTTGACGCGCGGCGGGTTTTGAGGCCCTCTGCACAAGTGCTTTGGGGGGACACGGGCATGCACAAGCTATTGATCGGTATCGCTATCGCCGTGCTCTGGTGCGGAACGGCCAATGCGGCAGGCGTGTCGAGGGGGCCCTGCGAGACCCCTGAGATCATCGACTACATAAAGACCAGCCTCAAGAACATGAAGTCCGAGAACGGCGAGTCCTTCGCCAGGTACCTCGGTGACAACTCCAGGCTTGCCGCCAGCACCATGTCGGCGGACGCCAGGGGCTTCGTCTGCAAGGTCAACGTCAGCGTGGTATTCGGTGGCAACACCCAGAAGATCAGGGGGCGGTTCGTTTACCGTGAGTTCTCCGGCAAGCGTGCCAGCGTGACCTTCATCCCGTTTTAGAGCGTTTCACGGCCAGGTTGATCGGCTGGGGAGATTGAGGGACCTCAGCACCACCTTATGGGGTCTATCACCGGGTCATCCCCGCGAAAGCGGGGACCTCCGTTTGCGATGGCGCGTGGGGGCAAGAAAACAGAGGTTCCCGCTTTCGCGGGAATGACCCGGCGGTTAGGCACGGGCGGGCCAGCCCCTAGGGTCAGTGCCTTCGCAGCTACGACGGACGATGAATCAGTCCAGCGGTGAAATGCTCTAGACGGGCGGCCTAGAGCCGCCCCTCCATCGCCCGGTCGAAAATCTCGAGCGCCAGTTTTTTGGTCAGTTCCACCGGGTTGCCGCCTGCCGTCGGGTCGACGATCGCCATTTCGCCGATCAGTTCGCGTTTCTCGCCGCTCACCTTGAAGTCCTTCAAGGTGTTGGGAACGCTGAGCTTGGCGCGCAACGCGTTGATGGCGCGCAGGAACGCATCGAAATTCGGCGACAACCCGCAATAGGCGGCGAGCCTGGCGATTTTGGCTTCAATGGCGTCGCGGTTGGCCACCAGCACATAGGGCATGAACACCGCATTGGTCATGCCGTGATGCGTGTCGTAAAGCGCCCCCACCGGATGGCTCAGCGAGTGGATGGCGCCCAGCCCCTTTTGGAAGGCGGTCGCGCCCATCGCCGCCGCGCTCATCAGGTGGCCGCGCGCCTCGATATCATTGGGGTTCTCCACCACCTTGGGCAGGTTCTCGAGCGCCAGCCGCACGCCCTCCACCGCAATACCGTCGGCCAACGGATGGTAGCCTTTGGCGCAATAAGCCTCGAGGCAATGCGCCAGGGCGTCGAAGCCGGTGCCGACGGTAATGAAGGTCGGCATCCCCACTGTCAGTTCGGGGTCGGCGATCACCACCTTGGGCATCATCAAGGGATGGAAGATCACCTTCTTGGTGTGGGTCGTCTCGTCGGTGATCACCCCGGCGCGGCCGACTTCCGAGCCGGTACCCGCAGTGGTCGGCACCGCGACGATCGGAAAGATCCCCTTGGGGTCGGCGCGGGTCCACCAGTCGCCGATATCCTCGAAATCCCACATCGGTCGGGTCTGCCCCGCCATGAAGGCGATGACCTTGCCGGTATCCAGCCCCGATCCGCCACCGAAGGCGATCACCCCGTCATGCCCGCCCTTGCGCAACACCTCGATGCCGGCATTGACGTTGGCCGAGATCGGGTTGGGTTTGACGTCGGCGAACACCCCGACCTCGAACCCGGCATCGCGCAGCAGCTTCAGCGTGTTCTGCGTCACCGGCAGGTTGACCAGTCCGGCATCGGTCACCAGCAGCGGCCGCGCGATGCCGGTCGTCTTCAGCGCCTCCGGCAGTTCGGCAATGCGGCCCGCGCCGAACTTTACCGCGGTGGGATAGTTCCAGTTGGCCTTGGTCGTCATGTTCCCGGTCTCCCGATTCCCAGTTACCCACCGGGTCATTCCCGCGAAAGCGGGAACCTCTGTTTACGTCCCACCATCCCCAAAACGGAGTTTCCCGCTTTCGCGGGGAAAGACCCCCGAGGGTGGCACCAGTTGCGCCCCAACGACGAGGCGGCGCTTCACACCTTCCTCAGGTGATAGCTCTTTGGCTGCGTCAGGTTGGCGTAGCCGATCTCGCTCAGCGCGCCGCCCTTGCCGGTTTCCTTGACCCCGGTCCACACCAGCGCCGGATCGAGATAGTCGCAGCGGTTGGCGAACACCGTACCGGTTTCGACCTTGCTGCCGATCTTGGCCGCAGCCTCCAGATCCTCGGTCCAGATCGAGGCGGTGAGTCCATATGGGCTGTCGTTCATCAGTTCGATCGCTTCGGCGTCGTCACGCACCTTCATGATGCCGACCACTGGCCCGAAGCTCTCTTCCCGCATCACCGCCATCTGGTGGTTGACGCCGGTCAGCACTTCCGGGGCGAGATAGGGCGAGCTCTCCTCATCGAGCTCGTGCCTGGTATTGAGATGCGCCTTGGCGCCCTTGCGCAGCGCCTCGAGCGTCTGCCCCCGCACCAGGTCGGCGAAGCGCGGCGTCGCCATCGGCCCGACCATGGTGTCGGCGTCGAGCGGGTTGCCCAGCGTCCAGCCTCTGGCATTCTCGACGAAATCCTTGACGAAGCGGTCATAGACCGACGCGTGCACATAGATGCGCTCCACCCCGCAGCAGCTTTGCCCGGAGTTGAAGAACGAGCCGTCGACCAGGTTCTCTACCGCGTGGCTGAGGTTGGCATCCTCGCGCACATAGGCCGGGTCCTTGCCACCGAGCTCCAGCCCCAGCGTCGCGAAGGTCCCCGCCGCCGCGCGCTCGATCCGCCGCCCGCCTTCCACCGAACCGGTGAAATTGATGTGGTCGATCTTGCCCGAGCCGATCAGCTTTTCAGTGTCGGCATGGTTCAGCACCAGGTTCTGGAACAGTCCGTCCGGCATCCCCGCCGCCTGGAACGCCTCGGCGAAGCGCTCGCCCACCAGCAGCGTTTGCGAGGCGTGCTTCAAGATCACCGCGTTGCCCGCCATCAGCGCCGGCACGATGGTGTTGATCGCCGTCAGGTAGGGGTAGTTCCACGGCGCGATCACCATCACCGTGCCCAGCGGTTCGCGCGCGATCCAGCGCTCGAAGCCCGGCTTATCCGGCCGCAGCGACGGCTTGAGACTCTCCTCGGCAATGCCGATCATGTAGCGCGAGCGCTCCTCGACGCCGCGCTTCTCGCCGCCGAAACGCACTGGCCGGCCCATCTGCCAGGCCAGTTCCGGCACGATCTCGTCGTTCTTGGCGAGGAGCGCGTCGAGGAAGTGCTCGAGGAACTTCACCCGCTCCTTGACGGTGACTTCACCCCAGACCTCGCGGGCCCGCCGGGTCCTGGCCACCGCGGCGTCGATTTCGGCGCCCGTCGCGACCTTGCGCTCGGCATATACGCGCCCATCGATGGGCGAGACGATCTGGACCCTGTCGGTCATCTGTCACCTATATGGTTGTGCCGGAGTTCTAGCTGCGCTCGAACCCGCGCTTCAACTCCCAATCGGTGACGCGTCGGTCATACTCGAACTGCTCCCAGTTGCCGGTGTGCACATAGTGGCCGATCACCGGCTCGCCGAAGGCTTCGCGCAGCATGGTTGAATTCTGCATGGCGGCCAGTGCGTCGCGCAGCGTCTTGTGCACTTCGCGCAGTTTTTCGCCGACATAGGCGTCGCCGGTGAAGGCCGGCTCCAGCGGCAGCTTGTCCTCGACGCCCTTGAGGCCCGCTGCGATCAGCGCCGCATAGGCGAGATAGGGGTTGAGGTCGGCCCCGCCGATCCGACATTCGACCCGCACCCCCTTGGTGTTCTCGCCGCAGAGCCGGAAGCCGGCCGTGCGGTTGTCCGACGACCAGATCGCCTTGGTCGGCGCGAAAGTGCCGGCCTGGAAGCGCTTGTAGGAGTTGATGAACGGCGCGAGGAAATAGGTGATGTCGCCGGCATAGGTCAGCAGCCCCTGCATGAAGTGCTTCATCAGGTCGGACATACCGAGCTGGTCCTTGCTGTCGACGAAGGCGTTCTTGCCGCCCTTGGCGAGGCTCATGTGGATGTGGCTCGACGAGCCGGCGAGCCCGAAATCCCACTTGGCCATGAAGGTAATGGCTTTGCCGTGGGCGTGCGCGATCTCCTTCATGGCGTTCTTCATCACCACATGCCGGTCCGCCATGGTCAGCGCGTCGGCATAACGCACGTTGAGCTCTTCCTGCCCCGGGCCCCATTCGCCCTTCGAATTCTCCACCGGAATGCCGGAAGCCTGCAGTTGCCGCCGCATGGCGCGCAGCACCCCTTCCTCCTTGGTGGTCTGGAAGATGTGGTAATCCTGGATGTAGTAGCCGGCGGTGGTGAGGTTCTTGTAGCCCTTGTCCCAGGCCGAGCGGAAACTCTCGTCGAACAGGTAGAATTCCAGCTCCGAGGCGAAGTTCGCCGTCAGCCCGAGCTTTTCCAGCCGCTTCAGCTGCGCCTTGAGGATGGCACGGGGGCTGTGCGGGATCGGCTCGTGATGATGATGGTCGACGAGGTCGGCGAGGATGATGGCCGTGCCCTCGAGCCAGGCCGCCTTCATCAGCGTCGTGAGGTCCGGCTTCATGACGAAATCGCCATAGCCCTTGGCCCAGTTCGCCGCCTCGTAGCCCGGCACCGGTTCCATGTCGATGTCGTTGGCGAGCAAGTAGTCGCACCCATGCGTCTCGTCGATCGCTCCATCGAGGAAGAACTCGGCCTGGAAGCGCTTGCCGATCAGCCGGCCCTGCATGTCGGGGAATGCCACCAGCACGGTGTCGATGGTGCCGGCTTTCACGTCGGCCTTCAGTTGATCGAGCGTATAGGCGGCCATGGCGCACTCCCTGAACTCAGCGTTCTTGGTCGCGCTTCGAAGCGGAAAAGTCTGCAACTCTTCCCGAAAGCGCTCAGGTGGACTTGTTATCGTTGGAAAAGGGGCCGCGAGCGATCGCGGCCCCGATGTCGCTATTTCTTGGCGTGCTCGAGCGCGAACTCTTCCTCCGGCGAGAGGATGAGCTTGTGACGGCCGACCAGCCCGAAATAGACGATGCCGACGGCGCACCAGACCACCACCCAGATCACGCCCTTGAAGAAGTTCGGATCCTGGATCTGGTAGCCGAGCGTCACCGCCGCGATGATGATCGTCAGCACCGCTCCGGGGACGCCCACCGGGCTCTTGAACGGCCGCTCGATGTTCGGCAGCTTGCGGCGGAGGATGATGAAGCTCACCGCCTGCGCGATGTAGCTCAGCATCGCGCCGAACACGGCCATGTTGAGCAGCACAGAGCCGATGATGTCGTCACCCAGTTGCGTCTCGCCGCTGCCGCCGCCGCCATTGGCAAACCAGATCACCAGCATGACGCCGAGCCCCAGCAGCGAACCCGCGATCATCGCGAGGTGTGGGGTCTTGTAGGTGGCATGGGTTTCAGACAGCGCCGACGGGAAGTAGCCGGCGCGGCTCAGCGAATAGACCTGTCGTCCCTGCGCATACAAGATGGTGTGGAACGAGGCGACGAGGCCGATCAGCGCCACCACGCCGAAGGCGGAAGCGGCCCAGCCGACATCGGGGAACATGGCGCGGATACCGTCGAGCGCCGGCTCCAGCGAAGTGCCCAGCGCGAATGAGCCGACCCCTGCGATCGAGGGATTGAGCAGCACCACGAGAAAAGCCGAGAGCGCCAGCGTGGCAAAGCCCAGCATGATGCCGCGCGGCATGTCGCGCTTCGGATCGACCGACTCCTCGGCTGCCAGCGGCACTTGCTCGATGGCGAGGAACAGCCAGACCGCAAAGGGCAGGGTGGCGAGCACGCCGCCAAAGCCCTTGGGGAACCACTCGCCGCCGCCTTC
Organism: Devosia sp. A16; assembly: GCF_001402915.1. GTDB lineage: Bacteria > Pseudomonadota > Alphaproteobacteria > Rhizobiales > Devosiaceae > Devosia_A. Next base: position 3,270,631 of record NZ_CP012945.1, read on the forward strand.
CGGCAGCTCCGAGCCATCCGGCGCGATGTTAAGCGCCCAGCGCGAGAAGTCGATGTGCCCGAAGGCGCTGATGTAGAAGAAGGCGAGGCCCGCCAGCGAGATCAGCGTTACCGCCAGCGTCACCTTGTAGCTCAGGGCTACGCCGAAAATGTTGAGCGCCAGGAAGATCGCGTAGAAGACGACCCATAACACCGGGTAGAGCGAGGTATCGAGCCCGGTGATCGAGCCGAAATACGCCGAAATGAACGTACAGATCACTGCCGGGGTCAGCACGTATTCGACGTTCTCGAACAGCCCCGTGACGAAGCCGCCCCATGGCCCCATCGAACTGCGCGCGAACGAGTAGGCGGCGCCGGTATGCGGCAGCGCCGGGCTCATCTCGGCGATCGAGAAGGTCAGCCCCAGATACATGATGGCAATGATGATGCCGGCGACCAGCATGCCGCCCCAGCCGCCGGTGGCAAAGCCCAAATTCCAGCCCGAGAAGTGCCCCGAGATCACCGCGCCGACGCCAAGCGCCCACAGCGACCAAATGCCGGCATAGCGCTGCAGGCCGCGTTTCTCGAAGTAGCTCTTGTCGCGGGTGGCGTATTTCACACCACCCGCCTGCGTGCCCGTGGCACTAGACGGAATGTCAGCCATCAAACCCTCCTGTGAACTGACCTGTTCTAGTCGGTGATGTAGCCGCTGCCGTGCCGCGCGACCCGAGCGCGGCGGTGAGGCAGCGGGCCAGTCGGGCGGCCCACAGGCTCACCCCTTCTGGTTCGAGGATTTCATCGTGCCGGATTTCGATCATGGTCGCCTCGAGGCCGCGCCCGTCGCCGTGGTGCTCCAGCGTGTAGGTGACGCCGTTAAGCGCCGAATAGGGCTGATTCCAGCCGATGTTGAGCGTCGCCTCGTCGGCGGCAAGCGCATCGCGCAGCGCTGCCGTGAAGCGGTCGTCGCGCGCATGGATCAGTCCGATCGGCCAGGGCCGCGGCACGTCCTTGTAGACCGGAGTGAACGAGTGGACCGTGACCAGCAGCGTTTCGATGCCGGCAGCCCGGCGCGTCTCGAGCACGCCTTCCAGGGCGGCGTGAAACGGCGCGTGATAGGCGCCGATCCGCTCCGCCCGCTCGTTGTCGCCGATGCCGCGGTTGCCCGGAATCTCGGTGCGCTCGGAGATGACGGGGATCAGATCCGGCGCGTCATGGTCGCGGTTGCAGTCGATCACCAGCCGGCTGACCGTCGAGGCAACCAGCGGCGCGTCGAGCAACTCGCTCAGTTGCAGCGCCACCGCCATCGCGCCGGGGTCCCAGGCGACATGCATCAGCCGCTGGTGCGGCGTCAGGCCAAGGTCGCCATAGCGGTAGGGAAAGCGGTTCGAGGCGTGATCGCAGGCCAGCACGAAAGGCGAGCGCCCCTCGGCGTTGCACACCAGCACTGGCGGAATGACGCTCGCCTCTTGGCTCGCGCCGGCCTCGTGGCCCACCATATACTGACCCCTGCGGAACGCGCGGCCCCACAAGCCATTGTGTCTCGGCCGCGGACCCTGCTGTTCGATCGCGCGAGGCCCTCCCGCGCCGATCGTTAACAGGCAGTTGACGGGTTTTTGACCGTCTGGTCAATCCACCCGCTACAACTCGCTGTGGGACTTCATGAACACTTGCGGTGTGACGACGATCTTGCCGTCGATCGGGCCGATCAGTTTCTCGTCCTTGCCTTCGTAGTCGAGCGCGTGCAGCACGGAGCGGATGATGCCGAGCCGGCCGCGTTTCTTGTCGTTGTTGAACACGATCCGCCAGGGCGCATGTGCGGTGTGGCTGGCCTCCAGCATACGGTTGCGCGCCTTGGTATAGTCGTCGAAGCGCTTCAGCGCCTCGAGGTCGATCGGCGACAGCTTCCACACCTTCAACGGATCGTGCCGGCGGTCGTGGAAGCGCTTGAGCTGCATCTCGCGCCCGATGGTCAGCCAGAACTTGAACAGGTGGACGCCGTCATCCACCAGCATCTTCTCAAAATGCGGCACCGCCTCGAGGAAGTGCTCGGTTTCCTCGGGCGTGCAGAAGCCCATGACCGGTTCGACCCCGGCCCGGTTGTACCACGAGCGGTCGAACAGCACCTGCTCGCCGGCCGCCGGCAGCCAGTCGACATAGCGCTGGAAATACCACTGCGTGCGCTCGCGGTCCGATGGCTTGGGCAGCGCCACCGCCATGTTGAAGCGTGGGTTGAGGTTCTCGAGATAGGCGGCGATCGAGCCGCCTTTGCCCGCCGCGTCGCGACCCTCGAACACGATGACGATGCGCTTGCCGGTCTTGGCCTGGTCGTGCTGCAGCAGCGCCAGTTGCCGCTGTGCCTGCAGCATCTCGGCTTCGTAGGCATCACTGTCCATCTTCTCGTCATAGGGGAAGCCCCCCGACTCGAGCGCCTTCTTCTTGATTGCGCGGGGCAGCACCGGGTCTTCGAGGTCGAAGCCTTCCAATGCGTCGGACATGAATGAACTCCAGCACCTGTCATGACGGCGTCACAACCGTGCTATGAACACCCGCGTCTGACAAGCGGGACGAATCGTCCGGCGCTGAAGGAATTGCCGATGGCCGATGAGGCGCAGCGTGGAGTGAGCCGATCCGGCTGGCTCGATACCGTCAAGACGCGTCTGTATGGGCGGCTGCTGATGCTGCTCGCCATGGGGCTGGTGTTCCTGACGCTGGCCGGTCTTGCCGTGCTCGACCCCTGGATCGACCTGCTGGCCTATGCCGTCATCGTCGCCGTCGCCGCGATGGTGCCCGAGACCAGCGAGTCGGCAAGCGGTGTGGCGACGGGCGCGAGCAGCGGCGAGCTGGCATTCGCCGATGCGGTCAGGCATTTCGCCGATGCGCTGCCCGACCCCTCGATCGTCATCGATCGGCGCAGCGTCATCGTACACCTCAACCCGCAGGCAGCGCGGCATTTCCCCGGCGTGGCGGCCGGCAGCCCGATCGCCTTCACCATGCGCTTCCCGCAGCTGCTGGCGGCGATCGAGGCGGCCCGGCTCGGCGCTTCGCAGACCATCGAACTGCACCAGACCGTCCCCACCGAGACCTGGTACAAAGCCACCGTGGCGCCGCTCGCTGCCGGCGATCCGGTCAATGACGGCGTCCTCGTCATTACCCTGCAAAGCCAGACCGAGGAGAAGCGCCTCGAGATGCTGCGCACCGACTTCATCGCCAATGCCAGCCACGAGCTGCGGACCCCGCTGACCTCGCTGGTCGGCTTTATCGATACGTTGCTGGGACCGGCCGCCAACGACAAGGAAGCCCGTGAGCGCTTCCTCGGCCTGATGCGCGGCCAGGCCGCCCGCATGGCCAAGCTGATCGAGGACCTCTTGTCGCTGAGCCGTATCGAGATGCGCCAGCATATGCGGCCCACCGCGCCGGTCGAACTGGGTGCGTTGCTGCGCGAAGTCGCCGAAGGCCTGCAAAAGCTGGCCGAGGATACCGACACCAAACTCCGGGTCGAGGCGCCGGACGAGCCGGTCACGGTCAGCGGCGATCGCGACGAGCTCTACGAGGTGTTCGAGAACCTGATCGACAACGCCATCAAGTACGGCGCCGATGGCGACACCATCGATATCACCCTCACCGCCGATGCCGGCCGGCGCGGCTTCGACGCCATGGTCTCGGTGGTCGATCACGGGGTCGGCGTTGCCGCCGAACACGTGCCGCGCCTCACCGAGCGCTTCTATCGAGTCGATGCCGATAGCAGCCGCAAGAAGAAGGGCACCGGCCTCGGGCTGGCCATCGTCAAGCACATCGTCACCCGTCATCACGGCGTGCTGTCGATCAAGAGCCAGCCGGGGCAGGGCACCCGGGTGGACGTGCTGCTGAGAAAATGACAGCCGCGGCGGTTTCCACAGCCGGAAACCTGAAATGACAAAAATAGTTCTTCTGGATCAATGATCTGGACTGTCACAGAAATGCAATCCCAGTGTCATAAAACGTTGTGACAACGCCCCTAGGTTCCGCCGTGCAGACAGGGCGGCCGGAGGAACCGGAACCGTCGACTGGCCTCTGAGGGGCCGATCCTTCCGAAAGGGAACAACATCATGAAGATTGCAGTTTTCGCGAGCGCCGCGGTTATCGCGCTTGCCGCCGGCCTTGGTGCGGCCGCGGCGCGCGACCAGGTTCAGGTCGCCGGTTCGTCCACCGTTCTCCCCTACGCCAAGATCGTCGCCGAGTCGTTCGGCGAGGCCTTCCCGGACTTCAAGACCCCGGTGGTCGAGTCCGGCGGTTCGGGCGCCGGCATCAAGCAGTTCTGTGAAGGAGTCGGCGAAGACAAGATCGATATCGCGAACTCTTCGCGCCCGATCAAGAAGGAAGAGCTCGAGACCTGCAAGGCCAATGGCGTCGCCGACGTCGAGGAAGTCAAGATCGGCTACGACGGCATCGTGTTCGCCACCGATATCGCCGGCCCGGATTTCGCCATCCAGCCCGCCGACATCTACAAGGCCCTGGCTGCCCAGGTCGTCGTCGACGGCAAGCTCGTCGACAACCCCTACACCAAGTGGAGCGAAGTGAACCCGGCGTTCCCGGCCTGGGACATCGCCGCCTACATCCCGGGCGAAAAGCACGGCACGCGTGAAGTGTTCGAGACCAAGCTCCTCGACGCCGGCTGCGACAAGGATGCCCTGAAGGCCGCTGGCGTCGCCGGTGACGCCGTCGCCAAGACCTGCATCGCGGTCCGCAAGGACGGCAAGGCCGTCGACATCGACGGCGATTACACCGAAACCCTGGCCCGCATCGACAGCAACAAGACCGGCGTGGGCGTGTTCGGTCTCGCCTTCTACGAGAACAACGCCGACAAGCTGAAGGTCGCGACCGTCGGCGGCGTGGTTCCCTCGACCGACACCATCTCGTCGGGTGAGTATCCGGTCAGCCGTCCGCTGTTCTTCTACGTCAAGAAGGCGCATATCGGCGTGATCCCGGGCCTCAAGGAATATGTCGACTTCTTCATCTCCGACGACATGATCGGGCCGGACTCGCCGCTCGCTCAGTATGGCCTCGTGGCCGCTCCGGACGCCGAGCGCGAAGAGATCCGCGCCAAGTTCGAAGCCGGCACCACGATGTAATGTGACTGTGGCGCGGGCTCTGGCCCGCGCCATCTGCCCCGCCTGGCGGGGCCTCCGCCGTTGCGGCGGCAAAAACTGGGGCAAGTGAGGCGTCGATGTCAGCAGGCTGGGTAGTCGCAATCGTTCTGGCCATAGGTGCCATCGCATATTTCTTCGCCGCGCAGCGCGCCCGCGTGCAGCGCGATGCCAGCGACCGCGCCAAGGAAGTCCCGCATTCGCTGCCGACCTACCACGGCTGGCTCGCCTTCATCTTTGCGACCGTCCCGGCGCTCCTGGTGTTCCTCGCCGTCAGCGCGACGTCGACCGCGATGCTCGAAAACCGGGTTCGCACCGAGGTCAGCGCGCACCTCTCCGATACGTCGGCGGCGAGCCTCTCGATCGGCATCGTCCACAACGTCGCCTCGGCGCTGAACCGCCTCGATCTTTCGGGCGCCAACGTGCCCACTTCCTATGCCGCGCTGCGCGACATGGCCAAGTCGTCGGGCATCGTCCTCGCCGACAGCGGTGAAGACTACATGCTGCCGCTGGCGGCCAGCGTGAATGCCGACGCCGCCGTGCACAAGCTGATCGGCCAGGGGTTGACCCTGCTGCTGTCGGTAGCCGGCGCCGCCTTCGCCTATTCCCGCATCCGCCTGCGGCTCCGGGCCCGCAATGAGGTCGAGCGCGTGGTGCTGTGGTCGCTGCTCGGCGCGTCCACGGTCGCCATCCTCACCACCGTCGGCATCGTGCTCTCGATGCTGAGCGAGACGGTGCACTTCTTCTCCGAGGTGAACCCGCTCAACTTCTTCTTCGGTACCGTATGGGACCCGCGCTTCGCCGCGGCCGGCTCGGGCGGCACCGAAGGGCAGTTCGGCCTGATCCCGTTGCTGGCCGGCACGCTCTACATCGCCTTCGTCTCGATGCTGTTCGCCGTGCCGGTCGGCTTGATGGCTGCCGTCTACATGGGCGAGTATGCCTCGAGCAGGGTGCGCTCCACCGTCAAGCCGCTGCTCGAACTGCTCGCCGGCATCCCCACCATCGTCTATGGCATCTTTGCCGTCGTGACGCTGGGGCCGTTCTTCCGCGACCTGTCGGCAGCGCTCAGTGGCGGCTTCGCCTTCATCCAGGCGCAGTCGGTGCTGACAGCCGGCATCGTCATGGGGGTGATGCTGATCCCGGTGGTGTCCTCGCTCTCGGACGACGTCATCACCGCCGTGCCCCGTGCCATGCGTGACGGCTCGCTCGCCCTCGGCGCCACTCGGTCGGAAACCATCCGCAAGGTGATCCTTCCCGCCGCGTTGCCGGGGATTGTCGGGGCGCTGCTGCTCACCGCCTCGCGCGCCATCGGCGAAACCATGATCGTGGTGCTGGCGGCAGGCGTCGCGGCCCGCATCAACTTCAATCCGTTCGAGGCGATGACCACCATCACCGTCAAGATCGTCAACCAGCTGACCGGCGACCTCGAGTTCAATTCGCCGCAGACGCTGGTGGCCTTTGCCCTCGGCCTCACCCTGTTCGCCCTGACGCTCGCCATGAACGTCTACGCGCTCTACATCGTCCGCAAGTACCGGGAGCAGTACGAATGACCGACGCAGCCTTGCCCCACGCTGCCGTGGCCGCCGCCGCTCCGGCCAGGCGCGATTTCGGCCTCAAGCGCCGTCACGCCGCCGAGTTCCGCTTCCGCCTCTTCGGCATCATGGCCATCGTCATCGGCCTTGGCTTCCTCGCCATCCTGCTCGGCTCGATCGTCTCCAAGGGCTATACTGCCTTCGTGCAGACCTCGATCACCGTGCCGGTCGAGTTCTCGGCCTCGATCATCGACAAGGACAACGAGCGCGCCGCCAATCCGCGCGTGCTGGTGTCGGCCAATTACCCGATCATCGCCCGCAACGCCGTCGCCAAGGCGCTCGGCGTCTCGCTCGACGACAAGGCGGCGATGCGCGATATCGCCAAGTTCGTCTCCGACGGATCGCGCGCCACGCTGCGCGAGATCGTCCTCGCCGACCCCGCGGTGATCGGCACCACGCGCAACGTCACGCTCTTGGCCGCCGCCGATATCGACAGCGCCAACAAGGGCCAGATCGACCTCGGCGTGCCCGAGAGCAAGCGCAAGGTTTCCGACCGGCAGGTCGCCTGGCTCGACCAGCTGAAGCAACAGGGCGCCATCTCGACGCCGTTCAACTGGGGCCTCTTGACCTTCGGCGCCTCCAGCCGTCCCGAAACCGCCGGGCTCGGCGTGGCGCTGGTCGGTTCGCTCTACATGATGGCGATCGTGCTGCTGTGCGCGCTCCCCATCGGTGTCGCGGCCTCGATCTATCTCGAGGAGTTCGCCAAGAAGAACCGCTTCACCGACTTCATCGAGGTGAACATCAACAACCTCGCCGCGGTGCCGTCGATCGTCTACGGCCTGCTCGGGCTGGCGGTGTTCATCAACTTCTTCGGCCTGCCGCGCTCGGCCCCGATCGTCGGCGGCCTGGTCCTCACCCTGATGACGCTGCCCACCATCATCATCGCTACCCGCGCCGCGCTCCGCGCCGTGCCGCCCTCGATCCGCTCGGCCGCCCTCGGCATCGGCGCCTCGCGCATGCAGATGGTGTTCGACCATGTGCTGCCGCTGGCCACCCCGGGCATCCTGACCGGCACCATTATCGGGCTGGCCCGTGCCCTGGGCGAGACCGCGCCGCTGCTGCTGATCGGCATGGTGGCCTTCGTCGCCGACCGCCCAACCACGCCGCTCGATCCGGCCACCGCGCTGCCCGTGCAGATCTACATGTGGGCCAATGAGGCGGAGCGCGCTTTCGTCGAGCGCACGCAGGGCGCCGTGCTGGTGCTGCTGATCTTCCTCGCCCTGATGAACATTGCCGCAATTCTCCTCCGCCGCCGCTTCGAGCGCCGCTGGTAACCCCCGACCTGGATGACCGACATGTCCCTCGAATCCGCCGCGACCACTGCCGCTCCCGTCTCCCGTCCCAATGCCCCGCCCAAGATGCAGGGCGAAAAGGTCGGCGTCTTCTACGGCGAGAAGCAGGCCCTGTTCGACGTCGATCTGAAGATCGAGCAGTTCAACGTCACTTCGTTGATTGGCCCGTCGGGCTGCGGCAAGTCGACGTTCCTGCGCTCGCTGAACCGCATGAACGACACCATCGACGGCTGCCGCGTGGTAGGCAAAATCACCCTCGACCAGGACGATATCTACGATCCCGCCATCGACGTGGTGGAGTTGCGCGCCCGCGTCGGCATGGTGTTCCAAAAGCCCAATCCGTTTCCCAAGTCGATCTACGAGAATGTCGCCTACGGTCCCAAGATCCACGGCATAGCCCGCAACAAGGCCGATCTCGACGAGATCGTGCACTCTTCGCTGCGCCGCGCCGGCCTGTGGAACGAGGTGAAGGATCGTCTGAACGAGCCCGGCACCGGCCTTTCGGGTGGCCAGCAGCAGCGCCTGTGCATCGCCCGCGCCATCGCCACCAAGCCCGAAGTGCTGCTGATGGACGAGCCGTGCTCGGCGCTCGATCCGATCGCCACCGCGGTGATCGAGGAACTGATTGACGAGCTGCGTGAGAACTTCACCATCGTCATCGTCACCCACTCGATGCAACAGGCTGCGCGCGTCAGCCAGAAGACCGCGTTCTTCCACCTCGGCAAGCTGATCGAGGAAGGCAAGACCGAGGACATCTTCACCAATCCCAAGAACAAGCAGACGCAGGATTACATCACCGGCCGTATCGGTTGATCCCAGCGGAATTCGAGAGGAATTCGAGAATGGCATCGCTCAACGAGCACATCGTTTCCTCCTATGAGGACGAACTCACCAACCTCAACAAGGCCATCTCCGAGATGGGCGGCATGGTCGAGCAGGCCATCACCGAGTCTGCGGTCGCGCTGCTGAAGCTCGACCACAAGCAGGCCCAGGACGTGCGGCTGTTCGACAAGAAGATCGACGACATGCAGCAGCGCATCAACGACGCTGCCGTCTCGATCATTGCCCGTCGCCAGCCGATGGCGGCGGACCTGCGCATGGTGGTGACCTCGATCCAGGTCGCCAACGATCTCGAGCGCACCGGCGACATGGCCAAGCAGCTCGCCAAGCGCGCCATGCAGATCGAGACGCTCGGCCTCGCTCCGAAATTCTACAATGGCGTCAAGCACATGAAGGAGCTGGTGGCGCGGCAGCTGAAGAGCGCCATCGACGCCTATCTCAGCCGCGATGCCGCAGCGGCGGTCGAGGTGTGCAGCCGCGACGACGAAGTCGATGCGATGTACAATTCGTTGTTCCGCGAATTGCTCACCTACATGATGGAAGATCCGCGCAACATCACGCAGTGCACGCATCTGCTGTTCTGCACCAAGAGCCTCGAGCGGGTCGGCGACCATGCGACCAACATCGCCGAAGCTGCGTACTACCTGGAAACCGGCCGCCATCTCGGCGCCGACGAACAGCAGCGCCAGCCGCGCTGATGCACGGCGCCGGAAGCGGCGCTGTGCTCCAAGCCTTTGATGTCCAGAGCTTTCAGGCCGGAGAAGTCCCGCGACTTGCCTGAAAGCGCTCCAGGAGTGACCCGATGTCAGCCACCATCCTGATCGTTGAGGACGAAGCCGATCTGGCCGTCCTGCTGCGCTACAACCTCGAAGCCGAAGGCTTTCGGGTTGCCACGGCCGCCTCGGGCGATGAGGCGGTGGAACGTATCCGGGACGGCGTGCCCGACCTGATCCTGCTCGACTGGATGCTGCCCGGCCTCAGTGGCATCGAACTCTGCCGCCGCTGGCGCTCACGCGAGGAGACCGCCCGCACCCCGATCATCATGATCACGGCGCGCGGCGAAGAAGAGGAACGCGTCCGCGGCCTTGCGACCGGCGCCGACGATTATGTGGTGAAGCCGTTCTCGATCCCCGAGCTGCTGGCCCGCATCAACGCGCTGTTGCGCCGCTCGAGCCCGCAACTGGTCACCGCCGTGCTGAAGGCCGGGGACCTCGAGCTCGATCGCACCAGCCATCGGGTGCGCCGCGGCGGCCGCGAAGTGCATCTGGGCCCCACCGAGTATCGCCTGCTCGAATACCTGATGCGCCATCCCGGCCGCGTCTATTCGCGCGAGCAGCTGCTCGACGGCGTCTGGGGCAACGACGTCTATGTCGACGAGCGCACGGTCGACGTGCATGTCGGGCGCCTGCGCAAGGCGATCAACCGCCACCGCGACGCCGACCCGATCCGCACCGTCCGCGGCGCCGGTTATGCCTTCGACGAGCGTTTCGCGGCGGTGAGCTGAGGCATCGATCTCTCCCTCGCGCTGCCGCGCACCTCGACGCCGACGAGGGCCAAGCAGCGTCGATCTGGTCGCCCCCACCGGCTGTCATCCCAGCGAAAGCTGGGACCCATCTCACCGCCTGCACCAGCCGATAGTTGGGTCCCAGCTTTCGCTGGGATGACACCGAGTGGGTTGAGATATCGGGGCCTCGCCGTACCCAAGCTGCAGGGGAGCAGCGCTAAATCACCCGCTCCGCGCAGATCCGATAGCTCTCCGCCCATGGCCGCAGCCGCTCGAACGCCGCACTCGCGGCGAGCACGTCCGTGTCGGCATAGCGTCGTCCGATGATCTGCATGCCGACCGGCAGACCGTCGACCAGACCTGCGGGGATCGAGGCCGCCGGATGTCCGGTGAAGTTGAGCGGGTAGGTGAGGCACCAGCCGATCCCCTGGTCGACAGCCTCGCCGTTGACCTCGCGCGGTCCGTGCGTGTTGCCGCCGGTTTCGTTCTTCACCGGAAGGGCGGCGACCGTCGGGGTGATCACCAGGTCGTAAGTGGCGAACGCGGCCTGGAACGCATCGTAGATTTCGGTGCGCATCGCCTGGTCGCGGCGGAGGTCCGCCGCCGTCATCGTCTGCCCATAGCTTTCGATCCAGTGCAGATATTCGGGCGGAAAGTCGGCGCGATGGTCGGCCAGCAGGTCGAGCCCACCCGCCTTCACCGCCTCGAGTGTTCCGAGGTTCAGCGGCATCATCAGCCGCAGCCACAGATCGCTGAGCTCGCGCTGCGAGTGGCGAATGCCGAGCTTTATCTCCTCGACTTGCGCGCCGGCCTCGCGAAACGCACCGACTGCCCGCTGCACCGTCTCCGCCACCCGCGGGTCCACCGGGAACACGTCGAGGTTGGGGCTGTAGCCGATGCGGAACCCCTTGATCGACGTGTTGAGGGCGCCGAGATAGTCGACCGTCTCGTCGAGACTCAGCGGATCGCGCGGATCGTAGCCGCCGAGCACGCTCATCGCCAATGCCGCGTCCTCGACCGTTCGGGTGATCGGCCCTTCGAACACATAGGGCAGGTCGCCGGCGAAGGCGTTGGGGCGCATCACCACCGGCACCCGTCCGAAGGCCGGCTTGTAGCCATAGACGCCGCACCAGGCCGCCGGAATGCGGATCGAGCCACCGGCATCGGTGCCCTCGGCGATCGACACCAGTCCGTCGGCGACGATCGCCGCGCTGCCGCCCGACGAGCCACCGGGGTTGCGTGTGGTGTCGAAAGGGTTGCCGGTCGGCCCGAACAGGTAGTTGTCGGTCACCCCGCGTAACCCCATCACCGGGGCGTTGGTCTTGCCCACGAGAATGGCGCCGCCCTTTTCGATCCGCTCGGCGAATGGGCAGTGGAACTGCGCGATATTGTCTTTGAGCGCCCGCACCCCGCCGAACGTGGTCGGCCAGCCCGGCTTGAAGTCGAACAGGTCCTTGATCGCCGCCGGCACGCCATGCAGCGGCGGCAACGCCTCGCCGCGCATCACCGCCGCCTCGGCGGCCTTGGCCTCGCGGCGGGCGTCGTCGAAGCCGAGATAGATCAGCGCATTGAGGCTCGGATTGCGGGCCTCGATGCGCGCGATGGTCGCCTCCATGACTTCGACCGGCGAGACCTCGCGCCTGCGGATGCGTCGCGCTACCTCGGTCGCGCTCAGGTAGGAAAACTCGTTCGTCGCCATTCACTGTCCCCCCTCTTGCTATCGGGGGAATACTCGGCAGGAAGCGCCTCGCGCACAATGCACCCTTCGGCGGGGAACCTTGCGCTACCATACCAATTCCTGCTTGCCTTAACCCGCTGCTTTTGTTCAGGTCCACGGCCGGTTGCGGCGAGGGAAGAGGATCATGAAGACAGCATTGGTCGTTTGGGGCGGGCTCGAACTGCACGAGCCGGAAAAAGGCGCGCATATCGTGCGCGAGATCCTCGAGGGCGAGGGTTTTTCGGTCGACGTCACCAGCGACTACACCGCGCTCGGGGCTGACAATGTCGGCTCCTACGACCTGGTCGTGCCGCAGATCACCGGCGGCGAACTCGACCGCGAGAACTCCATTCGCTTCTGTGCCGCCATCGAAGCGGGCACCGGGCTGGCCGGCTTCCACCACGCGCTCGCCACCAGCTTTCCCGGCAATGCGCGGATGCGCTTTCTGGGCGGCTGCACCTTTGCCACCCACCCGGGCGATATCATCAGCTACCGGGTGGATTCGAAGGTGACCGACGACCCGATCATGGCCGGCATCAAGAGCTTCGAGCACACTTCGGAGCAGTACTACTTGCATGTCGACCCCACCGTTGAGGTGCTGGCGACCACCACTTTCTCGGGCGAGCACGCCTTCTGGAAAAAGGGCGCCGAGATGCCGGTGGTCTATAAATCGGCTTACGGCAACGGCCGCGTCTTCTACACCGCGCTCGGCCACAAGCCGGCCGAACTCGACAAGCCCGAGATCAAGACCATCCTGCATCGGGGGCTGCTGTGGGCGGCGCGTTGATCCCCTCCCGTCCGGTCGGCGCTACCGGCCTCGACATCAGCCGCATTGGCTTTGGCGGCGCTCCTCTGGGTGATCTGAAGCGCGCCCCAACCGATGCCGGGGCCCGCGAGGTGCTGCAGGCCGCGTGGGATGCCGGCATCCGTTACTTCGACACCGCCCCATTCTACGGCGCGGGCCTGTCAGAGCGCCGGATCGGCGACTTCCTGCGTGACAAGCCCAAGGACAGCTACGTGCTGTCGACCAAGGTCGGCCGCCTGCTGATCCCTGATCGCGCCTTCGCCATGGAACGCTATGGCGACCCGCGCGCCATGCCGTTCCGGCCGAAGTTCGACTTCACCTATGACGGGGTGATGCGAAGCTACGACAATTCGCTGCAGCGGCTCGGGCTCGAAAGCATCGATATCCTGTTTCTCCACGACATCGGCGCCTTCAGCCAGAAAGAACGGCACGCCGAGGCCATGGCGCAGGTGCTCGACGGCGGCGGCATCCGCGCGCTCGAGGAACTGCGGGCTGCCGGCGCAGTGAAAGCCATCGGGGCAGGGGTGAACGAGTGGCAGATCATCGACGAGCTGATGAACCATGCCCGCTTCGACATTTTCCTCCTCGCCAATCGCTACACCCTGCTCGACCAGCAGGTGATCGACACTCTGCTGCCGCGCGTCGAACGCGAGGGCGTGGCGATCGTCGACGGTGCGCCGCTCAACAGCGGCATCCTTGCCACCGGGCCAATCCCCAACGCCGTCTATGACTATGCGCAGGCGAGCCCCGAGATGATCGAGAAGACCAGGCGCATCGAGGAGCTGTGCCGCAAGCATGGCACCACGCTGATCCGCGCGGCGCTCAACTTCCCGCTCGGACATCCGGCGATCACCTCGATCATCCCCGGCTTCTCCAATGTCGCGGAGTTCAACGACAACCTCGTCGGCTATCGCAAACCCATTCCCGATGCGCTCTGGGCCGAGCTCAGGGCGGCGGGCCTGCTGCATCCGAACGCGCCTGGTCCCGTTACCCCGATATTGGCGTAAGCTTACGTCTCAGCTCCAACTCACCCGGGAGGCCCCCATGGGCGAACGTATCAAACTCACTGCGTCCGATGGTTTCGTCCTCAATGCCTATCGGGCCGCTCCGGATGGCAAGCCGCGTGGCGGCGTGGTGCTGATCCAGGAGGTATGGGGGCTCAACAACTGGGTGCGCAGCGTCGCCGATCGCTGGGCCCGTCACGGCTACCTGACCATCGCCCCCGCCATGTTCGATCGGGCCGAGTATGGCTTCGAGAGCGAGAACTATGCCCCGGATCACTTTGCGGTGGTCGGGGAGTTGATGAAGAAGTTCTCGATGGATACGGCCATGACGGACGTCGAAGCTGCCATCGGGGCTGCCTCCGCGGCCGGCAAGGTCGGCATCACCGGCTATTGCTTCGGTGGCCGCGTGAGCTGGGTCGCGGCCAGCAAACTGGCCGGCCTCAGCGCCGCCTCGGGCTACTATGGCGGCGGTGTGCCGAACTACATCGAGCTGACCCCAAAGGTGCCGATCGAGATGCATTTCGGTGACAGGGACCAGGGCATTCCGCTCGAGCAGATCGAGCAGCTGAAGGCGCGGCATCCCGAAGCCGACATCTACGTCTACAACGGCGACCACGGCTTCTGTAACAGCGACCGGCCCGACAAGTTCGACGAGGCCTCCTGCACCAAGGCCTCGGTGCGCTCGCTGGAGTTCTTCCATAAGCACCTCGGCTGAGCTCGCTCATCACCTCGCCTATCTCGAGGCGGCGGTGGCCGATGCACGGGCCGCCATGCTGTCGCGCAAAAAGGCGATGCTTGCAGCATACCTGGTCGATGCCTATGCCGACCGGCTGTTTGCGGCGCGAGCCGAGCCGGCCGCCGACGTGCTGGAGTTTCGCCAGGGGCTGGCCCGCGCCAGCGCGGCGCTGGCTGCGATCTTCGATCTTGTCGCCGGCCGCACCGAACTCCTCACCGAGCCCGTCGAGGTGCCGCTTGCCGACTACGGCAAGCTCGGCGTCGAGGACTTCATGGTCAGCCTTTACAACGGCCACGCCGTGCAGCGGCTGCGCATTGTGGGCCCCGATGGCGGCCGGCAGGATGTGCATGAGGTGCTGGCTGCGGCGGTGGCGGCGCTTCGGTAGACGACGACGCGCCGGATCGTTTCCCGAAAGCTGATTGGGCTCTGATCCACCGACACCGAGTATGGGGTGATCGCAGCGGGAACCGCGGCGCAGCACTTTCGATTGGTGGTTCTGCTCCGCGTGAGACCTGACCTACCGTTTCATCGCCTCCAGCAGCTCCAGCAGTTTCTGGGTCGTCTGCCAGCTGCGGATGGTCATCGATTTGTAGAGCGGCGACTCCATGATCTTGCTGAGCCGGCTCTTCGTTCGCTCGGCGCTGAGCCGCTGCGAGTAGATCATCCCTTCGCCCGGCCACACCTTGTCGACGCCGTCACGCGGTTTGAACAGCGCAAACGCCTCGTCGCGGTCGATGTCCATCAGGAAGATCGCATCGCTATGGTAGGTGTCGGCCGCCTCGCCGAACCCCTTGGGTCGCGTCTCTACGATCGCCTTCAATTGCGCGTGGCTGAGCACCAGCACCTTGACCAGCTCGTCGTCGAGCTTGAACTTTGCCATCAGCCCTTCTTCGATCCTGCGCGCAATGGTCGACGCGGCGAGGCCCGAGCGGAAGATGGCGTTGCCCGAGGCGATGTAGGTCGAGACGTCCTCGAGCCCGATCTCCTCGAGCAGGGTCTTCAGCCCTGCCATCGGCACCTTGTTCTTGCCGCCGACATTGATGCCGCGCAGCAGCGCCAGGTACGTCGTTGTCGCCATCCCGTCCTCCCCGTGCTTGAAACGACAAAGGCCGGGATCGCTCCCGGCCTCCGCAAAAATCTCTATCAAGCTCAGCGCTTCTTCTTGTCGATCTGGTGGTAGGCCCGGCGCGAGTGGAACTCGCAATAGGGTTTGCCCTCGTTCGAGTGCTGGCCGCAGAAGTAGAAGTCCGGGGTCAGCGGGTCGCCGATCGGCCACTTGCAGGTGTGCTCGCTGAGCTGCAGCAGGGTCAGCCGCTGCTCGACCGGGATGAAGAGCTCGGCCGCCTGCGGCGCCATCTCCATCTCGACCGCGAATTCTTCTTCCATCTTCAGCGCCGTGGCGCCGTGGATGGCGCCGCCGCCACCCCCACCGCTCCCGACATTCATCGAGTTGCGGGTCTTCATCACCGTGCCCAGCCCGCTCGACCGCGAGGTGCTGGCAGGCGAGGAGACGCGGCGGGCGGCCGGACGCGGTGCACTGCGCACCCGTGGGGTCGACGTCGCCGGCTTGGCACGGCCGCTGAGCTTCAGCCGATGCACCTTGCCGATCACCGCGTTACGGGTCACACCTTCGCCCAATACGCCCGCGATCTGACTGGCGCTCAGCCCCTCAAGCCAAAGTTTCTTGAGCAGCTCGACGCGTTCTTCAGTCCAGCCCATCAACTATCCGCTCCTAAACCGCCATTCAGGACTCTGACAGACTCCTCAGCCGTGCCGTTGCCTCAGCAACAGCCCGATACGCTACGCATCGTAGGTCTGATGGGTCCGCCACACGAGATATCGTGTCCCAATGCCTTGATACTACACGGGTCGCGGAATCCGGTGCAAGAGTCGCTGCCGTTTTACACGGGGAAAAAGCGTCTGCAATTTGGCGGTGCTCGGAAGCCGGTTCAAATCAGGCACTTGAGGGCCGCGAGCCCCGTTTCCGTTGACTTAACTACTCTACAAAGGCATATGGAGAGCCTGCAACGCGCCGCAATTTCGCAGCGCGTTTTTGGTTTTTGTGGGGCTTTTGCAACAGTCCCGAAACGAGCCCGTGAAAGGGGTGCGAAGATGTCTGCGCTGTACGGTACGTATGCCCGGTCCGACCTCGCTTTTGAGCGGGGCGAGGGCGTGCGATTGTTCGCGCAGGACGGCACGCCTTACCTCGATTTCCACGCCGGCGTGGCGGTCAACGCGCTGGGCCACGGCGACCCGCACATGGTCGCAGCGCTGAAGGCGGCGGCCGAGAAGGTCTGGCACACCGCCAATACCTTCACCATTCCCGAACAGGAACGGCTGGGCCAGCGGCTGGTCGACAACACCTTCGCCGATGCCTGCTTCTTCACCAACTCGGGCACCGAGGCGGTGGAGTGCGCGGTCAAGACCGCCCGGCACTATTTCTGGGCCAAGGGCGAGACGGACCGCTACGAGATCATCGCCTTCACCGGCTCGTTCCATGGCCGCACCATGGGGATGATCGCCGCCTCGGGCAACGAGCATTATCTCGAGGGCTTCGGCCCGCCGCTCGCCGGCTTCAAGCACCTGGCGCCGGGCGACCTCAAGGCCGTCGAAGCCGCCGTCACGCCCAAGACCTGCGCCATCCTGATCGAACCGGTGCAGGGCGAGGGCGGCGTCACCGCCATGACCCCGGAATACATGCGGGGGCTCCGCGCGCTCTGCGACAAGCACGGCATGCTGCTGATCCTCGACGAAGTGCAGTGCGGCTACGGCCGGACCGGCAAGTTTTTCGCCTATGAATGGAGCGGCATCGAGCCCGACATCATGGCCGTCGCCAAGGGCATCGGCGCCGGCTTCCCGCTTGGAGCCTGCCTTGCCAAGGATGAGGTGGCGAAATCGATGATCCCGGGAACGCACGGCTCGACTTATGGCGGCAACCCGCTGGCCTCGGCGATGGGCAATGCGGTGCTCGACCGCATGCTGGCGCCCGGCTTCTTCGTCCACGTCGAAAAGATGGGGCAGCGGCTCAACTGGCACCTGCAGCAGCTGGCGCAGCGCTTCCCCAACCAGGTGCTGGAGCTGCGCGGCAAGGGCCTGCTCGCCGGCATTCGCATCGCCTCGCCGGTGCGCGACGTGGCGGCACGGCTGCGCGACGAGCACCACATGCTGGCCATGACTGCCAACGAGAACGTGCTGCGCCTGTTGCCGCCGTTGGTGGTGACCGAAGCCGATATCGAGGAGGCCATGGGCAAACTCGCGGCCGTCTTCGAGGCCATCGAGGCTGAGACGCCCGGCAAGGCGACAGCCTGACCCATTCACGGCACGCGATCTGGAGGGCGGGAGACAGCAGCTCCCGCTCGGCGCGTTCCGAAAAGGAGAGGTCCCAAAAATGACCGCTACCCCACCTAGGCACTTCCTCAACCTCGACGATTTCGATGCCACGACCCTGCGCGGCATGCTCAGCCAGGCCGTCGAGCTCAAGGACCGACTGAAAAAGGGCGATCGACCGCAGCTCCTCAAGGACAAGGTGCTGGCGATGATCTTCGAGCGCCAGTCCACGCGCACCCGCGTCAGCTTCGATGTCGGCATGCGCCAGCTCGGCGGCGAGACCATCTTCCTCACCGGCCAGGAGATGCAGCTGAGCCGTGAAGAGACGCTCGCCGACACCGCCAAGGTGATGTCGCGCTATGTCGATGCGATCATGATCCGCATCCTCACCCACCAGGATCTGCTCGATCTGGCCGAGGCCGCGACCGTGCCGGTGATCAACGGTCTGACCCGCCGTGCCCATCCCTGCCAGGTGATGGCCGATGTGATGACATTCGAAGAGCACCGCGGCAACATCAAGGGCGCCAAAGTCGCCTGGGTCGGCGACAGCAACAACGTGCTGGCCAGCTGGGTGAACGCCGCCGAACTGTTCGGTGCCGAGCTCACCATCGCGGTGCCTGAGGAATATTCCCCTGAAAAGGACTTGCTTGCCGATATCAAGAAGGCCGGCTCCGCCGTCAGGCTGATCGAGGATCCCGAGGAAGCGGTGCGCGGCGCCGACCTCGTCATCACCGATACCTGGGTATCGATGGGCGACACCGACGCGGCCGAGCGTCGCCGGGCCTTGAAACCCTACCAGGTGAATACCCAATTGATGGGCTTGGCCAACAAGGACGCGCTGTTCATGCACTGCCTTCCGGCCCATCGCGGCGACGAGGTGACCGACGAGGTCATAGACGGGCCGCAATCGGTGGTCTTTGATGAAGCCGAAAACCGGCTTCACGCCCAGAAGGCGATCCTGTGCTGGGCACTGGGTCAGGACCGGCAGAACATCTAGCGTTCTGCGACACTGTTATGCGCGACACGAACCAGCGCGGGACCCCGTTCCGATAGGACCGGGGTTGTTCCCGCGAGATCGGATTTTTGGATGACTCAGACTGAGCTCAGCACCTATGGCCTCGATCGCCCGGAGTCGGGGGATGATGTCGTGGTGCCGTTCACCCTTGACGGACTCGACAGCCGCGGCCGCGTGGTCCGCCTCGGGCCGGCGCTCGATGCGATCCTCACCCGCCACAACTACCCCGCACCGGTGGCGCGCCTGCTCGGCGAAGCGGTGGTGCTGGCGTCCCTCATCGGCTCGTCGCTGAAGTTCGAGGGCCGCTTCATCCTCCAGACCCAGACCGATGGTCCGGTGAACCTGATCGTCGTCGACCTCGACGCGCCGGATGGCCTGCGCGGCTATGCCCGCTTCGACGCCGATGCGGTGATGACGGCGATCGAGCGGGGCGAGACCAAGCCGGCGCAGCTGCTCGGCAAGGGCCACCTCGCGATGACCGTCGACCAGGGGGCGCACATGGAGCGCTACCAGGGGATCGTGGCGCTCGACGGCGGCACGCTCGAGGATGTCGCACACGCCTATTTCCAGCAGTCCGAGCAGATCCCGACACTGGTGCGTCTTGCCGTTGCCGAGCATTCGGTGCGCGGTGCCGGGGGGCCGCAGTGGCGCGCCGGTGGCGCGTTGGTGCAGTTCCTGCCGCCGCACGGCCAGTCGGTGATGCCGGATCTGCCCGGTGACGGCGATTTCGACAACCCCGAGACCGCCGATCCGGATTTCGTCGAGGACGACAAGTGGACGACCACCCGGGCGTATCTCTCGACGGTCGGCGACGACGAACTCGCCGATCCCGAGCTTTCTGCCGAGCGCCTGCTGTTCCGGCTGTTCAACGAGCCGGGCGTCCGCATCTTCGAGCCGATCGCGCTCGAGGAGCGCTGCACCTGCTCGGCCGAAAGGATCGAGGCCATGCTGCGCGATAACTTCTCGGCCGAAGAACGCCAGGAAATGGTGGTCGACGGCGAGATCGAGGTGGTCTGCGAGTTCTGCTCGGCCGACTACCACTTCAAGCCGCACGAGTTCGATGAACACGCCTCGCATCAGCACTGACAGTGATGCCGCCGATTGATCAGAGCCCTGCAATGGTCATCGGCACCATCGTCTATGACGCCAGCGACCTGAAACGGCTGCAGACGGCTTTCCGGCAGGCCGGGCAGTTGCCGCCATGGGCTGCTGCGCTCGTCATCTGCGCGGTCGGCGCCGTGATCGGTCTCGGCGCGACGACCTTGGTTGAGCGGCTGGCGGGCATTTCTGCACCGCCGCTCGGCGGTGCCGCCCCCTGGGGCGCGCTGCTCGGCGTCGTGCTGGCCGTCACCGCCGGTGCGTGGCGGATCGGCCGGCCGGCCGGCCCGATTGCCGCCAAGCCCCAGACGGTCGGGATCGGTGAGGAGGGGATCCGCCTCACCACCCCCAAAGGCGAGAGTCTGATGCGCTGGCCGATCTTTGCGAACAAGGTCGTGCAGCCCGGCTACGTCGCCTTGCGGACCGAGGACAACAGCTGGGTACTGCTCCGCCCCGAATTCTTCGTCAGCACCGACGACTACGCCGCCGCCGTCCGGCTGATCAACGCCAACCTGCCCTGAGGGTTCACCTCGCCACGGCATTGGTGCTAGTCTGCGCAGCCGCGGAGGTTGAGATGGCAGATGCGCGGCAGGACTTTGTCCCTGACCTCTATCGGTCACTCGGATCGCTTGCCGTCACCCTGCTCATCATGGCCGTCCTGCTGTTCGGTGCAGCCGGCACCCTGGGTTGGACGGCGGCATGGTGGTACCTGGCGCTGTTCGTGGTCGTCATCGCCGTCGCCATCGTCTACCTCTGGCGTGTCGATCCGGAACTGTTCTCGGTACGACGGCGACCACAGGCCGGCAGCAAGTCCTGGGATCTCGCCTATGTGGTCGTCACCGTCGTGTCCTTCGCGGCCATCCTGCCGATTGCCGGTTTTGATTTCCGCTTCAACTGGCAGCAGCTCCCTGCGCCCCTGATCTGGCTCGGCTACCTGCTGTTCATCGCCGGCTTCTGGCTCACCAGCTGGGCCCAGGGCGTCAACCGCCATTTCGAAGTGACGGTGCGGATTCAGACCGATCGCGGCCACAAGGTCATCGACACCGGCCCTTACGCCGTCATCCGCCACCCCGGCTATGCCGGTGGGCTCGCACTCGGGCTCGGCACGGCACTGGCGCTCGGCTCGCTGGTCGCAATCCTTCCCGTGCTGATCTGCCTGGGGGCCCTGGTGCTTCGCACCCTCGCCGAAGAGGCGACTCTGGCGGCCGACCTGCCGGGATACGCCGAGTACATGCGCAAGGTCCGCTTCCGCTGGGTGCCCGGCATCTGGTGAGGCGATGCCACGCCTCACTCGCTCGCCAGCGCCACCACCGGATCGAGCCGAGCCGCCGATCGCGCCGGCATGAAGCCGAAGAGTACGCCGATCAGGCTCGAAGACACGAACGCCGCGATAATCGTCGCCGGCGAGTAGATGAAGCTGAGCCCGCTCACCAGCCTCTCGACGCCGAAACCGATCGCCAGCGACAGCAGCACGCCCACCGCGCCACCGATCAGGCACACCAGCACCGCTTCGATGAGAAACTGCTGCAGGATGTCGCCCTGTCGCGCGCCGACCGCCATGCGGACGCCGATCTCGCGGGTGCGTTCACGCACCGACACCAGCATGATGTTCATCACCCCGATGCCGCCGACGATCAGCGAGATCACCGCGATGGCCGAGATCAAGAGCGTCAGCGTCTGCGAGGTCGACTGGATGGTCTCGCGAATGGTGTCGGTGTTCTGCAGGCTGAAATCCACCGTGCCGTGCCGCTGCTCGAGCAGCGCCTGGATCTCGGCCTGCGCCTCGGTGACATCGGCGCTGTCGGCGATGCGCACCGTGATGGTCGAAAGCCAGCTCTGCCCCAGGATCCGCGACATCGCCGTGGTGTAGGGCATCCAGATGCTGATCGCGTTCGATTGCGGACCGAAATTATTGGTGCTCGCGGCCACCACGCCGATGATCCTCAGTGGCACATTGCCGACCAGCACCACCTGGCCCACGGCGTCTTCGCCATTGGTGAACAGCGTGTCGCGGGCAGTGGTATCGATCACCGCGACCTGCGCCAGGGAACTGGTACTGGCCGCGTCGAACGCCGCGCCCTCGACGAAGCTGCGATTGTTCACCCGGAAGTAGTCCGGCCCGACACCCTGCACCTGTGCGGCGGCGCTGACATTGCGATAACGGGCCTGGCCGTTGCTCGAGACCTGCGGCGTCACGCTGTCGGCATAGCTTTCCGCCGCGATCGCCGCCGCGTCCGCCGGCACCAGGGTGCGGATCGCGTCGCGCCGCCGGTCGGCGGCGTTGGTGCCGGGCAAGACGTTGATGGTGTTGGTGCCGATCGAACTGATCCGCTCGAGCACCGCCTGCTGGCTGCCTTGTCCGAGCGCCACCACCGACACCACCGAGGCGATGCCGATGATGATGCCGAGCATGGTGAGAAAGGTGCGCAGCCGGTGGCTCGACAGCGCCCTGAGCGCCATCTGGAACGCCTCCCCAACCCGGTCGAGCGCCTCGCGCCAGCGCGGGATCCGCCTGATCGTTTCGGCTGCCTTCCGCTCTGGCGCCGCGGCGTCGTCCTTGCGGCGGTCGGCGACGATCATCCCGTCGCTCAATTCCACGGTCCGGTCGGCCTGCGACGCGACGGTGGGATCGTGCGTCACGATGATGATGGTGTGGCCTTCGGCGTTCAGCTCCTTGAGCAACGCCATCAGCTCCTTGCCGCTGTGCGAGTCGAGCGCACCGGTCGGCTCGTCCGCGAGGATGATGTCGCCGCCATTGATCAGGGCCCGGGCCACGCTGACCCGCTGCTGCTGCCCGCCGGACAGCGCGTTCGGCCGGTGCGTCAGGCGTTCGCCCAGACCCAGCCGCTCCAGCAACTGATGGGCCCGCTCGCGCCGCGCCTGCTTGCGGGCGCCGGCATAGATCGCCGGCACTTCCACGTTTTCGAGCGCATCGAGATCGGCCAGCAGCTGGTAGCGCTGGAAGATGAAGCCGAAATGCTCACGCCTCAGTTCGGCAAGTTCGTCCGGTGCGAGCCGCGCCACATCGCGCCCGGCCAACCGGTATTCGCCGCTCCAGCCGTTATCGAGGCAGCCCAGCACGTTCATCAGCGTGGACTTGCCGGAGCCGGATTGCCCGATGATCGCCACCATCTCGCCGGCGGCGATGTCGAGGTCGATATCCTTGAGCACGGTGATGCTCTCCGCGCCGATCGGATACTCCCGGCGCAGCTTCCGGATGGAGATCAGCGGTTCGGCCATCGCATCAGCCTCCCCGCCCGAACCCGCCGACCGGCGGGCCGCCGGTGAGGATATTCCGGGCGCCGCCGCCCTGTCCGTTGCCAGTGCGGGCCGTCGGCGCGGCTGCCGTGGCGTTGACCACCAGATCGCCCTCGCTGAGGCCGTCCAGCACCTCTGCCGTCACGTTGTTGTTGAGCCCGACGGTGACCTTCTTCGGCTCGGGCGCCTGCTTGTGCTGGTCCCAGACCTGCACCGTGTAGCTGCCGTCGCGGCCCTTGCGCCCCAGCACCGAGGCGGGCACGGTCAGCACGTCGTCGGCCGATTTGAGCACGATGGTGACCTGCGCGGTCATCGAGATGCGCAGCTTGTGGTCGGGATTGTCCACGTCGAACAGGCCATTGTAGTAGACGGCGGTGCTCGACGAACTCGATGACGTGTCGTCCGAGGCGATCGAATCCGGCGCCGGCTCGACCGCGCGCAGCGTCGCGCTGATCCGGGTGTCGGGGTCGCCGAGGATGGTGAAGTAGACCTGCTGCCCCGGCTCCACCCGCGGCACGTCGGCCTCCGAGATTTCCGCCTTCACCACCATCTTGTCGAGGTTGGCGAGCTTGACGATGGTCGGCGACGAATTATTGGCATTGACCGACTGGCCGACTTCGACCGACACCGCGACGACCGTGCCGTCCGACGGCGCCACGATCTTGGTGCGATCGAGGTTCAACTGCGCGGCCTCGACGTTGATCTGTCCCTGCTGGATCTGCGCTTCGATGGCCTGCAACTGTCCCTCGGCGGTCTGTACCGCCAGTTGCGCCGTCTGCAGGTCGGCGTCGGAAATCAGCTTCTGCGGGCTGAGCTTTTCCGCCCGCTCCAGCGCCGTCTTCGCCTGGCCGAGATTGGCGGTCTGGATGGTCTTTTGCGCCTCGGTATTGGCCAGCGCCGCTTGCGCCGCCTTGACCGCGTTCTCCTGGTTCAGCGAGTCGATCTCGGCGATCACGTCGCCGGCCTTGACCTCGTCGCCCAGCGCGACATTGAGCGTCTTGATCCGGCCCGAGACCTCCGCGCCGACACTGACCAGCGAACTCGCCTGAATGACGCCCGAGGCGAGCACGGTCTCCTGCACGTTGCCGCGCGCCACGGCCGTCGTCCGCGGCACCTCGTCCTTGGCCGGGGCGCTGAACACCAGCCAGCCGGCGCCGGCCGCACCGAGCAGAACCACCAGGCCAATCCACTTCCACCACCGCTTCATCGCCGCACCTGCAGAGCCCATTTTCCCATCGGACATAAAGTAGACTGCCGGCATCAAGAAGTCGCATGAGGGCTTGGTAAGGTGGATGAATTCTTCGCAAGGTCGCTCAGTCGGTCAGCCAACTGTCAGCCGGCTCGACCTATTATGTCGGGACCGCGGTTCAGGCGCCCGAAGCACCGATGCCCCGTTACACCGTCACGCTCTATGACTACCGGACCAGACCGCCCACTGTCCGCCTGCCGCAGACTGTCGAGGCAACGGAGCCGATGGCGGCCGCACGTCAGTTGACCCGACGAGCCTCTGGAATTGAACGGGCGCATGGCCAATCTGGCTGCCGAAGTCAAGCGCTTCGAAGGCAGTCAGCTCAGGCAACGCGTGATGCTTTATCGCAGGGGCCGGGCTTAAGCAGGTTGCGCCACACTCAGACTCTGCTAGCTTGCAGCTACCCTGCTGTTTGAGCAGCGGAATTTTTTTGAGGCATACTATGAAGAAGACCTACTCCAAGCCGCTGCTGGTCAAGCAGCAGAAGCTCATCGCCATCACTGCCGAGCCGATCTCGAGCAAGCCGGTAACCTGACCCGGAGTCGCCGGGGCATCGCTCCGGCCGCTTCTGGTAGCAGCAGTCCCGGAGTTTCGGGGCCTGTCGGTTGACGTCGTGGCGCCTTGGGGGCGCCTATGGGGAAGACAATGAAGAAGACCTACACCAAGCCTGCTCTCGTCAAGGAGCAGAAGCTTACCACGATCACTGCGGCTCCCATTTCCAGCAAGGGGAATCCGCCTCCCCCGTGATCGAACCCGACGAGAGGGCAGGTGCCTGATAGCAGGAAGCAGATGCCGACTGTCCAGGGTTTCTTGCCCGAGCAGGGCTTGCTATTCTGTGTCGGTTCAACACGGACAGACATGGGAGAGCGATTGTGAAGAAAGCCTACACCAAGCCCACTCTCGTCAAAGAGCAGAAGCTCGCCGCGATTTCCGCGGCCTCAAGTAACGTCAAGCCTGTGTGACTATGCGGGGCCGGATGCCGGCCCCGCACATCCTGCTGACTACGATTCTGGTGTGTAAATGGACGCAGTGTACCGCCTCGGCGACGAAGTCTCGTTCGAACCGGTGGGGGAGGGCGCCGTCATTTTGCTGCTCGGCAGCGGGCAGCTCTATTCGTGCAACGACACCTCGCTGGCTTTCCTTCGGCACCTCGATGGTGTCCGGGATGTCGAGGCAGTGGCGCACCGCATGGCCGACGAGTTCGAGGTCGACGTCGCCACACTTGCCGACGATTTGCCTGAACTGATCGCCGGGTTGGTCGCGGAAGGCATCATCGTGCATGCCGCATGAATCAACAGGCGGCGGATCGCCAGACCGACTGACGTTCCGGCTACGCCTCTGGATCGCTGCGCGAACGCTGCCCGCGCGCATCGCCGGGCGAGAGTTTTCGCAGATCCTTGCCGATGTCTCATCGGTGCCCCCGAACAGCTGGCCGCATTTTTCCGTGCCTTACATTGCCCGGGTCGTCCGGCGTGTGACCCGCTGGCCCATCCTGATGCGCAACAACCGGTGCCTGCGCTCCGGGCTGCTGGGTTTCGCCGCCTTGCGGCGCTGTGGCTACGAGCCGCGCCTGCATTTTTCCGTCGATCGCAAGTCGATCGGTCGCTCCAGCCTCTCGGCGCATTGCTGGGTGACGCTCGACGGGATCGAGGTCATCAATGCACGTATTCCCGGTCAGGTGCAGATTCATGTGCACGCCGCTCCGGTATCCGGACCGGCGGAACCAGGCGGAGCCAGGGTTTGATCCAGAAGTTCTTCGATCTGCAGGGCGCGTCGTTGCGTGTTACGGCGATCACGCCGGTGCTGGTGGATTTCTTCGGCCGCATCTTCGCCGGCCGCTCGCGGCCACTGCCGACGGCCCCGTTGGCCTACGGCCTCACGATCAGCTCCGGCGAGCCGCTCACGATGCCGGCTGGAACCGAACCGCTCTATCAGGGGCCGATCCTCGACGAAGGCGAAGCCTGCTTCTGGCAGGCAACTGAAGGACGCGTCCTCAGCTTTCCCGACGTCATCTCGCTCACCCTCTCGGACACCGCGCGCGAGGCCACGATCATCGTCGCTCCCGGGGCCGAGGAACGCATCGTCATGACCTGCGGGCAACTCGCCCTGCAGGCGGCGCTGTCGGCGGCCAACCAGTTCCTGGTGCATGCCGCCGGGCTGACCTTGCCCGATGGACGCGTGGCGCTGATCTTCGGCCGCAGTG
Organism: Devosia sp. A16; assembly: GCF_001402915.1. GTDB lineage: Bacteria > Pseudomonadota > Alphaproteobacteria > Rhizobiales > Devosiaceae > Devosia_A. The sequence goes on from NZ_CP012945.1 coordinate 3,297,372, forward strand.
GCGCGGGCAAGACCACTTCTACCCTGGCGCTGGCGGCGGGCGGCCTCGGTCTTTGTTCCGATGATGCCATGGCTTGCAGTGTTGCGGGCGAGCGTCCTACGGCCTGGGGCATGCCCAGAAGCCTGAAGGTGCATCGCCACACGGCTCAGATGTTGCCTTGGGTAGAGCCGCTGCTGGTTGGCGACTGGAGCGCCGAGGACGAGCGACAGGTCACCCTGGCATCGCTGCGAAATACCGTCACCGTCGAGCCGATCGCGCCACGCGAGATCGCGGCTGTCTTCCTGCTCGATCGCAGCGACGCAGCGACCAGCCGGTGCGAGCCCGTGGCCAAGGCCGAGGTGCTGGCGCTGGCCGCCGCCGATAACGTACGTTCCACCCGGGTGGGTGTGCCGGCAGGCGAGCGGGAGCTGTTCAGACGGCTGGGCGAGTTGGTCCGGGCCGTACCCGCCTATCGGTTGTCTGCCGGATCGCGCCCCACCGATCTTGCCACGGTCATGCTGGCAGCCCTCAATATCGAGAAGATCGTCGCATGAGCGCTGCCGAGCGCGATGCATTGCTGTGCCGCCTCGCCGACCCGGAGGCGCCCGCCGTCGCCGTCGATCTGGAGACCGTCGATCCGCTGCTCAAGCTGGCGCGGGACCACAATGTGCTGCCTGTGGTGACGCGAAAACTGGCAGCGCAGCGCAGCACTGCCGATCTGCGCGCCGCGCAGGATGAACTCACCCTGCTCGTGGGCCTCTCGATGCACCTGCGCGGCATCGCCGCCAAGGTCGATCGGCATATCGCCGAAAGGCAGTTGCACGCGGTGATCGTCAAGGGGCCGGTCTTCGCCCGGCAGATCTACCCGACGCCGTCGGACCGTCCGTTCACCGATATCGACATCATGGTTGCCCCATCTGCCCGCGGGCCGATCGGCGAACTCCTGACCGGACTGGGTTACCAGCTCTTCCGCAAACCGCTGCTCGACCACACCGAGCAGAACCAGGAGGAGAAGTGGATCCAGCCCGACATGGATGCGCTGCTCATCGAGGTGCATGGCAACCTGGTGCATTACCAGGGACTGCGCCGACGCATCAGCTTCGGCTACGACGAGCTCATGCTGAGCGGCAAGGGCGACCCGAGCGGGGCGCTGCCGCAATTTTTCGTGACCGTGGTGCACGCGGCGCTGGGCCACAAGTTTCACCAGTTGCGCCTCTTGGTCGATGTGCTGCAGGCTTGGCGCCGCCTCACGCCTGATGACGCGGCGGCATTGCCGGAAATGGCGCGGCGCCTGGGACTCGCGCTCGAGGCACGCCTCTGCCTCGAGCTGATCGCCGAGCTGTTCGCGCTTCCGGCCGCCGCGGCCGCGGCCCGCCGCATTGTCGGCGGCACGCCCAGCGCCCTGGCGACCCGGCTGGTCGATGGAGCTGCGGTGCTCGCCGCACCCACTGCGTTCCTCTCCAAGGTTCGTCGCCACGCCTTCCGCGGGTTGCAGCGGATCGTGCCGCGAGGCGCCGGATGATTTCGAACCTCTCGTTCACCGCCATGTTGCCCAGCAGCGCCGCCTTGGTCGACGTTCGGGCCGGCACGGCGCTGGACGCGGAAGGCATCGTTCGGCGGGTGGGCGCACGCGCGGCGGAGCTCGTGCGCCATGGCGTGACGCCGGGCGCCCGTGCGGTGGTGGCCGAAGTCAATCCGGTAGACTACCTGGTCGCCATCTTCGCCTGCTGGGAGGTCGGCCTCGTTGCGGTCGCAGTCAACCCCGGCCTCAGGCCGGAGGAATGCGAGACCGTGCTGCAGGCCACCGGCGCGTCGCTCTGGCTGGGGCCGCACCGGCCGGCCGTGGTCGCTGCGCAGTCGAGCGAGCCTCGCTCGCTGCGGCTTGATGACCCGGCGCTCATCCTGATGACCTCCGGCACCACCGGTCGCCCCAAGGGCATCGTGCACTCGGTGCGGAGCCTCTTCGCCCGCGCCAGCCTGAACATTGCCGAGATCGGTGCGGACGTGCTGCGCGACACGCTCTGCGTGCTGCCGGTATTCTTCGGCCACGGCCTCATTGGTAACGTGCTGACGCCGTTGCTGGCCGGTGGACGCGTGCATCTGTGGCCCAGCCCGGCGCTCGGCGAGCTCGCCGGCCTCGGTGGTTATGTCACCGGCCAAAACATCGGCTTCATGAGTTCGGTCCCCTCGTTCTGGAAGCTGGCGTTGCGTGTCTCCGCTCGCCCCGAGCCGGTGTTGCAGCGCGTGCATGTCGGTTCGGCGCCACTATCGATCGAGCATTGGCGCGCCATCGCCGAGTGGTGCGGCACGCGCCGGGTGTTCAACATGTTCGGCATGACCGAGACCGCCAACTGGATCGCCGGCGGCAGCCTCGACCAGGCCGAGGCCTGCGACGGTTTTGTCGGCCGGCCCTGGGGCGGCAGCGTCGCCATCGCCGATACGGCCGGCGGACGGGGCGAGGTGCTGGTGCAGAGCCCCTCGATGATGCTGGGTTACTGGCAGCGCCCCGACCTAGACGCGGCCGCCTTTGTCAACGGCTGGTTCCGCACCGGCGACATCGGCGAGCTGGATGCCAAAGGCCACCTCATCCTGGTCGGCCGCAGCAAATCCGAGATCAATCGCGGGGGCATCAAGATCCAGGCCGAGGAAATCGACATGCTGCTCGAGCGGCACGAGGCGATCGTCGAGGCCTGCGCCTTTGGCATCCCGGACGCCATCGCTGGGGAAGCGGTAGCCGCCGCCATCGTTCTCGCCGACGGCGCGGTGTTCGATCCTGAAGCGCTCAAGGCCTGGTGCCGCGCCCGCGTCCGCGATGAAGCCGTCCCCTCGAGGCTGTTCGCAGTGGCGGCCATCCCGCGCAACGATCGCGGCAAGATCGTCCGCGCCGACGTTCGGGCGATGGTCGAAGCCCGATGAGCAAATTGCGCGTCGGTCCGCTCGAAACCGAGCGCTTCATCCTGAAGCCGATGGGGATGATCGAGGCGCTGCGGGTGACCCATTCCTGGCGGCATGACCCCGATATCCTCAATGGCCTGCTGCAGACGTCCAAGCCCTGCTCGCTGGCATACTGGGTGCTGCGCGGGCCAATGCCGCGGAGCAGCAACCGCTTTGCCTTTGCCATCATTCCCAAAGGCGAGCACGTGGCGATCGGGGCGCATATGGTGCGGCTGCATGGCTATCGCTCCGCCTTCGGCACCGTCGCGGTGCATGATCGCGACTGGTGGGGCAAGAATGTCGTGGTCGAGGTGCGAGCCCGCCTGCTGAACTATTTCTTTGCTCACTGCGGCATCGAGCGCTTCTATGGCGTCGTCGACTCCCGCAACGTTGCCTCGATCTTCAGCTATCGCCGGCTGGGATTCGACCATGTCGGCACCTGGCATCGCCAGAAGCAGAACCCGGTGACCGGCGAGGTGATCGACTTCGTCAACTTCGAGTTGTTTCGCGACCAGTGGATGCGCGGCCCGTTCTGGCAGGCGCCTGATGGGCAGTAGCGAGAAGGCCTGCGCGATCGTCGGCGACGCACTCAACTGCCCGAGCACGATCAGCATCGGCGCCATCCGGCGGGCGGCTGAGCTGCTGGGTGGTTAGAGTGTGGGTTGACCCCACCGGCGCCGGTGCGGGCTGACCCCACCCCTGTCCCCTCTCCCTAAACATGGGGAGGGAGACCAAAACACTGACATCGCGGTGGGCGTCTCCCTCCCCATGTTTAGGGGGAGGGATCAAGGGTGGGGTCGCCAACCACCGGGTAGGAGGACCAGGCGCCTTGAAGGTGGCTTTGAAATGCGCGGCAACCCTAGACCTGGCTCAGTCCGTACTCGAGATCCTTGATCAGGTCATCAGCATCCTCGAGCCCCACCGAGAGCCGCAACAGGCCTGGGGTGATGCCGGATTCCAGCCGAACCTCCTCGGTGAAGCGCGCGTGCGTGGTGGTGCCCGGGTGGGTGATCAGCGATTTGGCATCGCCCAGGTTGTTGGAGATCAGGATCACCGCCAGCGAGTCCGACAGGGTGAACGCCGCTTCGCGCCCGCCCTTGACCTCGAACGCCACCAAAGTCGAGCCGCTCTTCATCTGCCGCCTCGCCAGTTCATATTGCGGGTGCGAAGGGTGGAACGGATAGGAGACGCGCTCGATCTTGGGATGGCCGGCGAGGAAATCCGCCACCTTGGTGGCGCTTTCCGTCATCTGCTTGACCCGGATCGGCAGCGTCTCGACACCCTTCAGCAAGACCCATGCATTGAACGGCGACAGCGACGGGCCGGTTTGCCGCAACAATGTATGCACGTCGCCCTCGATCAGCTCCTTCGAGCCCAGCACGATGCCGCCAAGCGCCCGGCCCTGGCCGTCGATGTGCTTGGTCGCCGAGTAGGTGACGAGATCGGCGCCCAGCTGCAATGGCTTCTGGAACAGCGCGGTGGCGAACACATTGTCGACGATCAGCTTGGCGCCATGCGCCTTGGCGATCTTCGCCACGGCGGCGATATCCACCAGCTCCAATGTCGGATTGGTCGGCGTCTCGATGAAGATCACCTTGGTGTTCTTCTGCATCGCCCGGGCGAAATTCTCGGGGTCGCGTCCGTCGACCAGCGTCGAGGGAACGCCGAAGCGCGGCATCAGGTCCTCGACGACGTAGCGGCAGCCGCCGAACAGCGCCCGCGCCGCCACGATGTGATCGCCGGCCCGCACCTGGCTCATCACCGCATTGGTCACCGCCGACATGCCGGTGGCAAAAGCGCGCGCCGCTTCAGCGCCCTCCAGCAGCGCCATCCGGTCCTGGAACATGTCCATGGTCGGGTTGGCGAAGCGCGAGTAGTTGTGAGCCGGCTTGCTGATCTTGTTGAGGAACAGGTCTTCGGCATATTGCGAGCTCGGGTAGGAGTAGCCCGAGTTCATGAAGATCGCTTCCGAGGTCTCTTTGAACTGGCTTCGCTGCGTGCCGCCATGCACGACCTGGGTGGCGGGAGAGCGGTTCTTCTCGTCGTTCAGCGGGTTCTTCGACTTCGACATTTCTAGCCTCGAAAACAACAAAGCCGGCACGCGTTCTGGCGGCCGGCTCGACGGGTCTCTTTAGCGACTTGTTTTAGGTGGCTGCAATCAGACCGGCCAAATCACCACCATGCACCCCGAGGCGTTACCGCAAAGGCGCATAGCGTGGATATACGACCCATGCCGTCTTGGCGTCAACGCCTCAGGTTGCTAGGGGAGGGGTCCAGGGTGCGGGGTTGATCATTGGATAGCGAGCTTTGGGCCAAGGGCGTGTTTCCCGCCCGCTTCATCGAACGACTGGCGGCGCGCGGCAACATTGCCAGCGATCGTCCGTTCGATGTCGACCAGGTGCAGCCGGCCAGCCTCGACCTGCGCCTGGGCAAGGTGGCCTATCGCATCCGATCGAGCTTCCTGCCGGGTCCCGAACATACCGTCGCCGAGCGCATCGAGACGCTCAAGCTGCATGAGCTCGACCTCACCGACAGCGCCGTGCTGGAGCGTGGCTGCGTCTATCTGGTGCCGCTGCAGGAAAGCCTGAACCTGCCCGACATGGTGGCCGCCGGCGCTAACCCCAAGAGTTCGACCGGCCGGCTCGATGTCTTCACCCGCGTCATCGGCGACCATGCGCGCGGCTTCGACACCCTGCCTGCGGGCTACAAGGGTCCGCTCTACCTCGAAATCAGCCCGCGCACCTTCCCGGTACGCGTTCGCACCGGTTCGCGCCTCAGCCAGATGCGCTTCCGCGTCGGCGACAGCCGCCTGAGCCTGTTCGAGCACAAGTCGCTGCACAATGTCGAAACCCTGGTGTTCGACGCCAACGCCGAGGTCGGCGATGGCGTCTTGCTGTCGATCGATCTGAAGGGCGCCGACCGCAACGGCCTGATCGGCTTCCGCTCGAAGCGGCACACCCCGGTCATCGACATGGACATCAAGGACAATCTCGATGTGCTCGACTACTGGGAGCCGCTGATCAATCGCGGCGCCGACGAGTTCATCCTCGATCCGGACGAGTTCTACATCCTCGTCAGCCGCGAGAGCGTGCACGTTCCGCCGGCCTATGCCGCCGAGATGGTGCCGTTCGATCCGCTGGTCGGCGAGTTCCGCGTCCACTATGCCGGCTTTTTCGATCCCGGCTTCGGCCACTCTGCCGCCGGCGGCACGGGCAGCCGTGCCGTGCTCGAAGTCCGCAGCCGCGAAGTGCCGTTCCTGCTCGGTCACGGTCAGACCATCGGCCGGCTGATCTACGAGCGGCTGGCCGAGTCTCCCGATCGGCTCTACGGCACGGGCCTCGGCTCCAACTACCAGGCCCAGACGCTGAAGCTGAGCAAGCACTTCAAGCCGTTCGCACTCTGATGTGCTGAGTCTACTGGCTTGACGCTGCCACCGCCCGCGACATCTACAATGGATGTGCCGGCAGGGGGGCGGCGAGCATGGACAAGCCGGAGTATCGCATCGAGAGCCTGACTGGTTCCTACGAAGCGTTCGGCATGGTGTTCGACCTGCTGTCGCGCCACCCGCCGTTCGCCGACTCACCCTTGGCCCAGTTGGCGCAGCCCATCCGCCGGCAGTTGCGTACCGGACGGCAGGTAGCAGCCGTCTCAGCCGATAACGAACTGCTCGCCTATGCCGGGTGGGTCCCCACCACGCGTGCCAACGCCGAGCTCTGGGTCGCTGATATCGGGCCGCTCTTGATCGTCGATGACGGGCAGGACGCGATGGCAATGACCATCGTTGTCAGCACTCACCCGGGGGTCACCGCGGCGCTGATCCGTCGCGCTAGAGACTTGAATCCAGATGTGAAGTGGTACTTCAAGCGCAGCTACGGCGCCCAACTGCGGCCATCACGTAAACAGAGCTTGCAGGACAAGTCGTTGCGCCGCGACGACTCCAGGTCGGGTTGATCCCTCTGCCGACGTTTGTGACATTTTTTCCTCTCTCTGCGGAATAACTGCATATCGCGCACGTAATGCTGCGTCTCGGACTCGCTCGGCGTACGATTACAGTTTATCGTCCGGGTTACTGGAGCTTGGGAGACGCACGTGAAGAACAAGGCCATTCTTCTACGAGGGGTTTCGGCAATCGCGACGGCGGCTGCATCGACCGCAGGTGGTATGCAGCACGCGACGGCGCAGTCGCTCGCGCCGGGGGCGCAGGGCTACTACTACAGCGTCAGCGGTGGGCTGATGTTCAGCTCTTCGGAGCGCTACCTGTCGGCGATCGAGGACAAGGTCGGCTATGCCGCCGGCGTCAACAGTTCCGGCAGCTCCTTCTACAACAGCGGCAACTACTCGAGTGGCGGCTGGTGGTCCGGTTACGGCGGCACCTATTCGAGCGGCGACCTCGACGATTTCGCGGGCTTTTTCGGCTCTGTATCGTTCGGGAAGCAGCTCGATCCCAACTGGGACGTTCGGGGCACCGTATCGGTGGTCAATGGCGGCTCTGTCAGCGGCTTTGCTGAAGCCTGGGCAGGGTACAGCAGCTTCAACTACTGGAGTGGCGGTTCGGGCAACACAAGTTACAGTGGCTCTTCCTGGACCAGCAGCTATAATGACGCCTGGGCGGACGGCACCTACAAGTTCGGCTACGCCTCCGCCGATTTCGAGGTCGGCTACACCCCGGTACTCGGCGATAACCTGAACGTTCGGTTGTTCGCAGGCTTGCGGGCCCTCAGCTTCAAGAGCTCGTTTGAAGGCCAGGCCGGCGGCTCCGGCTTCTATGAAAGCAGCTACTCGCAGGATGGCCCGGGCACCGGCTACTATTCGAGCTTCACCTCCAGCTATTACGAATACTATTTCGACGGCAAGGTGAAGGCAGACTTCACCGGTATCGGACCGCGCATCGGAGCTCAGGCATCGACTCGGTTCGAGGGCACGAACTTCGGCGTGTCCGGGTCGGTGGCCGGCTCGGTATTGTTCGGCAAGCAGAAGGTCACCAGTTCGGGATATTTCTCCAGCTACAATCAGTATTATTCGTCCTTCAGCTCCCTTGCGAGCGGCAGCAGCTTCAGCTCCGGCAGTTCCTACAACCCGGGGACGACGTCGTCCTATTCAGCGGAACGGTCCAAGACCGTGCTGGATCTGCAGGCATCGGTCGGTCTCGACTACTACCTGAATGACAACACGGCGCTGACGGTGGGTTACCAGGCCGAGAAGCTGTTCGAAGTGGGCAGCGACAACGGCTTCAACAGCACGCACCCGGGCGCCGAGATCGATACGCTGACGCATGGCGCGTTCATCAAGCTCAGCGGCACGTTCTGATCTGCCGCTCTGCCATCGTTTGACCGGTCGAGGCACTGTCTCGGCCGGTTTTTTGTTCGCGCGCCGGGGATTGGCGCACTGATGCTGGAAGGCCGCACGCTCAGCAGCTAGCATGCAACCGCGGCCGTCCATTACCTCAGCGGGAAGTCTTGCCGTGAAGCTGTTGTTCAGTGCCATCAACTGCACCCTCGACACCAGCAATGGTGCCGCCATCAGCATCAGGACATTTCTGAACTTTCTCAGCCGCTATGGCGTCGAGTGTCGCTCGCTGAGCGCCAATGTCTACGACCGTCCGGGGCAGGGCAGCACACTGCAGAACCTGATGTCGACCGGAGCGCTGCCGGTCCAGGAGCCCGGCCTGCCGCAGACCTTGTGGCTGGGTATCGATGGCGAGGTGCAGCACTACATCGAATATACCCAGCACATGACGCAACGCGACTTCACGGTGGAAGAAGAGCAGACGCTCTACAACCGTGCGCTGCGCATGCTCGACACTTACCAGCCGGACATCCTGCTGCTCTACGGCTCCCGTCGCTACGAACGCTCCCTGCTGCGCAAGGCGCGGGAGCGGGGAATCGCCACGGTGTTCTACCTGGTCCACCCCGGCTACCGGAAGCTCGAAGCTTTCACCCATGTCGATCACATCTTCACCGACACCGAGGCGACGCGGCAGCTGTTCGCCGATCGCTTCGGCTTCAACTGCGAAGTCATCGGCAAATTCATCGACAAGCCGGTCGCGCCGGCCAATGCCCGCCCGCCCGAATACGTGACCTTCATCAATCCCTCGTCGGAAAAGGGCGTAACGCTGTTCCTGCGCATCGTCGAACTGGCGGCCGCAACCCTGCCGGAGGCGAAGTTTCTCGTGGTCGAGAGCCGCAGCAAGCTGTCCGACGCCGAGCAGCGGACCGGCATCGACCTCTCGCGCTATCCCAATCTGACGAGGGTCGGGCTGCAGAAGGACATGGGCGCCGTCTTCGCGGCGACAAAGGTGCTGCTGGCGTTGTCGCTCTGGCATGACAGCGGACCGCGCGTATCGGTCGAAGCCCTGTCGATGGGCATCCCAGCTGTGGTCACCAACAGGGGTGGTTTGCCGGAGCTGGTGGGCAATGCTGGCATCGTCATCGATCCGCCGGCGCCACTGGTGAAGGATCACTGGCTGGTGCCGCCGCGCACCGACGCCATTCCCTGGGTCGAGGTGCTGCGCAGCCTGCTCACCGACAATGAGGTCTACCAGCAGTACCGGCAGGCATCGTTCGAGCGCTGGCGCGAGCATGATCCGGCGCTGCGGCTCCCGCGGATCGTCGCCGGACTGGAGGAGCTCGTCAGGGACGTGAAGGCCCGCGCGACCGTCAAAGCATGAGCCGGCAGGCAGGACTGCGAGCCGAGCGAAAGCACCTCGCGGTGCAGCTGCCGAGCGGCTTTGCCGAACTCTCCTACATCGTCTACGAACCGCCGAGGTCACGCCGGACGGTATTGTGCCTGCATGATTTTCTCGGCAACGCCACCGATTTCAGCCGGCTTGCCACCATGCTTGTCGGGCACGGCTTCCGGGTCATCTGCCCCGATCTGCCCGGGCGCGGCGAGAGCGCCTATCTCGACCCGGCCGACTACAACCCGCACACCTACATGGTCTCGCTGGTGTCGCTCGTCCAATCGACCGGCGAGCATCGGATCGCCGCCATCGGCAAGGGCTGGGGCGCCTTGCTTGCCCTAGGGCTGTTGCAGACGCAGGAAGCCTCCATCACCAAGCTGATCCTTGCCGACCTTGGCATGCCTTGGCGGCTCACGGTGGACGACGCGATTGCTGCCGCCGCCGCCGGCCCGGGCTTCACCAGCCTTGAGGAGGCCCGCCGGATGCTGGCGGAGTCGATCGAGTTCAAGGGCCTGCCGCCGCGGCAAGCGCTGTCGCTGATCGATGGCAGGCTGCGGCAAGTGAGCGCCGGCTATGGCCTCGATTTCGATCCGGCAATCCTTACCTCGGAAGCGACCACGCGATTTTCCAAGGTCAGTACGGCAGGCCTGCTCGCAGGCCTCAAAGCCAGGACGCTCTATCTGTCGGCCGGTCCGATTACCCCGCGCGACAGGGCAAAGCTGCGCGAGATTGCGTCACAGGCTCCGCAGCGCACGTTCCATTTCGCCGGCGATCTGTCACGCGCCGCTCGAATCCATTTTTCCAGTGCACATGAGCAACTGCTGACCTTCGGTTTCCTGATGCATCGTTTCCTGCCCGAGTGAGTCTTGGCCAGCAGTTAACCGGCGGCAGCGGCACTGCGCGTCAGGTCATCGAACTCATCGAGCCAGTAGCCGAAGCGCTTCATCAGCTCGCGGTTTGCGCTTACCACCTTGGCAACCTGCGCCTCGGAAAGCCGCTCCCGCCACTCCCCCGATCGTCCCGACCGGAAGAAGGCTTTGGCCTGCGGCGGCCGCTCGGCAAAGCCGGCCCTGGCCTCCACCGCCCTCAGGTTCTCGAACGAACTTTCTTCGATCGCCGCGGCGAGCTGCGCCTCGGTCACGTCCATCTTCAGGAAGCGGACGATCTTGCCGAAATGCTGCGGGGGATCGTCCAGCAGGTCCTCATAGCGGGTGACGATGATGCGGTCGTGCGGTTTGGTCCATGAGCCGACATTCTCGCTCCATGACCCGACCATCTCGTAGGCTCCTAGTCGCGGCCGATCGAGCTCGCGGCCACTCTGGTTCATCAGCGCAATCGTCTTGTCGACGTCCCGTTCGCGGAAGTCGCTGTAGGAGACTGCAATATCGAGCGGGTTGCGCAGCAGATAGACCGCGCCGGCCGTGACGTCGGGCGTGATGGTCGCGGTGCCGTGATGGACGGCCACCATCGAGTGGGTCTTGAGCAAGAGGAAGTTCGGCGTCTGCTTGGCCATGGCCCGGTGCGCCAGTGGCCGGACCTGGGCCAGCTCGGCGTTGCTCGCCTCATGGATCGGTTTGCGGAGGTAGGGCGCATAGAAGCTGCCCGAGTTCTCATCGGGGATGATTTCGCTTAGGCTGTCGAGCTGTCCCTTCAGCCCGCCCGTGATCAGCGAGGTCAGGACCGCCCGGGTCCAGGTATTTCCGGATTTCGGGTAAGACGCGATCCAGTAGATGAAGCCCATCGTGCGATCAGTCCTCGTGACTCACGGAGCTTATGACTGGTGCCGCCAAAACGAAAGTCGGTCGCCGTCAATGTTCGATGCCTGACAGCGGCCGGAATGCCTGGCCGTCGGGCAGAACGACATCGTCGATGAAGCAGTAGCGCCAGGTTTCGCCGATCTCGTAGGACTGGATCACCGGGTGCCCGGTCGTGTGAAAGTGCCGGCGGGCATGGCGGTTGGGCGACTCGTCACAGCAGCCGACATGGCCACAGACCAGGCACACCCTCAGATGCACCCAGCCATCTCCCCGCGCCACGCATTCGGAACAGGTTTCCGCCGAACTCGGTGTGACGTCGCGTATCAGTGCGCCGTGAGCGCACGGGCAGACTTCATCGCTTGCCATTGGTCTTCTCCGGCGTGGTCGGGCGGCTGAGCCGCAGCGGCAGCACGATGCGGAACTCAGTTCGCCCGGGCCGCGAGGTGAAGCTGATCCGCCCGCGGTGCCGGTTGACCACGATATTGTGCGCGATGTGCAGCCCGAGGCCGGTGCCGACACCCTGTGCCTTGGTGGTGAAGAACGGCTCGAAAATGCGCCGTCCGACCTCGTCGGGGATGCCCGGCCCGCTATCGGCGATCAGCACCTCGACCTCTTCGCCCAGCCGCCTCGCTCCCACCTCGAGCTTGCCCTCGCCATCCATCGCCTGCACCGCGTTGTCGATCAGGTTGGTCCATACCTGGTTGAGCTCGCCGGCATAGGCCTCGATCCGGGGCAGTGCCGGCTCGTACATTCTGGTGACCGCCACCCCGTGCTTCAGCTTGTGGTTGAGGATCATCAGCGTGTCGTCGAGGCTCATGGCGATGTCGACATCCTGCACCGGCGCCTGGTCGAGATAGGCGTAGGATTTCACTGACTTGACGATGCTCGAGATGACCTTGGAGGCCACTTCGATCTCTTCCAGAAGCTGCTGCGCCGCCAGCCCGCGTCCCAGCCACTGCAGCACTGGGGCGACATGATCGGCGGCAAAGCCGGCCAATACCGACTCGAGTCGCTCGACCGACCAGCCGTAGGCGGCAAGGGCAGGAGCGATTTCCCAGGGCTCGGCGAGCCCCAGTGCTTCCAGCCGCTGGCTCAGCCGGGACTCGATCCGGCGGGCCTCGGCGTCCGAGCAACGGGTGGCACGGCAATCGGCAATGCTGCGCTCGAGCTCGGCGAGCGCCCGCCGCTCCCCGGGCGTCATCGCCAGCATGCTGAGCTCGACGGTGCGGCGTCGCCACTCCTCGAACGCCTCGCTGAGGTAGCCGGTCGAGCGCTGGATCGCCGCCGCCGGGTTGTTGAGCTCATGCGCGAGGCCTGCCGCCAGCGTGCCCAGTGCCGCGAGCTTGTCCGACTGCACCAGCGACGCTTCGGTGCTCCTCAGTCGCGAGGTCACCGTGCGCAGCAGCGTCGCCGCCGCTTCCGGCCGTCGCGCCAGCAACTGCCGGAACGCTTCCGGGCCGATCGCCAGCAGTTCGCTTGGCTCGGTGGCCCGCACCGAAGCAGTGCGCGCCGCCTGCTCGAGAAGCGACATTTCGCCCAGCACCTCGCCCGGCCCGCGCGTCGCCAGCGTCACTTCGCGTGCCCCGTCCGCCTTGGTCACTTCCACCGCGCCCGTGAGGATAAGGTAGAGCGAGCCGCCTTGCTCGCCCTCGCGGATGAACACCTCGCCGGGTGCGACGTTGATCCGCTGGCCGGCATTCCACAGTTCGCCCGCTTCCGCGTCGCTCAGCTCGGCGAAGATCGGCACCCGACGGATCAGGGCGGTGGTCTCGATGCTGGCGGCGGCGGACATGGCTCAGCTACCGGCAGCCGCCGGCCGCTGCGCGGGCGCCGGACCACGCAGATGCTGGTGCACGAACGTTACCGCCATTGCCCCCTCGCCGACCGCCGAGGCGATGCGCTTGGTCGATTGTCGCCGCACATCGCCGGCGACGAAAATCCCCGGCACGCTGGTTTCCAGCCAGAACGGCTCGCGCTCGGCGAGCCAGCCCTCGGGCTTGCGAGAAGCCTCACGCACCAGCTCCGGCCCCGACAGGATGAAGCCCTGCGCGTCGAGTTGCAGTTTGCCCTTCAGCCAGTCGGTGCGCGGCGAAGCGCCGATGAACACGAACACCGCCCGCGCCGGCACTTCGGTCACCGCGCCCGTGGCGCTGTCGAGCACCGCCACCTTCTCGAGACTCTCTTCGCCAATCAGCGCGCTGATCGCGGCGCCGGTCTGCACCGAGACGTTCGCCGTCTCCTCGATCCGCTCGATCAGGTAGTGCGACATGCTGTCGGCGAGCGATTTGCCGCGCACCAGCAGCGTCACCGATCGGGCGAAGCGGGCGAGGTGCAGGGCCGCCTGTCCGGCGGAGTTGCCCGCTCCGACGACGAACACATCCTGACCGGTGGTGCCCATCGCCTCGGTCATCGCCGCGCCATAGTAGAGCCCGGCCCCCGACAGACGCTCGGCGCCGGGCACGTCGAGCAACCGGTACGACACGCCGGTCGCGACGATCAGCGCCTGTGCCGCGACCTTGCTGCCGTTGCTCAGCGTCAGGATGTGATAGCCGTCCTGCGTTTCGAGCTGCAGCGCCTCGACCGGCGTCAGGATTTCGGCGCCGAAGCGCCGTGCCTGCTGCACGCCGCGGCGCGTCAGGTCGGCACCGCTGAGCCCCACCGGAAAGCCGAGATAGTTCTCGATCCGTGAACTGGTGCCGGCCTGTCCGCCCGGTGCCTCGCGCTCGACCAGCAAGGTCTTGAGGCCCTCCGACGCGCCATAGACGGCGGCGGCGAGGCCGGCCGGACCGGTGCCGACCACCACCAGGTCATAGGTCTGGGCTACCGCATGGGTATGCAGCCCGATCTTTTCGGCGAGCGCCGCGATGGTCGGACGTGACAGCGCCGTGCCGTCGGCCAGGATGACCAGCGGCAGCGGCTCGGCCGCGGCGCCCGCCAGCTCGCGCAAGGTCGTCGCCTCGGCATCCGTCTCGATATCGAGCCAGCGATAGGGGACGAGATTGCGGGCGAGGAAGTCGCGCACCCGGTGTCCGTCCGCCAGCCAGCGATGGCCGACCACCCGCACCCCCTCGAAGACCGGCTGGTAGTTGGCGCGCCAGTCGTCAAGCAGATCGTCCAGCACCGGATAGAGCTGCTCTTCCGGCGGATGCCACGGCTTCATCAGATAGTGGTCGAGCTTCACTTCGTTGATCGCCCGGATCGCCGCATCGGTATCGGCATAGGCGGTGAGCAGCACGCGCCGCGCCTCGGGATAGAGCTCCATCGCCCTAGCGAGGAACTCGACGCCGCTCATCGCCGGCATGCGCTGGTCGACGATGAACAGCGCGACGACGCGGCCGGCGAGCTTGAGCTCACCCAGCACCTCCAGCGCCTCTGACCCCGACCCGGCGCGCTCGACATCGTAGTCGGCGCCATAGTGGCGCCTAAGGTCGCGCGCCACCGCGGCGAGCACCGAAGGCTCGTCGTCGACCGCAAGGATCACCGGCTTTTCCATCGGCTAGGCCTGAAGCATGTGGGGCGGGGTAGCCGTCGCCGGCGGCAGCTTGATCTCGTCTCGGAGGCTCGCGGCTTCGAGGCGGGCGTTCGCGGCGAGCTCGCCTTCGCCCTGGACGTCGGCGACATCGCCCAAGACGCTCAGCGCATTGGCGAGATAAGGCTTCAGATTCATGCGACGGAAATAGCCGATCGCCGAGCTGATGGCGTCGCGTGCCTCGCTCGCACGTTCGAGCCTCAGCAGCGCGCGGGCGAACGGCATGGCCAGCGCTGCGACGACGAAATCATCATCGGTCGAGCGGGCGCTGTCGATGGCGCTGCGCAACTGCTCGACCGAACCGGTCGAGCCCTTTTCGAACTCGGCTTCGGCCACGCCGGCGCGGATCAGGTTGATGTAATAGTCCATGCCGACCGCATCGGCGAGCTTCAGCGAACGCCGGAACTGCGCCAGCGCATCGTCGAGGTTACGCCGGTCGAGCTCGCCGCGGCCGACGCCGAAATAGCCGGCGCAGGCGCATTCGAGGCCGTTGGCGGACATGGCGAGATCGGCGCCGATATGGGCGTGCTCGAGGCCCTTCTCGATATCACCCATGTCATAGTACGCCATACCGGCGCCGATATGCACGTCGGCCCGTTTCACCGGCGAACTGATGCTGGAAACCATCGCCAGCGCCTCGTCGACCAGCGCGCTGGCTTCGTCGAACTGGCCGAGCCGCGCGAGGGCGATCGCCCGGTAGGTCAGGGCATGGCCGAGAATATCCGGCGCATCCTGCTTGCGCGCCATGTCGATCACCTGGGCGAGCTTCTCTTCGCCCGAGCGGGCATCGCGCTCGACCAGCGACCAGGTGGCGATGAACAGCGGCAGCAGCAGCACTTGGTCGTCGCCAGTCTCGGCGGCGAGCGCCTGCGCCTCCTCGAGATAGCGAAAGCCGCGCGAGGGAAAGCCCGTGACCATGTGGACATTGCCCACCCACGACAGCGCCAGGCCCAGCCGCCGCTTGTCGCCCAGCTCCCGGGCGATCTGCACGGCCTGCTCGAGCCTTTCCAGCAGGCCGTCATACTGCGCCCGACGGTTGCGCACCCAGGCCCATTCGAGAATGGCGTCAATGAGCTCGGCGGGCATGGCGCCCGGAAGTTTTTCAAGCGTCGAGAGGATTCGCTCGCGGTGCTCCAGTTCCTCGCTCACCGCATAGACCCGCCGCGCATTGTCGGCGGCGATCCGCGCATATTGCAGCGTCCGCTCGAGCTCACCGGCCTGCTCGAAATGGTGCGCCAGCATCGCCGCGAACTCGTCGCGCCGCTCGGCGAACAGCGCTTCCAGCGCCGCGCCGCAACGCGCGTGCAGGTCCCGCCGGCGCGAGCGCAGTAGCAGGTCATAGGCCGCCTCGCAGGTCAGGGCATGCTTGAAGATGTATTCGCGCTCGGGGTCGCGCGCCTTCTCGCGCACCAGTTGCTCATAGCTCAGCGTCGCCAGATGCGGCTCGACATGCTCGATCCGTTCCGGCGCCGGCCCGCTATGCAGCACCGATTCCAGCACCCGGTGCTGGAACACCCGGCCGATCACCGCCGCCGTCTGGGCCACCCGCTTGGTGGCGTCGGGCAGCCGGTCGATGCGCGAACTGAGCACTCCCGCCAGCGTGTCGGGAATGCTCGCTTCGAGGATGGCGCGGGTCGCTCGCCAATGCTCGCCTTCGCGCACCACCTGGCCGCCGTCGATCAGCGAGCGCAGCACCTCCTCGAGATAGAATGGGTTGCCCTCGGAGCGCTCGAGGATCTGCGCCCGGATGCTCTCGGGCAGCTCTTCGATATGCAGCAGGTTGCCCAGCAGCTCACTCGACCCCGCGGCATTGAGCGGCTCGAGATCGATGCGAGAGAAACTGCTGCCCAGGCTTCCCTGCAGCCGGTCCAGCAATTGCCAGCTCGCCGCTTTCCGATCCGGCCTGAGGATCGTCACCAGCATGATCGGCTCGAACGCCGCGAGGGTCGCGACTTGGGCGATCAGCTCCAGCGTCGCGGAGTCCGACCAGTGCAGGTCATCCATCACCATCACATAGGGCGTCATCCGGCCGTCGGCATGCATCACCGTCTTGATGGCGTTGACGATCGCCGCCGCGACGCCGTTGACCACCGACTCGCCGGACATGCTGCGCAGCGTCGCTCGGCTGGCCTCGCCTTCCACCGCGATCATCGTCTCGTAGAACGGGATGTCGGCGGGGTTGAGCCCCAGCCGCTCGACCCAGGCTGCGATCTTCTCACGCACCGCGGGGGCCGCATCCATGTCGTCGGCGCCGACGATCGACCGGCCCAGCTGTCGCCACGGATAATAGGGGATCGCCTGGCCGTAGGAGATCGCCCGGGTTTCCCGCCAGATCGGCCGCGGCTCGGGCAGGGCGTCGCGCAGGTGCTTCAACTCGGCGATCAACCGCGATTTGCCAAGCCCGGCTTCGCCGATCACCGCCACCACCGAGCCGATGCCCTTGGTCAGCTCGCCGAGCCGGTCACCCAGCAGCCCGAGCTCGTGTGCGCGTCCCACCAGCGGCGAGCTCAGCCCCGCCAGTCCCCGCGTCGCCTCGGGGATCGCCTTGATGCCTGCGACCTCGTAGGAGTCGACCGCCTCGCTCTTGCCCTTCATCTCGATCCGGCCGCGCGGCCGGAAGTCGAATAGCGCATGCACCAGCTTGTGCGTGTCGGCGCTGATCAGCACCGTACCCGGCTCGGCCGCCGACTGCAGCCGGGCGGCGACATTAGCCGCATCGCCGAGCGCCGTATACTCGGTCTTGATCGCATCGCCGACAAAGGCCAAGACGGCCGTGCCGGTATTGATCCCGACCCGAAGGTCGAAATCGACGCCATGCCGCTGTTTGATCCCAGCGGCATATCGCATCGCCGCCTCCTGCATCTCGAGCCCCGCCCGCACGGCCCGCTCGGCATCGTCCTCATGCGCGATGGGGGCGCCGAACAGCGCCAGCACAGCGTCGCCCATCAGCCGCGACACCGTGCCGCCATAATGCGAGACGGCCGCATTCATGAACGCGAAGGCGCCGTTCATGATGCCGGCCCAATCTTCCGGGTCCATCTGCTCGGCGATTGCGGTGGAGCGGGCGACGTCTGCAAACAGCACGGTCGCGAAGCGGCGCTCGCCTTCGACCGGGCGGGCTGGCTCGAGCGCGTTGCCGCAATTGGCGCAGAATCTTGCCGAGTCCGGATTGCTGAAGCCGCACTTGGAACACGTCTGCATCGCCATCTCTCGATGGACCTGCCGGTCGGGCGTTAGCCAACCGGCCGCAAGTCCTCCGCGAGCTTACCGTCCAGCCGCACTCCAAACAAGCGTCGCTCGCGCGAACGTTGTCGGTCAGATGTCATGGCGACGTGCGAGAATTGGTCACAATTGACAAGCCTGTGCGTCGATGTGATTATCAAGTCGTAAGTGCCGGTGCCTAAAGCAAATATGGCTCCGATTCTACTTGGCCTGCGGTCACCCGGGTCATGTTTGCTCTGTAGCGATGCGCCACGCATGGCCGAAGACGAGCAGAACTCCCTGCTGCGCCCGACGTCTGTTTTGCGCCGCGCCAGGCGCCGACTGCCTCAGCGTCTGCCCCCTCTGGAGGAGGAGCGGGATGGTCGTAGCAGTCGTTCTCGTGCTGATCGTCGTCGGCTCGGTGGTGTTCCACTTCCTGAGCCCCTGGTGGTGGACTCCGATCGCCTCCAACTGGGGCTATATCGACAACACCATCATCATCACCTTCTGGATCACCGGCGCGGTCTTCGCTGCAGTGGTGCTGTTCGTCGCCTACTGCGTCTGGCGCTTCCGGCACAAGGACGGGCAGAAGGCCGACTACCAGCCCGAGAACCGGCGGCTCGAGACTTGGCTGATGGGGCTGACCGCCGTCGGCGTCGCCGCCATGTTGATTCCCGGCCTGTTCGTCTGGAGCCAGTTCATCAACGTGCCGGCCGGGGCGAGCGAGGCCGAGGTCATGGGCGCGCAATGGCAATGGGCCTATCGGTTGCCGGGCGCTGACGGCAAGCTCGGCCTCACCGATACCCGGCTCGTCGCCACCGACAATCCCTACGGCATCAAGCCTGACGATCCCAACGGTCGCGACGACGTGCTGATCGAGGCCGACTACCTGCACCTGCCGGTCGGCAAGCCGGTGAAGCTGCTGTTGCGCTCGGTCGATACGCTGCACGATTTCTACGTCGCCGAGTTCCGCTCCAAGATGGACATGATCCCCGGCGCCGTCACCTATTTCTGGTTCACGCCCACCCGCACCGGTCAGTTCGAAGTGCTCTGCGCAGAGCTGTGCGGCACCGGCCATCCCTACATGCGCGGCGGCGTGGTGATCGACACGCAGGAAGATTACGACGCCTGGCTCGCCGGCCAGCAGACTTATGCCCAGCTCTACGCCCCGGAGGTGCTCAAGACGGCCACGCTCGATTGAGGCGGCCGGACTGACTTCCGGACGGGACTGCGGATCAGACGACGTGCGAGGAGGCACTCCGATGGTCGACGCCACTCACGAGCCAACTGCCCACGCCGAGTTTGCGGATGCCGAACTCTACCATCCCAAAAGCTGGTGGACGCGCTACGTCTTCTCGCAGGATGCCAAGGTCATCGCCATTCAGTATGCCAGCACGGCGCTCGCCATCGGCATGCTGGCGCTGGTGCTCAGCTGGCTGATGCGCATGCAGCTGGCCTTCCCCGGTTTCCTCAGCTTCATCGACGCCGCCGCCTACTACCAGTTCATCACCATGCACGGCATGATCATGGTGATCTACCTGATCACCGCGCTGTTCCTCGGCGGCTTCGGCAACTACCTGATCCCGCTGATGCTGGGGGCGCGGGACATGGTGTTCCCCTACGTCAACATGCTCAGCTACTGGACCTACCTGCTTGCCGTGCTGGTGCTGGTCGCCAGCTGGTTCGTGCCCGGCGGCCCGACCGGCGCCGGCTGGACCCTCTATCCGCCGCAGGCCATCCTCTCCAACACCCCGGGGCAGGAGGGTGGCATCGTGCTCATGCTGGTGTCGCTGATCCTGTTCGTCATCGGCTTCACCATGGGCGGGCTCAACTATGTCGTTACCGTGCTGCAGGGGCGGACCCGCGGCATGACGCTGATGCGGATGCCGCTCACCGTCTGGGGCATCTTCATCGCCACGATCATGGCCATGCTCGCCTTCCCGGCGCTGTTCGTCGCCTGCGTCATGATGCTGTTCGACAAGCTGCTCGGCACCAGCTTCTTCATGCCGGCGGTGGTCGAGATGGGCAACCTGCTGCCGCACCAGGGCGGCAGCCCGATCCTGTTCCAGCACCTGTTCTGGTTCTTCGGCCACCCCGAGGTCTACATCGTGGCGCTGCCGGCCTTCGGCATCGTCTCCGACCTGATCAGCACGCACGCCAGAAAGAACATCTTCGGCTACCGCATGATGGTCTGGGCCATCGTGATCATCGGCGCGCTCAGCTTCGTGGTCTGGGCCCACCACATGTATGTGAGCGGCATGAACCCCTATTTCGGGTTCTTCTTCGCCATCACCACGCTGATCATCGCGGTGCCGACGGCGATCAAGGTCTACAACTGGGTGCTGACGCTGTGGCGCGGCGACATCCACCTCAACCCGCCCATGCTGTTCGCGCTCGCCTTCATCGTCACCTTCGTCAATGGCGGGCTCACCGGGCTGTTCCTCGGCAATGTGGTGGTCGATGTGCCGCTGTCCGATACCATGTTCGTGGTGGCGCATTTCCACATGGTGATGGGGGTCGCGCCGATCCTCGTCATCTTCGGCGCCATCTATCACTGGTACCCCAAGATCACCGGCCGCATGCTCGACAACAGGTTGGCCCAGCTGCATTTCTGGGTCACCTTCCTCGGCGCCTACCTGATCTTTTTCCCCATGCACTATCTGGGCATCTTGGGGGTGCCGCGGCGCTATTTCGAATCCGGCGACATCTCGTTCCAGCCGCCTTCGGCGCACGATCTCAACATCTTCATCACCGTGATGGCGCTGACCGTCGGCGCCGCGCAACTGGTCTTCGTCTTCAACCTCCTGTGGTCGATCCGGCACGGCAACCCGGCGGGCGGCAACCCCTGGCGGGCCACCACGCTCGAGTGGCAGACGCCGCAGACACCGCCCGCGCACGGCAATTTCGGCCCCCAGCTGCCGGTGGTCTATCGCTGGGCTTATGACTACAGCGTCCCCGGTGCCGCCGAGGACTTCATCCCGCAGAACCAGCCGGGCCCGAACCCGCCGCACGACGCGCCGCGCAAGCGCCGGAGCGCCAGGCGATGAGCGTCGTGGTGATGTTCTTTGCCATCCTCGCCGCCCTGGCCGGCTGGTGGCTGGCCCGCCAGCGGCTCACCGTCAAGCCGTGGCTGGAGCAGGGGGTGATCGAGGGCGTGCCGGATTTCGGCGCGTCCCGCGATCCCGCCAAGCGGGTCGGCCTCGGTTTTCTGCTGGCCGTGGTCGGCTCGCTGTTCGCCCTGCTAACCGGCGCCTATTTCATGCGCCGCGAACTCGGTGACTGGCAGCCGCTGCCGGTACCGCCGATCCTGTGGTTCAACACGGCCATGCTGGTGGCCTCGAGTCTCGCACTCGAATGGGCGCAGCGGGCCGTGCATCGGCGCAGCCAGGTGCAGCTCCGGCTCGGGCTCGCCGCGGCGGGCGTCTTCGCAGTCACCTTCCTCGTCGGTCAGTTGATCGCCTGGAGTGAGCTGGCGGCATCGGGTTATCTCGTCGACGGCAACCCGGCCAACAGCTTCTTCTACCTCGTCACCGGGCTGCATGGTCTGCACATTCTCGGCGGTCTCGCGGCGCTGGGTTGGGCCGGCGTCAAGGCCTGGGGCAGGGGTGGCGTGGAGAGCGCCCGGCTCAATGTCGAGCTCTGCGCCACCTATTGGCTGTTCATGCTGTTCGTCTGGATGGTGCTGTTCAGCCTGCTGGCCGGCTGGGCCAGCGAGTTCGTCGCATTCTGCCAAGAGTTGCTGAGCTGAGGGAGCCCGTGATGTCCGATCCGGCCGTGACCAACACCGATCCGCAACCAGGCCTTGGCGGCTTCGTCTCCGACTGGTCGTCCGACCGGACCGCCTTCAAGACCGCCTCCTGGGGCAAGGCGATGATCTGGATCTTCCTGCTCTCGGACACCTTCATCTTCAGCTGCTTCCTCATCGCCTACATGACGGCCCGCATGTCGACGTCCGAAGCCTGGCCGAACCCGTCCGAGGTGTTTGCGCTCGAAATCGGTGGCGTGCACATACCGCTGATCCTCATCGCCATCATGACCTTCGTCCTGATCTCCTCGAGCGGCACCATGGCGATGGCGGTGAACTTCGGCTATCGCCGCGACCGGGTGAAGACCACTGTGCTGATGCTGCTGACGGCGGCGCTGGGCGCCACCTTTGTCGGCATGCAGGCGTTCGAGTGGACCAAGCTCATCTCCGAGGGCGTCCGTCCCTGGGAGAACCCCTGGGGCGCGCCGCAGTTCGGCTCGGTGTTCTTCATGATCACCGGCTTCCACGGCACCCACGTCACCATCGGGGTGATCTTCCTCATCCTGATGGCCCGCAAGGTTTGGCGCGGCGACTTCGACACTGGTCGGAAGGGCTTTTTCACCTCACGCAGGGGGCGCTGGGAGATCGTCGAGATCACCGGCCTTTACTGGCACTTCGTCGACCTGGTGTGGGTCTTCATCTTCGCGCTGTTCTACCTGTGGTGAGGAGACAATCATGGCTGAAGCACATATGAGCTCCGAAGCCCTCGCGGCGCCCGACGCCCATGCCGAGGGACAGCAGCATCCCATCCGGCTCTACCTGATCGTCTGGTTCTGGCTGTTCGTGCTCAGCGCCTGCTCCTACCTGGTCGATCTGCTGCAGTTCCAGGGCTACCTGCGCTGGGGCCTGATTCTCATGCTGATGCTGGGCAAAGCCGGGCTGATCATCGCGGTGTTCATGCACATGGCCTGGGAGCGGCTGGCGCTCAGCTACGCCATCCTGGTGCCGCCGATCCTGGTGCTGATCTTCGTGGTGATCATGGCGTTCGAAGCGGACTACACCTTCTTCACGCGCCTGGAGTTCTTCGGCGCGAGCCCCGCGGTGCCCGCGCCGGTCGTTCACTGATGCGGGCGGCTATTGCGGTGCCGCCGGCTTGAAATCCGGCGAGAAGGTCGCGAGGTAGGCGATGACGTTCGCGACGTCCTCGGGTTTGCCCAGCCCCGGGAAGCTCATCTTCGTGCCTTTGACGAAAGCGCCAGGCTTGGGGAGGAATTGCGCCAGTGTTTCGGGCGTCCAGACCAGCCCGCCGGCGCCCGCATCCTTCATCGCCTGCGAATAGTTGAAGCCTTCATAGGTACCGGCCGTTCGTCCCAGCACTCCGGTCAGCACTGGACCGACGCGGTTCGTGGCGCCGTCGCCAATGGCATGGCAGGCCATGCATTTCTTGAACACCGTCGCGCCCTGCGTGGCATCGCCACCCTGGGCCAGCGCCGTTCCGCCGCTCAATACGAGAACGGCAAGTGCAATCGCAGTCCGAACCATCTCACGACCTCCCTGACCTCGCGAAACCAAGACCAGTCCCGGATCGTCGGGTCACGTCTCGACTATAGCGCAAAGCGCATCGAGACGCCAAAGCACGATGGCGACACCGCTGAGCCGTCTGGCACAGACGAAGGAGGGACCGTCGCTGCAACCGACGCGCTACACCCGCCTGCAGGAGTTCCCCGGCACGAATTTCGGCGCCAGCACGAAGTCTTGCGCCGGCTCGGCGGCCGCCTCGGTGGCGGTGATGCGATGGAGGAGCTGCCGGGCAATGATGCCACCCAGCTTGAGCGTATCCTGCACGACCATGGTGATGCGCGGCGTGATGACATTGCTCCATTGTGCGTGGTCGATCATGCACAGCGAGATATCCCCCGGACAATCGAAGCCCAACTCCTGCATCGCCTGCAGCGCCGCCAGCGCCACCGCGTTGTTGGCGCCCAGGATCGCGGTGGGGCGTTCGGGCTGGATCAGCAGGCGCATCGCTGCCTCGTAGCCGGCCGTACGGGTGAACTGGCCGTCGACCACGTAGTTGGGGTTCACCTCGACCCCGGCGCTTGCCATGGTCTCGACGAAGCCCCGATACCGCTCGGCAGCGGTATGCATGTACTTCGGACCGGCGATGAAGGCGATCCGCCGATGCCCTAACTGCAACAGGTGCTCGGTCAGCATGGCGCCGGCCAGATAATTGTCCGAACCCACGAAATCGCGTTCGACGCCGGCCAATTTCTGGTCGAAGCAGACCACAGGCACCTTGAGGCTCTGCAGGAAGCCGATGTAGTCCGAGCCGAAGCTCGACGGCGCCAGCGCCAGGCCGGCGCATTTGAGCCCGATCAGGTGCTCGACCAGCGCGCGCTCACGCTCGGGTTTGCCTGACGAGTCGGCAATGAGCACGAAATGCTCGTGCTCGAGCGCATAGTTCTCCAGTTCGCGCCGAATGTCGCCGAAGAACGGGTTGCCGACATTGCCGACCACCAGCCCGATCATCTTGGAACGGCCACGCGCCAGGCTCTGTGCCAGGGGGTCGGCGACATAGCCCACGGCCGCCACGGCGCTGCGGATCCGTTCCAGGGTTTTCTGGCTCACCCGCCCCGGGTTCGACAGCGCCAGCGACACCGTCGAGACCGAGACTTCCGCCAGTTTGGCAACATCACGAATGGTAGTCATCGATCTGTTCTCGAACCGCTTCTATGCAATGGCAGAGTTGTACCTGTTGGGGCGCTCGGCAGGCAAATATGCTGTAATACCTAGCAGTTACGGGGCTCCGCGCAAGAAAAATCCTCAGGATCTCGGCGTTCCAGAATCTACCTTGACTCATGTCGTCGTCGCCATCAGGATGAAAATCGAACCGGTTCGATAGTCCGGATAGGAGGATAGATTGGATAGCGCACTCACCCTTAGCGGTGGTCTCGACTCGTCTGCCGGCAAGGCCTGGTTCAGCAATGACCGCTTCGGCATGTTCATTCACTTCGGGCTTTATGCCCTCGCCGCGCGCCACGAATGGGTGCAGCACCGCGAGGAGATTTCGCCTGAGGCCTATCGCAAGTATTTCGAGAACTTCGACCCCGACCTCTACGACCCCAAGCAGTGGGCGCGCCGGGCGCGCGAGGCCGGGATGAAATATGTGGTGCTGACCGCCAAGCACCACGAGGGCTTCTGCCTGTGGGATTCGAAGTTCACCGACTACAAGGCGACCAACACCCCCTACGGCAAGGACCTGCTGAAGCCCTATGTCGAGGCGTTCCGCGCCGAAGGGTTGAAGGTGGGCTTCTACTATTCGCTGATCGACTGGCACCATCCCGAGTTCCCGATAGACGGCATCCATCCCCTGCGCAACCATCCCGACGCGCTGGAGATGAACAAGAGCCGCGACGTCACCAAATATGCCGAGTACATGCACAACCAGGTGCGCGAACTGCTCACCGGCTTCGGCGAGATCTCGGTGATCTGGTTCGACTTCAGCTATCCCAAGCGCGAGTATCGCGGCATGCCCGGCAAGGGCCGCGCCGACTGGCAGTCCGAGGAGCTGATCGGGCTGGTGCGCGTGCTGCAGCCCAACATCATCGTCGGCGACCGGCTGGACCTGCCCACCGACGGCAACTTCCCCAAGGATCTGGCGACGCCCGAACAGTATACGCCGCGCGTCGCTCCCACCATCAACGGCAAGCCGGTGCGCTGGGAGGTCTGCCACACCTTCTCGGGTTCATGGGGCTATCACCGCGACGAGAATACCTGGAAAGACGCCGGCCAGTTGATCAATATCCTGATCGACACCGTCGCGCTCGGCGGCAACCTGCTGATGAATGTCGGGCCCACCGCCCGCGGCACCTTCGATGCGCGTGCGGTCACCGCGCTCGAGACCTATGGCAAGTGGCTCGACGTCAACGGCCGCTCGATCTACGGCGCCGGCCCGTCTGAATACCGGGCGCCTGCCGGCACCCGCTTCACCCAAAGGGGCAACCGGCTCTACCTGCACCTGCAGACCTGGCCGTTCCGCCACGTCCATATCGAGGGGCTGGGGCGCAAGGTGAAATATGCGCAGTTCCTGCACGATGCGAGCGAGATCCACTGGCTCGACCCCGATGCAGAAGTAGATTCCAATATCGGTGTGGCCGTCGGCGACGGCATGCTGACGCTCGAATTGCCGGTGCTGAAGCCTGATGTGGTGACCCCGGTGGTCGAGCTGATCCTCAAGGACTGAGAGGGGGAACGGCAAGCGCAGACTGGGTGACGCCATGGCCGACGAACCCGAACTGATTGCGGCGATGGCTCCGCTCGTCGCCGACCTCGCCGAGGACGGCGCGGGCGCCGTCGCCCTTGCCGGCTCGCGCGGCAAGGGTCGATCGGACCGGCAGTCGGACTACGATTTCCGCGTCTACGCCCATGCCTACCGGCCCGATGTCAAAGCCACGCCGCAATGGCGGCGGTTCGAAGCCGGCATGGCGGAATGGCAGGCCCGGGGCGCGCGCATGGATGGGGTCTGGATGCGCAGCTATGCCGGCGTCGAGAGCGATCTGGCGGCCTGGCTCAGCGGCACCGCCATCCCCAAGAGCTTCGAGTGGACCATCTGGGGCTACCACCTGCCGACCGATCTCGCGACCCAGCACGTCGTCAACGACCCCGAAGGCCGGCTGGCCGACTGGAAGGAACAGCTGGCCCGCTATCCCGAGCCGCTGCGCGACGCCGTGCTGCGGCACTATTGCGAGATTCTCAGCTACTGGGCCGCCGACTACCACTACGCGAGCAAGGTCGAGCGCCGCGACCTGGTGTTCCTGGTCGGCATTGCCGGCAAGCTGGCGAACGCCATCCTCCAGGTCGTGTTCGCGCTGAACCGTTCCTACTACCCGGGCGATGGCTGGAACCTGCCAATGGCGGCCGAGCTGGAGCTGCTGCCGCCCGATTTCACCTGCCGCATGGCGGCGATCCTGCAGCCGGGGCGCGACCCCGATGCCTTCCAGCGCCAGCGCACCGAACTCATCGCCATGATCGCCGATCTGGAGGTGCTGATCGCGGCTTGACCGGCCGTGGTGACGCCGGAGCCGAGGAACTCCGGAAGACCAAAACAAACCCAAGACCAAACGACAACAGTGATTGAGGAGACACGTCGTGAAGTTCATGCATACCCTGGCTGCCGTGGCCCTTGCCGGCACCGCCATCCTGTCCACCGCCAGCCTTGCCCAGGAGCAGGTCAACCTGACCTGGCAGATGTGGGGTGACGAGAAGGATACCCCGCTGTTCCAGTCGATTGCCGACCTGGTGACGGCCGAATACCCCAACATCAAGGTGACGCCGCAATTCTCCGGCTGGACCGACTACTGGACCCGCCTGCCGGTGCTGGCCTCATCGGGCCAGATTGCCGACCTGGTCGCCATGCAGTCGATGCGCATGCCCAGCTTCTACAGCGTGCTCGAGCCGCTCGATCCGTTCATCGCTGCCGACAAATTCGACAAGTCGGTGTTCGAGTCTTCGATCATCAGCGGCCTGTCGCATGAAGGCGTGCAGTACGCGCTGCCCTATGACGTCGGCCCCTGGCTGGTGTTCTACAATCGCGACAAGTTCGCCGAGGCCGGGCTCGCCGAGCCCAAGCCTGACTGGAGCTTCGCCGATTTCCAGGCCGCCGCCGAAAAGCTCACCAGCGGCGACAATTATGGCTATGCGGTGCAGGCCTTCGACTTCATCGCCGAACCGGTGGCGCTGGGCGCCGAATACTTCAATGATGCGAACCAGTTCGATCTGACCAATCCCGGCTATGCCGCCGCCGTGGGCAAGCTCGTCGACCTCGTGGCCGTCGCCAAGGCCTCGCCGGTCTTCGCTTCGGGCGCCGGCGCCGCCACGGCCTCCGGTCGCTTCGCCTCGGGCAACGCCGCCATGTACATCGATGGCCCGTGGTCGCTGATCTCCACCCAGGGTGCGGTGAACTTCAAGATGGGCGTGGCGCCGCTGCCGCGCGGCGAGGGGCCGTCGCGCTTCATCACTGCCGGTTCGGGCTGGGGCATTTCGGCCGCCAGCCAGCACAAGGACGAGGCCTACAAGGCGCTGAAGGTGCTGACCGGTCCGAAGGCCGCCGAAATCCTCGCATCGGCCGGTCGCGCACTCCCTGGCCGCCTCGCCGAGCAGAAGTTCTGGTACGACGTCGCTGCCAAGGATGTCAGCGGCACGCGCGAGACGCTGCAATACTCGTTCGAACACTCGACCCCGTTCCGCCTCAACGAGAGCTGGAACGAGTTCGAGAACCTGATCACCCAGTACATCCCGCTGGCGCTCAACGGCGATAACACCACGGACGCGGTGCTGGCCGATATCCAGAGCCAGCTGCCGTAAGTCCGGGACGCCCGGCCGGCCCCGAATCCGGCCGGGCGTCTTGTCGTTGCCGGCGCCCGTGGGGCGCCGTGAGGGAGGAGGTGCCCATGACGCTCATCGAGGATTCCGCGGTCGCGACCGGTGCTCCGGCCGTCCTCCCGCGACGGCGCAGCGGTCGCCACGACGGCCGCACGGCGTTCTTGTTCCTCCTGCCCAGCCTGCTCGGCGTACTGCTCTTCCTGGTGCTGCCGATCATCGCCTCGCTGGCGCTGAGCTTCACCAACTGGAAGCTGCTGGGCAAACCTGCCTTTGTCGGCGTCCAGAACTATGTCCGGCTGTTCACCGCCGACCCGCAATTCTGGACGGTGCTGCGCAACACGCTGTTCTTCACCGTCGAATATCTGGTGCTGAACATCGTCATCTCGGTGGGGCTCGCGACCTGGATCGCGAGCCTCAAGCGAGGGCAACGGTGGTTCCGGGTGGTGTTTTTCCTCCCCACATTTACACCCGGAATCGCCGTCGCCATCGTCTGGATGCTGATCTTCGCGCCCGGCGGCTTCTTCGATTTCATCATGAAGTCGCTGTCGCTGGGCGTACCGAACTTGCTCACCGACCAGACGCTCGCCATGCAGGCGGTGATCATCGTCTCGCTCTGGGCCAATGTCGGCTATAACACTGTGCTGTTCAACGCCGCGCTCGACATGGTGCCGCCGAGCTACCTCGAAGCCGCAAAGATCGACGGCGCCAGCGCCTGGGATCGCTTCTGGAAAATCCGCCTGCCGCTGATCTCGCCCACCCTGTTCTTCGGCACGGTGATGACCGCCATCACCTCGCTGCAGGTGTTCGACCAGATCTACGTGATGACCCGCGGCGGTCCGGGCAACGCCACGGCCACACTGGGCTATGCCATCTATCAGCGCGGCTTCCAGAATTTCCAGATGGGCTACGCCTCTTCCATCGCCTGGGTGATGTTCGCGCTGATCATGGCGCTGACCGCCCTCCAGTTCTGGCTGCAGCGCAAGTGGGTGCACTATGACAACTAAGGCCCGTTCCCGGCGCGTCACCCTGGCGCTCGACATCCTCAACCACGGCGCGCTGATCCTCGTGGCGCTGCTGTTCCTGTTCCCGTTCTTCTGGATGGTGTCGAACGCGGTGCGCTCCAATGCCGAGGTGCTGGCCATCCCGGTGCGCATCCTGCCCAATGAGTTCCAGTGGGACAATTTCCAGAAGACCTGGTCGGAACTGCCCTTCGGGCGCTTCTTCCTCAACTCGCTGATCGTCGCCGGCAGCGTCACCATCATCACCGTCGTCGTCTCCAGCCTCGCCGGCTATGCCTTCGCCCGGCTGAAGTTCCCCGGTCGCGATGCGCTTCTGCTGGGCTATGTCGGCACGCTGATGGTGCCGGCGATCATGCTGATCATCCCGCTGTTCCTGATCGTCAACAGCCTGGGCATGGTCAACACCTTCCAGGGCGTCATCCTGCCGGTCGCCTTCGGCACCTTCGGGGCGTTCCTCTTGCGCCAGTTCTTCCTCTCGATCCCAAATTCGCTCGAGGAAGCGGCGCTGATCGATGGCGCCTCGCGGCTGCGCATCCTCGTCAGCATCATCATCCCGCTGTCGATGCCGGCGATCGGGCTCCTGTCGCTGTTCACCTTCATCGCCCAGTGGAACAACTTCCTCTGGCCGCTGATCGTCATGACAGGCCAGGAAAACGCCACCCTGCCGGTCGGC
Organism: Devosia sp. A16; assembly: GCF_001402915.1. Lineage (GTDB taxonomy): Bacteria > Pseudomonadota > Alphaproteobacteria > Rhizobiales > Devosiaceae > Devosia_A. The sequence goes on from NZ_CP012945.1 coordinate 3,327,269, forward strand.
CTCACCCACTTCCAGACCCAGCAGGGCACGCAGTGGAATTACATCATGGCCGGGGCCGCCCTCTCGATGCTGCCCGGCATCGTGCTGGCGATCCTGTTGCAGAAGCTGATCTATAATTCGATCGCGCTGAACGCCGGGATGGGGGGACGGTAGGGCAGTCCGGATCGGTATCGCGGTAGGGCAGTAAAGGGCCCCGCCTCACGCAGGGCCCTTCGACAAATCAGAACTTGTAACTCAGGCCGAGGTTGACGGAGGTCTGCCGCCAGCGGGACTCGACCGCCTCACCGAATGCGCCAAGATCGTAGGCCTGGGCGCCGAAATCAGTGTAGCGGGCCTCCACCCGTCCGATCCAGTTGGGAGAGAAAGCCGTCTCGATGCCTGCTCCGATCGTCCATCCGACATGGGTGTTCGTGTCCGAGACGAGGGGATAGGTGATCGAATTCGGGTTGCCGACGACCGAAACTTCAGCGCGGGCCACGGCGATACCGGCGGCCCCGTAAAGCAACCACGAGTCGATCGCGAGACCGGCGCGCGCCCGCAACGAGGCCTGCACATCACTCTCCATGAACAGCGAGCCGCCCAAGCTGATATTGCCATTATAGGTGTTGAAATTCTTGCCGCGCTTCAGGCCGGTGAAGTCCACGTCGCCTTCAAGGCCATAGACGAAACCGCCGCTCTGCCAATTGTAGCCGGCATGGAGCCCGCCCAGCCAGGCACCCGATTGGTCTTCGACCGGAAACTGCGGCAGCGGGTCTTTTCCGCCCTCGGGCAGCGGCGGCAGGTTGTCGCTCTGCTGTCCGCTCACATATCCGATGTGGCCGCCGACGTAAGCGCCGGACCAGTCGAAAAGCCGAAGATCTACTGGAGCCACTACAGATTGGTCGACGTCAACGATCAAATCGGCGGCGTGAGCTCCACTCGTAAGAATAAGCGCCAGGGCGGCGGCAGTCAGAGTCCTGTTCATCCCTCACCTATGTACATGTACGTATCAACGTTCCGTTTTTCGGGGATCATTTACCGGCAGGCGGATCCACGGCGCAGTGCCATGCAAGAAAGTCCGCCATCTGCGACACAGTCGCTCACATCGCCACCGTCGAATATTTTCGACGTGACGGATCGTCGTTCTGAGCGAGAGACGCGTCTGGGGGGGGAATAGATCCAGCTTACCGGTTTTGTCTGTCCACGTTCGGAACTAGACGGTATGTTCCCGTGCAATTCCAAACAACGTCACGAGGTTGCACTTCCTGTCACTTGGGGCCGGATATCGAAACGCGGATCGAAGTTGCCAGCCTTTCGAGCTGCAGATCTCCGAAGGACTGCAGAGGGTTGCAGCGGCAGGCCACAGCCGGCCGTCGCGCACACGGCTCCATGACGAGGGGCGGATGCCGGGCAGCCGGAAGTGCGGCTGTTTGTGGTTCTGGAGGAAATGTTTGCCGGCGAGCCCCGCCGGCATACCAGGCTGCCACCGGGCACGGCGCATCGGCTCACCGGCAGCGACGCCGATCGACCAAGATGGCGCGCTGCCCACCTTGACGCCCGCCCCGCAGTCCGGCACATACGGACCCGTCGCGGGTGTAGCTCAATGGTAGAGCAGAAGCTTCCCAAGCTTACGACGAGGGTTCGATTCCCTTCACCCGCTCCAATCCCTCAGGCACTGACTTCCGGATCTCGCTCGCTGCAAGTTGCAGTTGCTGCGTCGGCCCGCGACCGTAACGGCTCGCCGTTGCTCGAGCGCGAGCCAAGAGCATTGCGTTGACTCGTGCTGGAGCGACTGGCCGTGTCCGGCGGGGCGTTAGGCGGAGGGTGTAACTGTGGGGCAGGGGTGGGGCGCCACCTGCCGCCGTCATCCCGCGCCGGTGGTCTTGGGATCGGTCACGGCGATCCAGCCTTGCGGAAGGAAGCCGCGGGCGTCGACCGGCCAGCTGGCATTGGCGGGCAGTTGCGGCTTGCCGTCGATGCAGGCCCAGGTGCCGCTCGGCGCCAGCAGTTGCTCCACATTGGGGTTGCGCTCGCAGAATTCGCGCATCTCGAGCACGGTCGGAGCCATGTCGCAGATTGGCCCGATATACGAGGTGCAGGCCAGCACCGCGCCTTCGAAGCAGCGCCAGCGCACCCGGTCGCGCGCCGAGCCCGCCGGGATCAGCAGTGTGCTGGTTATCGCCTCGACGGTCGCCGGACCGGTGTAGCGGTAGTCGACATAGTCGACGGTGCCGACCGCACGGCAATAGGCGAAGGGATCGTCATAAGTCTGCGGTGGCGCCACAGCGACGCGAGCCGGGACCGTCTCGGGCTCGGCGAGCAACGGGGCAATCGCCGGCGCCGATGCGGCGGCGACCGGGGGCGACGGCGCGGTGACGGCAGGCGCGGCCGTTGCCGGCGCCTCGGGCAAGGCAGCGACATTGGTTGTGGCTGCGGGCGTCGCCGGCAGTTGCAGTCTCGGTGCGGCAACGGCCTGCGGGGCGACGGGCGGCGCGGCGGCGGACTCGGTGGACGGCGCCCCGCTGCTCGCTACCACCGCGGGGCTGCCCGGTTGTCCGAACAGCGCCGCCAGTGCGCCGTCGCGCACCATCAGGTAGCCGCCGGCCGCGAGGATCGCGAGCCCGAATACTGCACCCACCGCAGCCAGCACCGGCACCCAGGCGCGGCCGCGCTCGACGGGTTGCCGATCAGGATACCGCTGCGAGTCGCGCCGCAACTCGGGCTGGGGCTGTCGCGCCCGCGGCGGCTCGCGGTCCCGCAGTTCGGCTCGCGGCTCGGGCGCGACCGGTGCCCGGGGCGCTTCGGGGGCGGCAGGCCGGAGTTGTTCGCGTCGCGCTTCCGCCCACAGATCGGGATCGTGACGGCGCGGCGGCTGCGGCAGGTCGAGGTCTTGCCACCGCGGCGGCTCGCTGACCGGCCGGGAGGTGACAGTCACGTCGTCGAGGGTGAGCGGGATGGGACGCCTGGGCGGTGGCGGTGCATCCTGCCGCGGCATCAGCAGCGGATCCATGCGCAGCGCCGCCTCGCGTTCGAACTCGCTGTCGAGCTCTGGCGCTTCGGCGGCGAGCTTGCGGTTGCGTCGCGCCAGGCGTCGGCGCCGGACCTGCAGCTCGCCCGCGAGGAACGCGAACAATGCGGCCAAAGCCGCGGCTCCTGCCGGGGCAAGCAGGTGGTAGGTGAGCAGTTGCGGCACCGAAATGGCGATTCCCAGCCAGCCCACCGCCGCTCCGAGCAGCAGACTGGCCGCCAGACCGGGAGTTACCGTCGCCAGCAGCCCACCCAGCATCGCCGCACCGGCAATGGCATACCAGATAATGGTGCCGAGCAGCCGCTCGTTCGACGTCGCCGTCCAGGCTTCGAGGAATGGCGAGATCAGGTCGATGCGCAGCGCGCTTGGCGCCAGGAGCGCAAACAGCCCGGCAATCATGCCCAAGAATAGCGCGGCAATTCTCACCGATTACTTCCCCAATGATCCTCGTTTGCCCCCGCCGGCAAAGCATGCCCAGCGGCGCATCCAAGTGCAAGCCGGCTTGCATGGGCGATGCACTGCGGCGTGCCCATCTTGCTGTCACGTATTGCCTTTCCGGCTTTACTCGTGATCATGAGGGCATGAAAGTCCTAATCCTCGGTTCGGGCGTCATCGGCACCACCTCCGCCCACTATCTGGCGGAAGCGGGTCACGAGGTCACCGTTATCGACCGGCAGCCGGGGCCGGGACTCGAGACCAGTTACGCCAATGCCGGCGAGCTCTCCTATGGTTACGCATCGCCCTGGGCCGGGCCGGGCATTCCGGCCAAGGCCATCAAATGGCTGCTGATGACCGATGGTCCGCTCGTGCTCAGGCCCAAACTCGACCCACGCATGTGGATCTGGGGCTTGCAACTGCTGGCCAACTGCACCGAGCGCGCCTACGCCATCAACAAGGGCCGCATGGTCCGGCTCGCCGAATACTCGCGCGACATGATGATCGCGCTGCGGGCCCGGACCGGTCTCGCCTTCGACGGGCGCCAGCAGGGTACGGTGCAGCTGTTCCGCGCGCAGAAACAACTCGACCACGCCGCCGACGACATCGCCGTGCTCAAGCAGTACGGCGTGCCCTACGAAGTGCTCGACCCCCGCGGCTGCATCGCGGCCGAGCCCGGCCTCGCCACCGCCAATGTGCCGTTTGTCGGGGGGCTGCGCCTCGCCAATGACGATACCGGCGACTGCAAGATGTTCACCGAGGGGCTCGCGTCGCTGGCCGCCGGCCGCGGCGTCGCCTTCCGTTACGGCACCACGATCGATCACATCGCCACCTCGGGCGGCGCGGTGAGCGGCGTCGCGACCGACAAGGGCCTGCTGACTGCCGATGCCTATGTCGTAGCGCTCGGCAGCTATTCGCCGCTGCTGCTGCGGCCGCTCGGCATCAACCTGCCGGTCTATCCGATCAAGGGCTACTCGCTGACCGTGCCGATCACCGATGCGTCGGTGGCGCCGGTCTCGACCGTGATGGACGAGACCTACAAGGTGGCGACCACCCGGCTGGGCGACCGTATCCGCGTCGGCGGCACGGCCGAAATCGCCGGCTACGACACCACGCTCCACCACGGAAGGCGCGGCCCGCTCGACCGTTCGCTGCGCGAGCTGTTTCCCAATGCCGGGGATGCCACTCGGGCCAGCTTCTGGTGCGGCCTGCGGCCGATGACCCCCGACGGCACTCCGGTGCTGGGCCGTTCGACGCTTTCCAACCTTTACCTCAACACCGGTCACGGTACGCTTGGCTGGACCATGGCGGCCGGCTCCGGCCGGGTGCTGGCCGACATCGTCTCGGGCAGGGCGCCCGAGATCGAAGTGGGCGATCTGGGGTTGGACCGTTACACCTGAACGCGACGGAGGCGCCCGCGTTCTGCGGCGCCGTCGAGAGCTTGGGAACAGCCGGCATCGGCCCTCGCCTTTGCCGGCGAATTGGGCGATAAGCCGGGGATCGCTCGCCCCGGGACGTCATGCGCGCCTTTCTCTTCGCCCTCGCTCTGCTGCTCGCCCCCTCGGCGCCGGTGCTGGCGCAGGCGCTGCCCTATCACATCGATCCAGGCGCCCGCGAAATCGTTCCGAACCTCGCCGCCGTACCCTCGATCCGCTTCCTGACCACGGCGGATTTCCCGCCCTTCAACTTCCGCGACGACAAGGGCGAACTGGTCGGCTTCAACGTCGACCTGGCGCGGGCGCTCTGCACTGATCTCGCCATCACCTGCACCGTGCAGGCCTGGCCGTGGGACCAGGCCGCCCGGGCGCTCGAGGATAAGCAGGGCGACGCGCTGATCGCCGGCCTCGCTCTGACGCCGCAGAATGGCGCGCTGTTCGACTTTTCGCAGATTTACCTGATGCTGCCGGGGCGCTTCGTCACGCCCATTGCCGCCGCCACCGATTTCGTCCCCGAGGGGCTGGCGGGCAAGCGGGTGGCGGTGCGTCGCGGCTCCGCCCATGCCGAGTTCATCCGCCGCTATCTGCCCGCCGCTGGCCTCGTACAGTTCGACAGCGAGATTGCGGCGCTGGATGGGCTGGCGAAGGGCGAGGCGGATGCCTATTTCGGCGACGCCATGCGCGCCTCGTTCTGGCTCAACGAACATATCGGCTGCTGCGATTTCGCCGGCGAGCCGTATTTTCGCCCCGACCTGTTCGGCAATGGCCTCGCCGTAGCGGTGCCGGCGGGTGCCGACGCCGTCCGCCAGGTCATCGACTACGGCCTGGCCCGGCTCAAGCGCTCGGGCGTCTACGACGAGCTCTACCTGCGCTGGTTCCCGGTCAGCTTCTACTGAGCGGGATCGGCCCGTCAGGCCGAACGCATGCGGGCCCGGGCGCTGGCCTCGATCGCGGCAGTGACCAGCCGGTCGACCTCCAGCCGGTCGCGCACCATCTCGAGCAGGCGAAGCTCTTCCTGCGGCAGCTGCACGTCGACCACCGCGACTTCCACGGCCAGCGCATAGGCGGTGTCGTGCAGGCGCTTGGGCACCGCGGCGATAGCGTCGTCGAGCACCGCATCGAGGCCGGCGCTGTTGGTCTTGTCGACCGCCGCATTGGCCACCGCAGAAAGCCGCTCGAAGTCAAAATCGGCAAACACCGGCGAGCGCATCACCAGGCTGCCGATCACATCCAGCTCGTGGTCGGAAATGCCTTCGTCGGACGAGGCGGTGACCACCATGATGTGGATGAGAGCGTCCTGCAGGGAAATGGCCATCGGGTCCTCGGCATGGATTGTGGACTTTTCCGGCGCACTCGAGACCGCGTCGGAAAGTCCCGCATAACTAGGCACCGCACTGCCGCTTGGCAAGGCGGGGCCGGGCGCTTGCCATTGACGCCCGAAGCCGGCTGGTGCAATTGAGCGCCGTCTCCCCACTCAGCATCTGAGGCCTGCCGTGCCCGCGCCGCTTCCGACCCTCGACCCCGCCTTCTTCGACGCCGCGCAGACGGCGCGCGCCTGGCCGTTCGAGGAAGCGCGCAAACTGGTGGCTCGGGTCGAGCGCCTGGGCCTCACCGAAGTGCTGTTCGAGACCGGCTACGGTCCCTCGGGCCTGCCGCATATCGGCACCTTCGGCGAAGTGGCGCGCACCACCATGGTGCGCACTGCCTTCCGGCTGTTGACCCGCGACGAGATCCCGACCCGGCTGCTCTGCTTTTCCGACGACATGGACGGCATGCGCAAGATTCCGGAAAACGTGCCGGATCGCGCAGCGCTCGAGCCCTACCTGCAGATGCCGCTGACATCGGTGCCGAACCCGTTCGGCGGCGATTACAAGAGTTTCGGCGACCACAACAACACCATGCTGCGGCGCTTCCTCGACACCTTCGGTTTCAATTACGAGTTTGCCAGCGCCACCGAGTACTACAAGTCCGGCCGCTTCGACGAAGTGCTGCTGCGCGCCGCCGAGCGCTATGACCAGATCATGGCGGTGATGCTCCCCAGCCTCGGCGAAGAGCGGCAGGCGACCTACTCGCCGTTCCTGCCGATCTCGCCGATTTCGGGCCGCGTCCTCTACGTGGCGATGAAGCATGTCGATGCCAAGGCGGGCACCGTCACCTTTCTCGACGAGGACGGCACCGAAACGACGCTGCCGGTCACCGGTGGCCACGTGAAGCTGCAGTGGAAGCCGGATTTCGGCATGCGCTGGGCGGCGCTCGGCGTCGATTTCGAAATGTTCGGCAAGGACCACCAGACCAACCAGCACATCTACGACAAGATCTGCGCCATCCTCGGCGGCACCCCGCCCGAGCACTATGTCTACGAGCTGTTCCTCGATGACCTGGGCCAGAAGATTTCCAAGTCGAAGGGCAACGGGCTGACCATCGACGAGTGGCTGACCTACGCCGGCACCGAGAGCCTCAGCCTCTACATGTTCCAGAAGCCGCGGGTGGCCAAGCGCCTCTATTTCGATGTGATCCCGCGCGCCGTCGACGAGTATTATCAGTACGTCGCCGCCTATAACGGCCAGGACGCTGCGGCGGCGCTGGAGAACCCGGCCTTCCACATCCATTCGGGCAAGGTGCCGGTGGTCGACATGCCGATCACCTTCGGCCTGCTGCTCAACCTCGCCTCGGCCGCCAACGCACACGAGAAGTCGGCGCTGTGGAACTATATTTCGCGCCGCCTGCCCAACGAGACGCCGGCGACCAACCCCGAGCTCGACCGGCTTGCCGGCTATGCCGTGCGCTATTTCAACGACGAGGTGAAGCCCACCAAGACGTTCCGCGCGCCGACCGACAAGGAGCGCGCCGCGCTTCAGGACCTCGCCGACCAGCTGGCCGGCAAGGAAGCGCTCGAGGCCAAGGAACTGCAGGACATCGTCTATGCGGTCGGCAACGCCCACAACTTCGAGCCGCTGCGCGACTGGTTCGGCGCCATTTACCAGGTGCTGCTCGGCGCCGATCAGGGCCCCCGCTTCGGCTCGTTCATCGCGCTTTATGGCGTCGCCGAGACCCGCAAGCTGATCGCCGACGCCCTGGCTGGTAAGCTGGTGACCACGGCCTGATCGAAACGGCCGGAAGGTCGAGCCGACATCTGACAAGGAGCATGCCCGTGGCCACCCCCGAGTTCATCTACAAGGTCGCGAGCCGCGAGATCTATGAGGCGTCGCTGGCTGCCGGCAGCTTTGTCGGCCAGCCCATCGACCTCAAGGATGGCTACATTCACTTTTCCAGCGCGGCGCAGCTGGGCGAGACCATCCGGCTCTACTTTGCCGGGCTGGGCGATCAGGTGCTGTTCCAGGTACCGGCGGCGCCGCTGGGGGACGCGCTGAAATGGGAGGCCTCGCGCGGCGGCGACCTGTTCCCGCATCTGTTCGCCACCCTGCCGATGGGGGCGGTCGCCAACGTTGCGCGGCTCGACGTGCCTGCCGACGGCGTCGTCCGGCTGCCGGATTGGGTCAAATGATCTTCTCGCGCCTCTCGCCGCTGCTGCGCATGCCGCTGGTCTCCGGCCTGACCCGCGACACGCTGTTGAAGATGGACCCCGAGATCGCCCATGGCGCCACCATAGCGGCGCTGCGGCTCGGGCTGGCGCCCGAACAGGAGGGCGCCGATCCGCCCGAACTGCGCACCAGCCTTTGCGGGCTCGAGCTCCGCAACCCCGTCGGCATGGCGGCCGGCTTCGACAAGAATGCCGAAGTGCCAAAGCCATTGGCGCGCATGGGGTTTGGCATGGTGGAGGTCGGCACGGTGACGCCGCGCCCGCAGTCGGGCAACCCCAAGCCGCGGCTGTTCCGCGTCAACCCTGCCGATGGCGTGATCAACCGCATGGGCTTCAACAACGAAGGCCATGACGCGGCCTTTGCCAGGCTGAAGGGCGCCCATGTCGGCGCCATCCTCGGGGTCAATATCGGGGCCAACAAGGATTCCGAGGATTTCGTCGCCGACTACGTCACCGGCGTCACCCGCTTTGCCGATGTCGCCGACTACCTGACGGTCAATATCTCTTCCCCCAACACGCCGGGCCTCAGGAACCTCCAGGCCGACGAGGCGCTGACCCGTCTGCTGGCGGCGGTGCTGCAGGCCCGCTCCAAGGCCTCGGTGCGCGTGCCGGTGCTGCTGAAGATCGCGCCCGATCTCGACGAGAAGGCGCTCGACGGCATCGCTAAAGTGGTGCTGGCCACCGATCTCGATGGGCTGATCGTCTCCAACACGACGCTGAGCCGCGACCCGGTGCAGGGCATGGAGAACGCCACCGAAACCGGCGGGCTCTCCGGCAAGCCGTTGTTCAACCTCGCGACGCAGAAACTGGCGCAGGTCCGCCAGCGGGTAGGAACGCTGCCGATCGTCGGCGTCGGCGGCATCCACTCGCCCGAAAGTGCGGTGGCCAAGTTCGAGGCCGGCGCCGACGCGATCCAGCTCTACTCGGCGCTGGTGTTCGGCGGGCTCGACCTGCTCGACCGGCTGAAGCGCGGACTGAGCGCCGCCGTGCGGAGCCGTGGGCTGAAGTCGGTGTCGGAGCTGACCGGGCTGACCACGGCGGAGTGGGCGAGCGGGAAGGCGTCGCTGTAGGAGCCGGTGCGGGCTGACCCCAACCCCTGGCCGCTCCCCCTGAAACAGGGGGAGGGAGACGCTGGCCTCAATGTCAGTGGAAGGGTCTCCCTCCCCCTTGCGGGGAGGGGACAGGGGTGGGGGTCCACAGCCACCAGCCCATCAGTCAGGCACTAAACAGACCCGCTTTCTTCCGCTCCAGCGCCCACCAGTAGAACCCGGCGCGGCAGAGGAAGAACAGGTGGATCGAGATCCATAGCCCGGTATTGCCGAGAGCCCCCTGCAGCACCACGGCGACGGCGAGGAAGAAAGCCAGGGCCAGCACCATGCCGTTGCGCATCACCGTGTTGAGCGTCACGCCCACCAAGATCCCGTCGAACACGAAGGCCGGCATGCCGGTGAGCGAGGAGAGCGCTGCGATCCACAGGAACATCCGGGCGTATTCGCGCACCGGCTCGCTCGTGGTCATGAAGTCGATCAGGTACCAGCCGCCGGCAAACCAGACCAGCGCCAGCCCCACCGCGATCAGCGTCCCCCAGCCAAAGGCCAGCGCATAGGCTCGGTCGAAGGCGGGCCGCCAGTTGGCGCCCACTGCCTTGCCGCAGAGTTGCTCGGCCGCCTGCGCGATGCCATCGAGGAAGAAACCCGAGATCATCAGGAAGTTGAGGAGGATCGCGTTGGCGGCCAGCGGCACCTCGCCCAGCCGCGAGCCCTGCGCCGCGAAATAGGCATAGGCGCCCATCAGCGCGATGGAGCGGATCATCAGGTCGCGGCTCAACCCGAACATGCGGCGCAGCGCATGGCCGTGGAGCAGTTCGTCCGGCACGATCATCGCCATGACCTTGCGGAGCCCGCCAAAATGGCCCGCCAGCAGCCAGAGGCCGACAAGGCACGCCACGGCCTGGCCAATCACCGTTGCCAGCGCCGCCCCATGCGGGCCCCAGCCGAAACTCATCACGAACAGGATCGACAGCGGGATGTCGATCCCATGGATCAGCATCTGCAGCATCATGCCGGTCTTGGCCTGGGCGCGGCCATAGAACCAGCCGAGCAGCGCATAGTTGATCAGCGAGAACGGCGCCGCCCAGATGCGGACCTCGAAATACTGCTGCATGGCCTCGGCGACGCCCGCGGTTGGAGCCATGGCGAGGTTGGCGAGCGCCAGCAGTGGCAACTGCAGCGCAAGCATCAGCGCCGCGGCGATCACCCCGATACCGATGGCGCGCGCCACATGCAGCAGCCCGTCGCGCGGATCGCGCGCCCCGATCGCCTGCGCCGTGAGCCCGGCGGTGCCGGTCCTCAAGAAATACGCCATCGAGAAGATGAAATCGAACACCAGCGCGCCCAGCACCACGCCGCCCAGCATTGCAGCGTCGCCCTGCCGGCCGATCACAGTGATATCCACCAGTCCGGCCAGAGGCTCGGTGATGAAGGCGACGGAAGCGGGCAGCGCAATGGCCCAGACGTCGCGCGAGCGCACGTCGAACGGATAGGTCGGTCGGGTCAAGATCAGTGCTCGGTGAGAAGGTCTATGACGATATCGGCACGGCCGCGGGAGCGTTTCACCAGGTCGTAATTGGCGAGGTCGACGCGCTCGACATGCTGCCGGTTGCGCTCGGCGGTAAACAGTCCGTGTTCGCCATGGCGCTTCAACAGGCGCTCCCGCACCGTGTCGCGTGGCAGGTCGACGAACACCGAGAGGTCGAGCAGCGGCTTGATCCGCCACCATGGCGCGTTGCCGAGCAGCAGGTAGTTGCCCTCGACCACCAGCATTTTCACCGCCGCCGGCACGATGAAGGCATCGAGCACCACGTCCTCGATCTCGCGCGAATAGCCCGGACCACTCACCGGGCCGTCGGCGGCTTTCAGCCCCTCGAGGAAATCGGCGAAGGCGCCGCCTTCGAAGGTGTGGGGCGCCCCCTTGTCCTTGACCGTGCCCAAGCTCTCGAGCTTGGCGTGCAGCATGTGGAAGCCGTCCATCGGCACGTAGGCAGCGCTGCCCGGCTTGGCACGGTTCAGGGCCTCGACCAGTTGCACGGCGAGCGTCGATTTGCCGACGCCGGGACCGCCGGCAAGGCCGATGGCGACTCTGCCGGTGCGGTTGGCCGACACCGCCGCGGCGCGCTCGACCAGCCAGGCCAGCACCTGCTCCGGCGTCAGCTTGAGCTCCTGCTGCTCGTTGTCATTCATCGGTAGATCCTCCGCGGAGTGGCGTAGCGGATTCCATTGCGACAGACGACCCCCTCCCATCCTCCCCCATGAAGGGGGAGGTGCCCCGCCGGTTCGTGGGCACGATCGAGCCACAAGCTCGACTCTTCACCTCCCCCTTCATGGGGGAGGACGGGAGGGGGCCGTCTCCCTCGGCTCTTGCTCGTTCGACCCACTCCCCCCATACTGTGCACAAACCGGGAACGCCCCTTGCCCCTCCGTTCAGAGATCACCGACTGGTTCGCCGGCAAGGGCTGGGCGCCGCGTGCGCATCAGTTGGCGGTGCTCGAGGCCACCGAGGCGGGGGATTCCGCGCTGCTGATCGCCCCCACCGGCGCCGGCAAGACCCTGGCGGGTTTCCTCCCCACCCTCAACGATCTGATCGAGCACCCGCGGCCGGGCCTTCATACGCTTTACCTGTCGCCACTGAAGGCGCTGGCGGTGGACGTGCAGCGCAACCTGATGACGCCGATCTCCGAGATGGGCCTCGGCATCCGCGTCGAGGCCCGCACCGGTGACACCCCGTCGCATCGCCGCCAGCGGCAGCGCTTCGATCCGCCCCAGATCCTCCTTACCACGCCCGAACAGCTGGCGCTGTTGCTGAGCCATCCGGACGCGCCAAAACTGTTCGGTTCGCTCCGCCGTGTCGTGCTCGACGAGCTGCACGCCATGGTCACCAACAAGCGCGGTGAGCTGATGTCGCTGGGCGTTGCCCGCCTCGGCACGCTCGCGCCGCAATTGCGGATCACCGCGCTCAGCGCCACCGTCGCCCGCCCGGACCTGCTGCGCGACTGGATCGCGAGCCCGGTGCCGGGCGCCGAGGCGCGGCTGCTGATGGGGCAGGGCGGCGCCAAGCCGCATATCGAGATTCTGAAGTCCGCCGAGGTAATCCCCTGGGCGGGGCATTCCTCGCTCTACGCCATCCCCGACCTCTACCGCACCATCAAGCAGCACAAGACCACGCTGCTGTTCGTCAACACCCGCTCGCAGGCCGAGATGCTGTTTCAGGAACTGTGGCAAGCCAACGAAGACATGCTGCCCATCGCCATGCATCACGGCTCGCTGGCGGTGGAGCAGCGCCGCAAGGTCGAGGCTGCGATGTCGGAGGGCCGGCTGCGCGCCGTGGTCTGTACTTCGACGCTCGATCTCGGCATCGACTGGGGCGATGTCGACCTCGTCGTGCAGGTGGGCGCCCCCAAGGGCTCTTCCCGCATGCTGCAGCGCATCGGCCGCGCCAATCACCGGCTGGACGAGCCCAGCAAGGCGCTGTTCGTGCCCTCCAATCGCTTCGAGGTCCTGGAGTGCGAAGCGGCGCTCGAGGCCGTCGAGCACAACCAGCAGGACAGCGAGGATCCGGTTTCCGGAGGGCTCGACGTGCTGGCGCAGCACATCCTCGGCAGCGCCTGCGCCGATGCCTTCGATCCGGTGGCGCTGCATGCCGAGATCCGCCGCGCCTGGCCGTATCGCGAGCTGAGCTGGGAGCAGTTCGAGCGCACCGTCGATTTCGTCGCCACCGGCGGCTATGCGCTGCGCGCCTACGAGCGCTACGCCAAACTGCGCCAGACCGGCGACGGCAAGTTCCGCATCGCCAACCCGCAGGTGGCGCAACAGTACCGGCTCAATATCGGCACCATCGTCGAGGAGCCGATGGTCAAGGTTCGGCTGGTCAAGGGGCGTGGCTTCACCAGGGGCGCCACCACCGGACCCATCGGTCGCTTCGGCCGGGTCCTGGGCGAGATGGAGGAGTATTTTTTCACTACCCTCACCAAGGGCGACACCTTCCTGTTCGGCTCCGAGATCGTCGCCTACGAGGGGATGTTCGAGAGCGAGGCCTATGTCAGCCGCTCGCAGGGCAAGGACCCGAAAATCCCATCTTACATGGGCGGCAAGTTCCCGCTCTCCACCTTCCTTGCCGACGGTGTCCGCAAACTCCTCGCTCATCCCGACGAATGGCACCTGTTGCCCGACCAGGTGAGCGACTGGCTGCGCCTGCAGCAGGAAGCCTCGATCCTGCCGGCCCAGGACTCGCTGCTGGTCGAAACCTTCCCGCGCGGCGCGCAGAATTACCTCGTCTGCTACCCGTTCGAAGGGCGGCTGGCGCACCAGACGCTCGGCATGCTGCTGACCCGGCGGCTGGAGCGGGCGCGCGCCCGCCCGCTCGGTTTCGTCGCCTCCGACTACTCGCTCGCCGTCTGGGGCCTCGGCGATTTCTCGGCGCTGATCCGCACCGGCAGGTTGTCGCTCGACGACCTGTTCGACGAGGACATGCTGGGCGACGACCTCGAGGCCTGGCTCGACGAAAGCCAGCTGATGCGCCGCACCTTCCGCAACTGCGCCATCATCGCCGGGCTGATCGAGCGCCGGCATCCGGGCCAGAAGGAAAAGACCGGCCGGCAGATCACCGTCTCCTCCGACATCATCTACGATGTGCTCTACCAGCACGAGCCCGACCACATCCTCATCCAGGCCACCCGCCGTGACGCGGCGCGCGGGCTGCTCGATATCGAGCGGCTCGGCCACATGCTCGCCCGCATCAAGCGCCACATCGTGCATAAGCCGCTCGACCGAATCTCGCCATTGGCGGTACCGGTATTGCTCGATATCGGAAAAGTTCCGGTGGTCGGCGAGGCCCGCGAAAGCACCATGGCCGAAGCTGCCGAGGAGCTGATCGCCGAAGCCATGGGCGTTAGCCCCGAGATGAGGAAACGGGCGAATTGACTTCTGCCTGGGCAGCACGCACTGCCCCGATCGACGACAAGGGCGACCCCGTGCACCTGCTTTTCGCCGGTCACAGCTTCGAGCCACTGCCCTCGGGTGCCCTCTGGTGGGCCGCCGAAGGCGTGCTGCTGGTCGCCGACCTGCACCTCGAAAAGCTCTCCTCCTATGCCAAACGCGGCAGCCTGTTGCCGCCCTACGACACAGGCCTGACGCTTCGCCGCCTCGAGGCCGATATCGCGGCGACCGGCGCCGGCGAAGTGATCGCGCTCGGCGACAGTTTTCATCGTGACGAAGGCACTTCGACGCTGCAGCCCGCCGATCGCCTGCGCCTGGCGGCGCTGATGGGCAAGGCGCGCTGGACCTGGATTTCCGGCAACCACGACCCGGCGCCGCACAGCCTCGGCGGCATCTGCGTCACTGGCCTCGACCGCGCCGGGCTGACGCTGACGCATGAGCCCAAGCCGGGGCAGGGCGTCGTCGCCGGTCACCTCCATCCCGCCGCGCATGTGGCGATGAACGGCCGATCGATCCGCCGCCCCTGTTTCGTCCACGATGGCCGGCTGCTGGTGCTGCCTGCCTATGGCGCAGCGACCGGCAGCCTCAATATCCTGAGCCCCGCCTTTGTCGGCCTGCTGCATTGGCCGACTCTGGAGGTTGCGATGATCGGGCGGGGCCGGGTCTATCCGGTGAGCCCGAAGCGCCTGGTGACGGGCTACGAGGCCTGGTGAAGCGGCCCGGGCACGCACCCCCAAATATTCTCGTTCCGAACCCTTGATCGGCAAGTAACACACCACCCACGTGTCAGCTTCAAACGGGAACGGGACAATCGACATGCATGGGATCGTGAAACTGACCGCCGCAGCCACGGCGCTGCTGCTCCTCGCCGCGCCGGCTTTTGCCGAAACCCGCAACATCGAGCTGCCGGCCTTCGGCGCGCTCGATGTCTCGTCCGGGATCGATGCCATCGTCACCGTGGGCGGCACCCAGTCGATCACCGCCGAGGCCAAGGACAAGCGCCTGCTCGACGACCTGCAGCTCAAGGTCGAGGGCAATACGCTGAAGGCCTATTATGACTGGAGCTTTTTCGACATCTTCAGCTTCGGCAGCCGCGATCAGGTCAAGCTCACGATCACCGTGCCGGCGCTCAGCCGCGTCGATGCGAGCGCCGGTGCCGATATCGAGGCGACCGGTGTCTCTGGCGATACGCTGAAGTTCAATTCGTCCAGCGGCGCCGACCTGACGCTGCGCGCCGTCGCCGGCAAAGCCATCGAGCTCAATGCCTCGTCCGGCGCCGGGCTGAAGATCGACGGCACCTGCGAGGACGGCAAGGCCAATGCCTCGTCCGGCTCGGACCTCGATGCCGAAAAGCTGCTCTGCGCCACCATGGACGCCAATTCGTCCTCCGGCTCCGACCTCGAAGTCCATGCCTCGCAGTCGATCAAGGCCAACGCCTCCTCGGGCTCCGACCTCACCATCTACGGCAACCCGGCCGAGGTCGATCAGGAGTCGAGCAGCGGCAGCGACATCAAGCTCGAGAACTAGGCGGTTCAACAAATCCGCGGACCGGAGTTCTGGCCCTCTCCCCTGAGGGGAGAGGGTAGTGCAGCTAGGACCGCTTGGTCCGTAGCGAAACTTGGGTGAGGGGTTCAGCCTCTCAGTATGCTGGCTCGTCAAGCATGTCGCACCGCTTCACCCCTCCTACGGCCCTTCGCGTAGAGATGGAGGGACGGCGGCGAACTTGCCCTACCGCTTGAACACCACGCCGCCGAGCCAGCCGGTGAACAGCGCCAGCGCCACGCAGACCAGGCCGTAGAGCAAAGGCTGCGTGCGTGCCGATTGGCCGAGGAAGCGCTCGAAGCCGATCTTGCGCACCGAGAACCCATCGGATTTCTCGGCGATCACCTTGCCGTTCTTGATCAGGTAGGTGTGCGCCAGATAAGGCCCCGGCGGCGCATCCGAGGGCAGCACCACCTGGGCGAAGTAGAAGGTGTCGGAGCGGAACACCACGCCGTTCTCGTTGAGCTTGAACATGCCCTTCTGCTGCATCAACCGGGTCAGCTCGCCGCCGAACACCGTGGCGTCCCACCAGCCCGCCTTGGCGGTGTAGCGCGCTTGGCTGTCGAGCGGGATTTCCTTCTCGGCCAGGGTGATCGGGTCGGTGATGTTGCTCAGCGGCGCATCGCTCAGCACCTGGTAAAACGAGGGGAAGCGCTCGAACTCGGCCTGCGAGGTGTTGAGCCAGATGCCGAACTGGTTGGTCTTGCGCCGCGCCACCCGGTTCTGCAGCGGCCCGGTAATGGTGATGATGGCGTGATAGGGCCCCTCGACGAAGCGCTGCTCGGCCCCTACCTCCGGCTCGATCGAGCCGAACAGCGTCAGCGTCTGGCCGGCAAAGCTCGAGGTGATCGAGACCTCATCCTGGCTGACCTGGGTCACCAGCCGTTCCGCCCATGCCGGCGAGGCAGCGAGGACCAGCGCCAGCGCGAGCAGCAGCGGGCGCATCAGATGACCCCCGACGCGCCGATCACGGCGGTCGAATAGACATCGCCCGGGGTCAGCACCAGGCTGAGCCCGAAGCGGATGGCGACGGCGAGGACGAGGATGGCGAGGAGCGCGCGCAGTTGCTCGCCGCGCAGGTACTTGCCGGCCGAGGCGCCGAACTGCGCCCCTACCGTACCGCCCACCATCAGGCAGAAGGCGAGCAGGATATCGACGCTCTGGCTGGAAACGGCATGCAGGATCGTCGTCGCCGCCATCATCGCCACCACCTGCAGCAGCGAGGTGCCGATCACCATGTTGCCGGGCATGCGCAGGATGTAGACCAGCGCCGGCACCAGGATGAAGCCGCCGCCGATGCCGAGCAGCGAGCCGACGAAGCCGATCGCGACGCCCAGCGTCAGCACCGGGATCACCGAAATATAGAGCCGCGACTTCTTGAACCTGACGCGCCAGGGCAGGCCGTGGAACCAGTTGTGCTGGTTGGGCAGCTTCTCCCGCACCACGATGCCGGCGCGCCGCTTCATGATGGCGCGCCCGGCCTCGATCAACATCAGGGTGCCGACGAAGCCGAGCAGGATCAGGAAGCCGAGCGAAATGACGAGGTCGAGCTGGCCCGCGGCGCGCAGCACCTGGAAGGTGGCGACCCCGCCGAATGCACCCAGGACGCCGGAAAGCACCAGGTACAGCGCCATATGCAGGTCGATCTGCCCGCGTCGGTAGTAGCTGAGCGCCCCCGAGGTCGAGGCCGCCACCACCTGCCCGGTCACCGAAGCCACCGCTACCGAGGAGGGGACGCCCGAAAAGATCAGCAGCGGCGTGAGCAGGAAGCCGCCGCCCACCCCGAACAGCCCCGACAGGAACCCGACCGCTCCCCCGATCCCCACCAGGAAGAACAGGTTCATCGAAAGCTCGGCGATCGGCAGATAGACCTGCACGTGAGGCGTCCAATAGCACTAGGGCATTCCCGAGGCTCTAGCGTGGGGCCGCGACGGAAATGCGACGGTTTTTCGCGAAATGCCACCGAGCATTAGCAGCAAAGTGCAAAGGCGAGGTTAGCCTACCGGGTGGGTCGGGATTGGGAGGGCGACGGCGCCCTCTCACTCCAGCCGCTTGCGGAACTTCATCTCGGCACGATGCATCTTGAAGCGCTGCAGCCGGAGCTTGCGGCTTTCAGCATGCGCCTTCGGGTCCTCCTTGCCATGCTGGAACTCCAGCTCACGCTGCAGCTTGCCATAGGCGCGCCAGCGCGACGCATCGAGCGTACCGTTCGCCAGCGCCTCGACGATTGCGCAGCCCGGCTCGCTGTCATGTCCGCAGTCCCGGAAGCGGCATTGCGCCGCCAGCGCCTCGATATCGGCAAAGGCGGCAGACATGCCCTCGCTCGCATCCCACAGCCCGAGTTCGCGCATCCCGGGCGTATCGAGGATCAGCGCCCCCGAGGGCAGCAGCACCAGTTCCCGGTGCGTCGTAGTGTGACGGCCACGCGCATCATCCTCGCGGATCGCCTGCGTCGCCATCTGCTGCCGGCCGGCCAGGGCATTGACCAGCGTCGACTTGCCGACGCCCGAACTGCCGAGCAGCACCGCGGTGCGTCCCGGCTGCAGGTAGCCGCGCAAGGCCTCGAGGCCGTCCCCGGTCAGCGCCGACACGGCGAGCACCGGAGCGCCCATCGCCACTGCCTCGATCTCGGCCAGCCGGGCGGCGGCGTCGCTGCTCATATCGGCCTTGGTCAGCACCACCACCGGTGCGGCCCCGCTCTCCCAGGCGGTGGCGAGATAGCGTTCGATGCGGCGGGCATTGAGATCGGCATTCATCGACGCGGCAAGCAGCGCCACGTCGACGTTGACGGCGACCACCTGACCGCGCGGGGCGCCCGGGCCGCTGGCGCGACGGGTGAAGATGCTGCTGCGGGGCAGCACATGCTGAATGGAGGCGCTCCCCTCGCCGGGGCGCGCCAGCACCGCGACCCAGTCGCCGGTGACGGGAAGCGCCCCGTCCTCGGCGTCGTGGGCAAGCCTGCCCGCCAACGTGGCGGTTAGTTCGCCGAGCTCGGTGACGATCTCATAGAGACCGCGCTGCTGGACCATCACCCGCCCCGGGAGTAACCCCTGGGCGGCATGGGCGGTGAATTGCTGCTGAAGCGCATCGCTCCAGCCGAATTGTTCGAGCAAGATGGAATTCCTTGGATCAGGGCCATGAAGGCGCCAGCCGGAATCCCTGGTGTGCGGATGCTACGCGGCGGCGCGACGGAGGACGTTTCCCACAATGTCAGTCATTGCACGCCTCCTCTCTGTTCCGCAGGCGACGGGAAGCTAGTCCCCGTCGCGCGCCGTGTCAACGCGTCCCGGTTCAGGCGCGCAGCGCCGCGCCGAAGCGGTCGCGATAGGCGCTGGCCGAGAGCCCGGTGACCTTCTGGAAGACCCTCCGGAAGGCGGAGGGATCCTTGTAGCCGACGTTCCAGGCGATGCGTTCCACGGTGTCGCGGCTGAACTCCAGCCGCTCGCGCGCCAGCGCGATGCGCAACGCCTGCACATACTCCGTCGGTCTCAGCCCCGTGGCCTTGTGGAAGCGGCGGAGAAAGGTGCGTGTCTCGAGCCCGGCTCGTTCTGCCAGGTCCGGAACATTGATCTCCTCGCTCCGGTGCGCCTGCAACCAGTGCTGCACCTTGAGCACGGCGTCGTCGCCATGCGCCAGGCGCGGCGCAAAGGTCGAGTAGTGGCGCTGTTCGCGGCCGGCCGGGTCGACGAGGAGAAACTTCGCGGCGTCGCCCATCACCGTGGGGCCGAGCACGCGATGGATGAGCCGCAGCCCGAGATCGGTCCAGGCCAGCATGCCACCCGCCGTGATGATATCGCCGTCCTCGACGATGATGTCGCCGGGGCTGACCTCGACATCGGGAAAGGCAGCAGCGAAGGCTTCGGCGTAAAGCCAGTGCGTCGTCGCCCGCCGGCCGGACAGCAGCCCGGTATATCCCAGCATGAAGGCACCGCCACAGATCGAGGCGATGGTGGCGCCGGTGCCGTGGCGCTCGCGCAGCCAGCCGACGAAATCGCTCGCCTCGTCGGCGGTCAGCGGGTCGGCCAGCCGGCCGGGGATGACGATGTACTCGGGTCGACCGCCCCCGGGATCGCTGTCGTAACTGCGGGCGAAGCCGCTTTCGCCCATCTGCCAGTGGCTGATGCGGATGCGGTCGCCGCCGCCATGCTGGCGGGCGTAGTCGTTGGCAACCTGGAAGGCATCGGTCAGTCCATGCACCGAGGCCATGGCGCAACCAGGATAGAGCAGCAGGCCGATTTCGGTGTGCCTGACCGCGTCCGTCGTCTTTGTCACTTCTGGCTCCGACAATGTCAGTTGCGGCAATCGTCGCCGATCTGGGCGCAGCTTAGGGTCATCACATCGCGGCGGACAAGGGTTCGTCGGAACCAAGGAGTGACCCAAAATGACCAAGACCATCGTTCTGATCCACGGCGCCTGGCTCAACAGCCTCAGCTGGGAAAATGTGAAGGCCCGCTACGAAGCCAAGGGCTACACCGTGCTCACCCCCGACTGGCCGTTCGATGATCGTGCTCCCTCGGCACTGCGGGCCAACCCGGCTCCGGAGCTGGCCAAGACCGGCCAGCGCGAGATTGTCGACCACCTCGACAGGATCATCCGCGCTTTGCCGGAACAGCCGATCCTGATCGGGCATTCGCTCGGCGGCGTCTTCGTGCAGCAGTTGCTGGCCCGCGGCCTTGGGGTCTCGGGCGTCGCCATCGACCCCGCTCCCACTCCCGGCGTACCTCTTGGCCGTGAGGCCATCGTCTCGGCGCTGCCGGTGTTCGGCGACCTGCTCAGCTGGAACAAGGTCAAGCGGATGTCACTGAAGTTCTTCTCGACGCGCTTTGCCCAGACCGAACCCAACCCGCAGGAAAAGTACGAGCGCTACATCGTGCCGACCCCCGGCAAGGTCTATTGGGACGGTGTGATCAACCCGATGCTGATCGATTGGTCGAAGCAGAACCGCGCGCCACTGCTGCTCATCGGCGGCGGCAAGGACCTGATCGCCGATGCTTCGATGACCGAAGCCATCTACCGCAAGCAGAAGCAGGCCGCTTCGACGACCGAACTGAAGATCTTCGAGGATCGTTCGCACTGGACCTTGATGGACAAGGGCTGGGAAGCTGTTGCCGATCTCGCCCTCAACTGGGCCGTCGAGCACGCCACCGACAAGCGTCCCGCGCTGCGGTTGGCGGCATGAATGGCCACATTGCCGGTCCCGACGCCAAAGGGGTTGGGACCGGTTCGTTCCAAAGTCCGCTTCGGCTCGAAGCGGACTTTTGTTTTGATATGAGCTCACCCTGCCCACGGGCCGTCATCCCGACGAAAGTCGGGACCCACTGCTCGGTTGGCTTGGCGCGAACCGCGCTGGTCGCGCCGTACCCACCGGGTCATTCCCGCGAAAGCGGGAACCTCTGTTTTCTTGGCCTTGGCACGATCGCAAACCGACGTCCCCGCTTTCGCGGGGATGACACCGAGCTTGGGCCCTTTCTCGTGCACCGTTGGCCGTCCGTGAGCAGTGTATCCCTACTTGGCGCGTAGAGGTTTTGCCGGGTTGACGGCGGCGGGGACACCCAGACTGTCGCCCACCACCTACACAGGCTGGCTGCCCAGCACCGCCAGCAGCCGCGGGTTGATTTCGCCGCTCTCGCTCATCCCGGTGGAGCGTTCGAAGACCCTGATGGCCTCTGCAGTCTTGGGGCCGGCGACGCCGTCGGGCGTGCCGACATCGAAGCCGAGCTGATGCAGCGCCATCTGCACACCCTTGACCACCTTGAGGGTGGTGATCGGCGCGCCGGGGTCGAACTTGTCGCTCCAGGTGCCGATCGGCGCGAAATTGGCGACGAAATCGATCGGTTGCGGCTGGAACGCCGCGACTTCCGCGGTCATCTTCTGCACCGTCGCCGCGTCGAGCGAGGCTGCGATGTCGTCGCGTGACTTGGCCGCGTCCTTGTCGCCCTTGTTGGCGGCGAGGCTGAACCATTTGAACGAGGCCGCGAGGTCCTGTTTGACGCCCAGCCCGCGGGCATAAAGCATGCCCAGGTTGAACTGGCTGTCTTTCATGCCGCGGCTCGCCGCTTCCTCGAACCACTTGGCGGCGGCATCGAACTGCTGTGTGCCGAGCCCGCCGCCGGCATAGAGCGCCGCGAGGTTGTGCATCGCCATGCGGTTGCCGGCCTCGGCGGCCTGCTGGTACCACAGCCGCGCCTGCGCGAGATCCCGGTCCACGCCGCGACCGTTCTCGTAGAGGTTGCCGAGCCGGTACTGCGCCGGGGCGAAGCCTTGGCCGGCCGCCCGCTCGTACCAGATCGCGGCGGCCTTCAGGTCCTGCGGCACGGCGCGACCTTCCATATAGATCGCCGCCACCTCGAACTGCGCGCGCACGTCGCCATTGGCGGCGGCGGCCAACAGGGGCTCCGGGCCGAGCGTCGCCGGCGGACGGTCGAACTTTACCGGGCTCTCCATACTGTCGGCCAGCGGTGCGACCGTGTCGCTGAGGCTGGCGAGTACCGCGGGGGACTTCGTCGTATCTCCGGCGGGCGCTTTCGCCGCCAGATCCGTCGCCGCCTCGAAGGCTTGCGGCATCTTCGGCGCTTCGGCGGACGCGACGAATTTCTGCGGCGTCGGGTTGCCGATCGAGGCCGTGGTCAGTTTGTCGATCGCCGGCAGGACGCGCGGCGCGCCGGGCGCCACCGTCCGCGCCTCAAACCCCTGTTCAGCCAACGGCACCGGCGCCAGCGCCGCATCTCCGACATCCCGTGCGGCCTCGGTTGCGGGCGCCGGTGCATCGGCGTCCGCGGGCTTCAGCCGCTGGTTGACCAGGTTGATGGTGAGGCAGGCGAGGGCCACAACGCTGGCGGCGAGCAGGATCGGCCGCTTGTGACGGAGCAGGAAGCTTTGGGGTTTCGCCACCGCGTCGTCGGCCGGCGGGCTGGTGTCCTCGGCGCCCAGCGCCAAGAGGCTCGGTGCGGCGGGCGATGCCGGCTCGTCGGCCTGCCAGCGGCTCGCCGGTTCCTTGTCGCCGGCCAATTGGCGCGCACCTTTCGCCTTGAACAGCCCGAACGGCAGACCGCTCCTTGCGCCGTCATCGTTCTGTCCAGCGGCCTTGGCGACGCTCGCCGCCTTGTTGCCGACGAGCTTTTCCGCCTTCACCGGCGGCTTGTCCTCGCTGGGCCTGACCGGCAGCGTCGCCGACCCCGGGGCGACCGCCGGAGCGTCGCTTCGCGTCGCCTGGAAGCGCGCAAACGCCTTGCCGATCAGCGATCCACCGGCTGCCGAAGTTGGTTCCGCCTTGCCGGCGGCAGCCTGGCGTGCGGCGCGGCGATGCGCCTCGATGAAGGTGTTGCGGTTCGGCATCGGCGGCTCATCCGCCGGTGCCGCGGCGCTTCGCACCTCGGGCGCGGGGCTCGCCACGAACACCTCCTCGGCCGGCAGGTCGAGGCTGGATTTCGGCTGCGGCGGGCGCTCGGCGAGGCTCGGATCGAACACCGGCTTCACCCGGGCTTCGGTGATCTCCAGCGAGGGGATTGGCGCCTGCGGCAGTCCGCCTGCCGGCTCGGCATGACGCAGGCGTGGGCCGTTCTTGGCTTCGAGCGCCGCCTGCAGCGGGTTCGGGTCGCCGAACGGCTTGTCGACCAGCGGTGCATCGACACTCGGATCGGCCGGCATGCTGTCGTCGAGATCGACCGGCTGCGGCCGCGACGGCGGCTCATCTTCGAACGACAGGTTGTCGAGCAGCGGCGCAATCGGATCGGCGGGTTCGCTCGCCTTCGAAGTCGCGGCGGCCGCGGGCTTCGGCTCGAGCTTTGCTACCGGAGCCTCCGGCAACGTCGCATGGCCGGCCGCTGCCGCGCCCGGCGCCGCCGCCTTGGCCTCCAGCGACGCCTCGAGCCGCTGCAGGCGTTCGTTGACCTCGCGGATCGTCGCGTCGAGGGCAATGGTTTCTTCGGCGGGCTTTTCCCTGGCGGCAGCCTTCATCGCCTGGCTGACGCGCTTTTCGATCTCGGCATAGCCGGCTTCGTCGAGACCGGTCTTCGCCGGCTGGTCGAGCTGCCGCATCGCGTCGGAGGTGCGGCTCGCCACCAGGTCGGCCAACTGTTCGAAGTCGGGCGTTTCGGCCGGCGCCGGCGCGTAGAGCTTGGCGAGGCCGGTCAACTGCTCGCCGGTCTGGTCCATGCGTGCCACCAGTTGGCGCACCTGCGCCTCAAGCTGGCCGATGCTCAGGTCGGCCGGCCGGTCGCCGACCCGGTCCGTCAGCACCTCGAGCTGCTGCTCGAGCGCGGCAAAGCGCGGCTCCAGCGCACCCATCACGGTATCGCGCAGGGCTTCCATATCGAGCTTCAACTCGCCGACTTCGGCGCTCCGCACCTCGATGTCCGATATCCTGACGTTCAGCGCGTCGATCAGCTCGATGAGCCCCTGCGGCTGTTGCGGCTGCCGCACTGCCTGGGCCACCCGCCCCAGTTCCTGGGTGATCTTTTCGAGTTCGGCCGGCGGCATGGCCATCGCCCGCTCGATCGCATCGACCCGGTCATAGATGTTGCGGACGCCATTCTCGATGGCGCCCATCGCTTCCTTGAGGCCATCCCTGGGGCTCTCGACCCGGTTGGCGTACTGCACCTGCAGGTCGGCGAGCCGGCCGACCGTCGCGCTCACGTCATCGAGGCGCGCCGTCATGCCGCTCACGTCCGAGCGGTCGGCATAGTGCTTCTGCAGTTCGGCCAGTGTCGCGACCGTGGCGCTGACGTCGTCGAGACGGGCATTGAGCCCGCTGGCGTCGAAGCGCTCGCTATAGTGCTTCTGCAGGTCGGCCAGCTTGCCCACCGTTCTCGACACGTCGTCGAGGCGCTGGTTCAACGCCGTCATGTCGAGCTTGGGGCCTTCGGCGACCAGCTTGGCCAGCCCGGCAATATGCGCTTCGAGCCGCTTGACCTGTCCGGTTTCGCCCACTGCGCCGGCCAGGAGCTCGACCACATGGCTGAGCTGGCCCACCTGCTCGGCAATCTCCCGCACATTGGCGGTCTGCCCCTTGGCCTGCAGCTTGAGTTCGCCTTCGAGCCGCTCGAGCCGGGCTGAGATCCCGCCCACTGCTTCGGCCAATTCGTCGAATTGCGGCGCCGATGGCTGCGCCGGATGCGGCGCCGGCGCCTGAGGGGCAGGGACCGCGCCGCCGAAATGCCGCGAACGGATCTGCTGGATCGCCGATTCGAGCGTGTCGCGCGGATTGACCGGCGCTACCGGCTCGTCGCGGTCGGAGAACTTGTCGATCGCCCGCTGCACCGAGCGCAGGGCTTCGCGATGGCGCGTGTCGGGCTCGGCTTCCGTCACCTGGTGCCTGAGGTCGCGCATCCGCTCCGCCAGGCCCTGGTAGGTTGGCTCGGGCCGCGTCGAGCGCGCCACCTGGGTTTCGACCTGATCGAGCAGCGCCACCAGCTCGCCGCGCAGTTCCTGCCATTCGCCGGACCCTGGCTGGCCGTAGTCTTGCGTCTGGAACGTGGACGTCGCGCGGGCCATCGGTTGATCCCAAGCACCTGAAACGGAATACCTCAGACCCAGTTCGGGCCATGAGCACCCGGTCACTCTTGGGAAAACATGGTAAAGATGGAGTTAAGCCCAATCGCATTTTGCGAATCGGGGCGACTGGGCTGTGGAGAGGGCGCCGGCGGCCCGCCGTCAATCTCTGGTCCCACGCCCGTCTTAAGTGGGATACAAAAGCGGCAAGCCGCTTGTTAGTTAGGGCACCCAGGAGTGCACGCGTAAGATGACCACCCGTCGCATCATCATTGTCGATGATCACCCGCTGTTCCGGGCCGCGTTGCGCCAGACGCTGTCGGGCGGCGATCCGTCGATCTCGGTCGAGGAAGCAGGCGATCTCACGGCTCTCAGCGCCGCGCTCGAGGCCGATCGCGACTGCGACCTCGTGCTGCTCGATCTCAACATGCCCGGCGTGCGCGGCTTTTCCGGCCTGCTGCTGCTGCGCGCCCAGTATCCCGAAATCCCGGTCATGATCGTCACCGCCGTCGAGGATGGCGGCATCATCCGCCGCGCCTTCGAGCTCGGCGCCTCGGGGTACCTGCATAAATCGGTCGGCCCGGCCGACATCCGCCGCGCCATCGAGACCGTGCTGTCGGGCGAGGTGTTCGTGCCCGAGGGTATGGAGTTCCCCGCCGAGGACAACCAGTCGGCCCTGATGCGCCGCCTCGCCACGCTCACCCCGCAGCAGGTGCGCGTGCTGATGATGCTTTCCGACGGCTTGATGAACAAGCAGATCGCCTATGAGCTCTCGATCTCGGAGGCGACGGTCAAGGCGCATGTCTCGGCGATCCTCCAGAAACTCGACGTCGACAGCCGCACCCAGGCGGTGATCGCGGCATCGAAGATCGAAGAAGGCCAGTTCGACGAGTTGCTGTCGGGGGCCTGAGCGCCTCGGCCTAGGCCTCGACCCGCTTACGTCCCCGTTGCCCTGCCAATTGGCTGATCGTCGCCCTGAGGGCCGCCGGCTTTACCGGCTTGGTCACCACGGTGATGCCGCGGTCCTCGGCGAGGGCCCGCACGGCCGGGCTGCGGTCGGCGGTGACCAGGGCCGCCGGCAGGTGGCCGCCGACATTGTGGCGCAGCCACTCGATGGCATCGAGGCCGGAGGTCTGGTCGAGGTGGTAATCCATCAGCACCAAGTCGGGCAGCCAGCCGAGCAGCAGCCCATCCTTGTCGATATCCTTAAGCGAACGGGCCGAACGGACGTCGCAGCCCCAGCCGCCCAGCAAGCCCTCCATCGCATCGAGAATGGCCCGCTCGTTGTCGACGCAGAGAATTCTGAGACCGTTGAGGTTGGAGGTCGGCTCGCGCACCGGGCCGTCCTCCGGCATCACCTTGAGCGAGCGATGGTAGGGCAGGTAGAGCGAAAAGCGCGAACCGCGCGCCTCCTTGCTCTCGAGTTCCATCGTCAACCCCAGCGCCGCCACCAGCCGCTTGACGATCGACAGCCCCAGGCCCAGCCCCTGCGCCATGCGGGCGCCGTGCTCCAGCCGGCTGAACTCGGCAAAGATCAGCGCGTGCTGATCCTTGTTGAAGCCGATGCCGGTATCGATCACGTCGAACCGCACCCGCGTTCCCCGCAGCCGCGCGCCGACCAGCACCCGTCCGCCGGGGCGCGTATACTTGATGGCGTTGGAGACGAGGTTCTGGATGACGCGCGCGGTGAGCGCCCGGTCGCCCACCACGGCAAGCGACGTATCGACCAGCCTGAGGTCGATCTCCTTCTTCAGCGCCAAGGGCGCGAACTCGACATCGACTTTTTTCAACAGGTCGCGCACCTGGAACGGCGTGGCCGCCGGCTTCACCGCGCCCGCATCGATGCGGGAGATATCGAGCAGCGCCGCCATGATCTCCTCGACGGCGGTGAGCGAGGCTTCGATCGAATGCGCCAGCTCGTCGAGGCCGGTGCCGCCGGCTCGTTCGACCAGCGTCGAGGTATAAAGGCGCGCCGCGTTGAGCGGTTGCAGCAGGTCGTGGCTGGCGGCGGCGAAGAAGCGGGTCTTGTCGCGGTTGGCCGCATCGGCCTTGGCCCGCGCCACCTCGAGTTCCGAATTCACCCGGATCAGCGCCGCGGTGCGCTCCTCGACCCGGCCTTCGAGCGACTGGTTGATGCTGGCGAGTTCGGTCTCGGCATCTACCCGCGCCGTCACGTCGGCAAAGCTGATCACCAGCCCGCCGTCGGGCAGCCGCGAAGAATGGAACTCCAGCACCTGACCCTTGGCGCCGAGGCGCTGGCTGACCGTGGTGTGCGACTGCGTCAGCGTCTGCACCCGTTGCGCGGCGAGGGAGATCGCATCGCCGGTGCCCAGGTCACCCCGTCGCGCCACGAACAGCGCCATGTCGTAGAGCGCCGTGCCGGCGCCCAGCAGCCCGTCCGGCAACGCCAGCAATTCGCCATAGCGCGAGTTGCAGGTGACCAGCCGCAGGTCGCGATCGAACACCGCCACCCCCTGCGGGATGTGCTCGATCGCCTGTCGCAGCGAATCCTGTGTCTCGGTCAGCGTCTCGACCATCTCTTGTCCAATGCTAGGCCCCAATATCTGCCCCGGCTTCCGCGGTCGCAAGGCCGCACAAAGTCGGGGCTGTGCCGTGGATCCGGCTGCCGACAAGGGGGCGCGAAGCCGACCGCGTCGTCCACCGCCAGGCAGCGCTGCAGCAACAGTTGAGTTGCTTTGTCGCTCAAACAGGGTGAAAAACCCAACTGAGGGCGCGGCTTGGGTCATCTGCCGCAAAGGGGAGGCCGGTCGGCGCCGCCAACCAAGGGGACTTACATGCTCAAGGAATTTCGCGATTTTGCCCTGAAGGGCAATGTCATCGACCTCGCCATCGGTGTGATCATCGGCGCGGCTTTCGGTGCCATCGTCTCGTCGGTGGTCGACGATCTGTTCATGCCGGTTATCGGCCTGATCCTCAACGGCATCGACTTTTCGAACCTGTTCCTCGTCATCTCCAACCCCAACAACGTGCCGGTGCCGTCCGTCGCCGCCGCCAAGGCAGCGGGCGTGGCGACCCTCAACTACGGCCTGTTCATCAATGCCGTGGTGAAGTTCACCATCATCGCCTTCGTGCTGTTCCTCGTGGTCAAGGGCATCAACCGCCTGCGCAAGAAGGAGGCTGCCGCCCCCGCCGCGCCGCCGGCCCCCACCACCGAAGAAAAGCTGCTCACCGAAATCCGCGACGCCATCAAGGCGCAGAAGGCGTAGATTTCCCCTTAGGCACAACCGACGCGCGCCGCTCGCCCGGCGCGCGTTTTCCACCGTGGCGGCGCGCCCTGCGTCCCACACCCACCGGTGTCATTCCCGCGTAGGCGGGAACCTGGTGGGGTGCTGCCGCACCAGGATCAGGCCCAACGAGTCTTCGGGTCTACCCTCGCCGAACGCAGCTAACCCGGGAAATCCACCTGCGTCTCCGGCCGGGCCGCGACGAACTCGGGCAAGTCACGGCAGGAGGCATCGAGCGCCTCGAGCCGTGGGTAGGGGGCAAGGTCGCAGCCGAAGCGACGCGCATTGGCCATCTGCGGCACGAGGCAAGCCTCCGCGAGGCCGGGCGTGTCGGTAAAGCCGTAGCGGGTGGAGCGCGTTCGCCGCGCCAGCGCCGTCTCGAGGCTTTCGAACGCCGTCGCGATCCAGTGCCGGTACCAGCCATCCACCTGCGCTTCGCTCGCTCCCATCGGGCCGGCGAGATACTTGCGTACCCGGTTGTTGTTGATCGGGTGGAGGTCGGCAGCGATCAGCAACGCAAAGGCCCGCGCCTCTGCCCGCTCGAGCGGATCGGCCGGCAACAGCGGCGGGGTCGGGAAGAGCTCGTCGATGAGCCCGATGATCGCCAGCGACTGCGCGACGATGCGCCCATCGATCTCCAGGGCCGGCATCAGCCCCTGCGGGTTGATGGCCCGGTACTCGGGCGAGCTGGCCGAGGGGACCGGCACATACTCATACGCGATGCCCTTGAGGTTGAGCACGATCCTGACGCGCTGGCCGGCGGAGTTCTGGTAACGGGAATGGAGGCGGAGCTGCATGGCGGCGAACCTGACCGGAATCGCTGTCACAATCCAGCGCCGCCGTTTGACAGGCTCGGCCACTCCGATATCTTGAACGGGCAGGGCTGGTGCAGCCCGCCGCTCGCGCCCTCCGGGGAAAGGTGAATGCACCACCATCAATGCCGGGTTTGAGCCCTCATCGGACAGCCCGTCGGCAACGCGAGCACTGACCTTGTGCGCTGTCCGCCAGAGGATCAGACCATGCATTCCTTTCTCGACGCCAAGCACATGGCCAAGGCGCTGCGCCAAGCCCTTGCCGAACGCGGCCAGCAGATCTCGCACTCCGACGCACTCGAACTTGTCGCCCGCCAGTTTGGCTTCGCCAATTGGAACATGCTCGCCGCCCGCATTGAAGCGGCACACCTGAAGCCGCTGCAGCTGCCCTCTGGCTGGCGTGTCGCCGGCACCACCAACGAGTGGAACTATCGCCTCGGCATCGACCCGCAAGCGCCCGGCACCGCCCTGATTGAAAGCCGCTCCGATCGGGACGCGGTGATCGATCGCGCGGCCGGTGAAACCGCCGTGCTGATGCAGTCGATCCTTGCCGATTCCTATCGCGGCACCCAGTTGCGCCTGACGGCAGAGCTGCGCACCGAAGCGGCGGAGATGGCGACGCTCTGGATGCGCGTCGACCCCCTCGAGGGGCGCTACCTGCACTTCGACAACCTGTTGGAGCGCCCGGATGGCCCGCTCGATGGCACCCGCGGCTGGACCCGGCGCCAGGTTGTGCTTCCGGTGCCAGAGGCAGCGGCCACCATCCACTATGGGTTCTTCCTGCGCGGCAGTGGCAAGGTCTGGGCTCGCCGCTTCACCATCGAAACCGTTGGCCCGACGGTCGCCGCAACCGAACCGCGGCCGCGCTATCTCAGTCGCCCCACCAATCTCGATTTCGGCGGCGGCCCGCCGCCCGCTTAGCGGATCGCGCCAGGCGCGCCTCAGCCGCCGGCGTTGCTCAGCGTCAGGTCGCCGCTGGTCAGCTTGTCGGCGCTGACCTTGGCGGTGGGGCGCTCGCGCGGCAGCTCGAGGCTGGCCCATACGCTGACCAGGGCGTGGCGCAACTCGATGATCATCTCATCGGTATGGAGCGGCGTCGGGGTGATGCGCAGCCGTTCCGTGCCCTTGGGCACCGTGGGGTAGTTGATCGGCTGGATGTAGATATTGTGCTTTTCCATCAGCATATCGCTGGCCGCCTTGCACAGGCGCGCGTCGCCGACGATCACCGGCACGATATGGGTATCGGTCTTCAGTACCGGCAGGCCGGCATCGCCCAGGATATCCTTGGTCAGTTGCGCCTGCCGCTGCTGGCCTTCGCGCTCCACCGAGGAGACCTTGAGGTGTTCGATCGAGGCGCGCGCCGCAGCGCACAGCGCCGGGGGCAGGGCGGTGGTGAAGATGAATTCCGGCGCATAGGAGCGGATCGCATCGATGATCGCCTGGTTGGCGGCGACATAACCCCCCATCACGCCAAACCCCTTGGCGAGCGTGCCTTCGATGATGTCGATCCGGCCCATCAGGCCATCGCGGTCGGCAATGCCGCCACCGCGCGGGCCGTACATGCCGACCGCATGCACTTCATCGATATAGGTGAGCGCGCCGAACTCCTCGGCGAGGTCGCAGATCTCGGCGATCGGCGCCACGTCCCCATCCATCGAATAGACCGACTCGAACACGATCAGCTTGGGCCGCTTGCGGTCGACCGACGCGAGCAGTTCGCGCAGATGCACCACGTCGTTGTGGCGGAAGATCTTCTTTTCCATGCCGGACTGGCGCACGCCCTGGATCATCGAGGCGTGGTTGAGCTGATCGGAGAAGATCACGCAATCGGGGAGCAGGCGGGCGATGGTCGAAATCGCCGCTTCGTTCGACACGAACCCCGAAGTGAACACCAGCGCGGCTTCCTTGCGATGCAGGTCCGCCAGCGAACGCTCGAGTTCGACCAATGGCCGGTTGGTGCCGGAAATATTGCGCGTGCCGCCGGCGCCGACGCCGAGCTTGGCGGCGGTGTCCTGCATGGCGGCGATGGTCACCGGATGCTGGCCCATGCCCAGATAGTCGTTCGAGCACCAGATGGTGATCTCGCGCTGGTTGTCGGCATTGTCCCGGAAGATGGCCCGCGGGAAACGCCCGGCAATTCGTTCGAGATCGGCGAAAACGCGATAGCGCTTTTCCTGCCGCAAGGTGTCGACGGCGTCCTCGAAAAACCCGCGATAGTCCATAGTTCCACTTTCGTAGCGCAGGCGCTTCGCCTGCTGGCGACCTCATGACCGGAGGGTAGCTACTCCCCCGGTCCGTGGCATTGACATAGGTCAATTCGCCGCGCGGCGGCTTATACAAGTCATTGGCCGGGCTGCAGCTTGCCGACGCAGCTTGGAACCATCCTAAACAATGGCGGCTCGCGTGCCAATCAAGCAGATGTGCGCAACTCGTCGCAGCCGCCGGTTCCCCCGGGTGGTAACCTCCGTTCAGAATGGGTTCAGCGCGGGCATGCCACTTCGCTCCCACTGGCCGTTCGTGCAGGGATTAACGGCCCCGATGCCTTTCCGTTGACCCGGTTTGAGCGTCCGCTACTATCAACCTCACGGAAACAGGGGGATCCGCCATGAAGAGCTTCTCTTCGTCCAGCTTCGCCAACGATCATGCCGAAGTGCTCGACCTGGCGCTTGCCGCCGTCAACAAGCATCCGCAGGCGCTGTTCACCGATTTCCAGTGGTTCCTCTACGAAGCGCGCGACACGGTGTTTTTCACTGCGGCGTCGAAGTCGCATTTCGACAAGGACACGCTCGGCAACCTGGTCGCCGACATGGTGGCGCTGGCCCCCCAGCTGAGCCACGGCTTCGTCGGCGCCCGCCCGGGGCAGCCGTTCCCCAAACACCTGCTCGACGCCATCACCCATGTCGAGGAGGTCGACGAGTTCGACGGCTATCCCGACAAGTGGCTGTCGAAGTCCCCCGACATTTTCGAGCGGGACGACCTGCCGCTGTTCCGCGTCTCGGCGGTAGTGCGTCGCGGCGGGCCTGACGCGATGGGCCGGGCCTCGATGATCCAGGTGCGCTCGAGCCATGCGCTGCTCGAAGGCTCGGACTCGGCCCTGCTGACCCGCTCGGCCTCCGCCGGTCACGGCGTGATGAGCGACAAGTCCAACAAGGTGGGGTTTGGCGCCCGCCTCAAGGGGACGCTGCGCGGCTGGGGCATGACCTTCCTGTACGTCACCCTCGCCAATATCCTGGCGCCGCCGGACAAGCCCTGGGGCTTCAAGACCCTGGCGCTGAAGCGGCATCGGCTGCGGCTGCTGGCCAACAAGCTCGGCGTGCGCCAGCGCTCGCTGATGTTCGCGCTGGTGACCCACGCGCTCAACGGCGAGGGCGATGAGCGGCACATGTCGAAAAAGGTGATCGGCGCTGCCTACACCATGCTCGACGGCAAGCGCCACGATGCCGACGACGATTTCTTCCGCGTCCGGGCGCTGGAGGCCAAGTTCGAGGTGATCGACGACTTCGTCGCCTATGTGCGCAAGGTCGACGATACCATCGACAAGATCGAGAAGAAGGACATCACCAAGTTCCAGGTGATGATGAACTCGATGTTCCGTTCGCTGCGCGCCCTCAACCGCGCGCTGCCCTTCCTGCCGGGCAAGCGCTTCTGGCGCTTCAACGGCGGCATCCATGTGGTGCTGACCCTGGTGCCGCCGCATCGCACCTACGGGCCGATGACCCACGGCATGATGGAGCCGATCTATTGCGGCGCCTGGCATCCCGCCGCCAATATCTGCACCTTCTGCCCCGGCCGCGAGTACATCACGCTCAACTTCTCGATGGAAACCCGCCACATCGCCAACGTCGAAAAGATCGAACAGCTGCTGCAAAAGGTCGAAGCGATGGACATCGCCCCGACCGGCAAGGTGATCGTCGAGGACGACGGGGTGTGATTGCTAGGTGAGCTTGCCACCAGAAAGCGCCTCCAAGCTCGGTGTCATCCCCGCGAAAGCGGGGACCTCCGTTTAGGATGGTGCCGCAGGCAGGAAAACAGAGGTTCCCGCTTTCGCAGGAATGACCTGGTGGGCGAGGCAAAATCGTAGTCCTACGCCATGGACGGACGTCGGGACCCATTGCTCGGATGGCAGTACAGGCAAGGACAGTGCCGGTCCACCACGTCAAGGTCGGGTGGTTTGCCGCCGAGGCAGCGGGCCGCGCACTGGGCCCCGGCTTGCGCCGGGGTGACGGCCGGTGCTTGCGGCGGGTTGGCGTTCCAGACGTTCTTAGCCTTTGAACCCGCCCAGCCTCGCCACCACCATGTCGTGATCCGAGAGGACTTCGCCGTCATCGGTCAGTGACGGCACGATCCGGCTCTCTTCAACCACAACGCCGCGCGTCAGGAACCAGTCGAGTTTCCAGGTGCCGCGCGGGCTGCGGCTGACCCGGCTGGGGCGCGTGGTGGATTGGCCGAGCGGGCCGCCGTGCCGCTCGAAGCCCCGGCCATAGGCGTGGGCGAACAGCGTCTCCTTTTCGAAATCGCCGCCATCGGCGAGCCCGGTATTGAGGTCGCCGCCGATGACGACGGGCGTCGCGCCGGCCAGCTCGTCGATCGCATCGATCAGCCGTTTGATCTGCGCCTCGCGATAGCCGGCGTCGCCCCGGTTCTCGAGATGCACCGAGACGGCGTAGAGCGGTCCTTCGGTGGTCATCACCGCCGTGGCGATGGCGCAGCGCGTGCCCACCCGACGCGCCGGGCTTTCCGGCGTGAACCAGTGCCCCTGCGGCTCGAGCCGGATCATCACCGGCGCCTGCAACGCCGCCTTCGACAGCAGCGCATTGCCGTGGAAGCCGTGCAGGTTGAAATCGTCCTCGCAGAATGCGAGCTCGACTTCGGCGCCCAGTTCGAGCTCGAGGAACTCGACACCGAAGGCGTAGTTCATGGCGAGCTCGGCCGCGATGTCGCGCGAGGTGTGGCGCTGACGGGTGCGGGCCATGCCGTTATCGACTTCCGACAGCAGGATCAGTTCGGCGCCTTCGCGCTGCAGAACCGCCGCGGATTTCTCGACATTGTAGCAGCGTTCGAGATTCCAGGCGGCAACGGTCAGCGGGAAGGCCAGCACCTCGCTGCGTTCGGCAGCCGGCGCTTCGACCCGCTGCAGGCAGGTGAGCCCGGCCAACGCCTCGGCATGGTTGGCCTCGGTTCGCGGCAGCGCATCCAGCCGGTTCCGCTCGCTCTGCGGCGGGCCCTGCAGCAGGCCAATCTGTGCGGGTTTGACGAGGTCGAGGGACATGGCGGCAGCTTCATATCGGGAGAGGGGAGCACTTCCCCTAGCCAGCCCTTATGTCGAGCCGGTGACAAATCGTGCGCTGGCGTAACCCGGCGTACGGATCGCGCCTTGTCGCGCGCGTGGCCGCACGCTAAATCCCCCGCCAATAACTGTTTCCCCGGGGGTTTTCGTGTCTGAATACGCAACTTATCCCAGCCTCAAGGGCATGCCCGTGATCATCTCGGGCGGCGCTTCGGGCATCGGCGAGGGCATTGTGCGCGCCTTTGCCGCGCAGGGCTCCAAAGTCGGCTTCGTCGACATCGCCGGTGCGGCGGGCGACAAGCTGGCGGCCGAGCTGAACGCGGCAGGCGGCACGGTGCAGTTCACCCGCTGCGATGTCACCGACATCGCCGCCTATCAGGCCGCCATCAAGGGTTTCGAGGCCGCGCACGGCCCGACGCTGGCGCTGGTCAACAATGCGGCGAACGATCACCGGCACGACATCGCCGATGTGAGCCCCGAGGATTGGGACCAGCGCATCGCCGTCAACCTCAAGCACGCCTTCTTCGCCGCCCAGGCCGTGGCCCCTGGCATGATGGCCGCCAACCGTGGCTCGATCATCAATTTCGGCTCGGTCAGCTGGATGACGCTGTCGGCCCAGCTCACCGTCTACACCGCCGCCAAGGCCGCCATGCACGGCATGTCGCGTTCGATGGCCAAGGAATACGGTCAGCACGGCGTCCGCGTGAACACGCTGGTGCCCGGCTGGATCATGACCGAGCGGCAACTCTCGCTCTGGGCCACGCCCGAGGCCCTGGCCTCGCTCGACCAGCAGCAGGCGCTGAAGGGCCGGCTCTATCCCGATGACATCGCCCGCATGGTGCTGTTCCTCGCGGCCGATGATTCGAAGATGATTTCCGCCCAGGACTTCCTGGTCGACGGTGGCTGGGCGCACGGCTGATCGGCCGCGCAAACGACCGCTTCAACCCGGCGCGTTCCTGATCTAGTCTCGCCGCGGGCAAAGGCGGCGAGGCGAACACCTTGCTGCCGCAATCGCTGGCGAGAACGTGCGCCACACCTACGGGGGACTCGATGAAATCCAAAATACTGATCGCGGGGCTCGCGGCGCTTTCGCTGAGCGCCTGTACTTCGGTCAATCCTTACACCGGCCAGAGCCAGCTCTCCAACATGACCGGCGGGGCGCTGCTCGGTGCCGGCGGCGGCGCCGTGGTCGGCGGCATCATCGGTGCGGCTACGGGCGCTGACCCGCGCGTTGCGGCATTGATCGGCGCCGGCGTCGGCGGGCTCACCGGCGCGGCGATCGGCAGCTACATGGACCAGCAGGAAGCCGAACTGCGCGCCCAGTTGCAAGGCACCGGCGTTTCGGTGACCCGCGTCGGCCAGCAGATCATCCTCAACATGCCCTCCAACATCACCTTCGCCACAGACTCGGCGACGGTGCAGCCCCGGTTCAGCGAGACGCTGATCTCGGTCGGCCTGGTGTTGAAGAAGTTCAACAAGACCGTCATCGACGTCTACGGCCACACCGACTCGCAGGGCTCGGACAGCTACAACAAGGAGCTGAGCCAGAAGCGCGCCACTGCGGTCGCGACCATCCTCGCCAACCAAGGCGTCGACCAGCGCCGCTTCTACATCACCGGCAAGGGCGAGGAAGATCCGATCGCCTCCAACGCCACCGAGGCGGGCCGCGCACAGAACCGCCGCGTCGAAATCCAGCTCTCGCCCATCCAGGGCTGAGTTCGGCAGCAGAACTTGCAAAGGCCCGGGCGTCTCCCCGGGCCTTTTTCATTGCGCTGAACCGGCTGCCGTCGGCGCGGTCGCCGGCGAGCGGGTATTGCTGGCCAGCAACTGGAACGCCAGGAGGATCACCACCACGATCCCCACGGCGATCAGCCCGCGTTTCCACCAGTTCGTAGGCCCGGTATTGCCGATCGTCGCTTCGACGTCGCGCGTCGCCTGCAAGGTCGAGTCCTCGGGTAGCGAGATCGGCTGGCCGTTCTCGTCGATCACCTGGTCGACCTGCGCGACCTTGGGTGGCGGTCTGGTGTCGGCACTCATCGCTTGTCCCTCCGATGGCCATCGAACAAGCCATTCGGCGGGCTTTGGTTCCCTGACCGCCGGTGTGCGCTAGATCCCTCCACCGGCAGGATCAACTGCCCGGTGCCCAAAGCGACGACCCGTCGGCTGAACTGATCAGGCGTTGACGATGATCGGCGTCCCTACGGATACGCGCGAATAGAGATCGATCACGTCCTGGTTGATCAGCCGCACGCAGCCCGACGACACCGCCTTGCCGATGCTCCAGTACTCGCGCGTGCCGTGCAGGCGATAGATGGTGTCGACGCCGTTGCGGTAGATGTACATCGCCCGAGCGCCCAGGGGGTTGTCGATGCCGCCGGGCATGCCGCCGGCGAACTCACGGGTTTCGGGCTGGCGCGCCATCATTTCGGCCGGCGGATACCAGGTTGGCCATTGCGCCTTTCGCCCGATATTGCCCCGCCCCGACCAGGTGAAGCCGTCGCGGCCAATGCCGACGCCGTAGCGAATGGCCCTGCCATTGTCCTGCACCAGATAGAGATAACGCTCGGAGGTTTCGACCACGATGGTGCCCGGCTTCTCGCCGGTCGGGTCATCCACTTCGGTCCTGAGGAAGCGCTGGTCGACCTTGTTGAGGTCGACGGCAGGCACCGGGAACCTCTCGTTCGGCAGGGCGCCGTAGATGTCGAGGTAGTAGGGCGAGATGACTGCCGGCAACAGGTTGGGCACGGTCAGCTGCCGATTGCCGATAGTGGTGGAGCAACCCGCCAGCGCCAGTCCGCCGAAACTCGCCGCGCCTGACAGAAAGGCCCGTCGCGACGGACCGCTATTGCCGATCGATTTCGTCTGCACGGAACCTGCCCTCTGGAGCGCTTTGAGGAAAAGTCGCTAGACTTTTCCGGTTCGAAAGCGCGACAAATCAAGAACCTGGAGCGTTTCGGCGTCTACTTCAGACGGTGAAGCGATCTGGGAAAGGCCGCCCACCAGAACTATTATGGCTTGCGCACCATTGTGGCTGACGCAAGTTGTCTGTCGATCAATTTATCGTTCGGCCCCAGGCCGCCCGCGCCAGGTCGCGCAGCTGCAGCGACTCGGCCCAGCGATCGGTGAGGTCGACGCCGTCGGCGCCCGCGATGGCGTAAGGTTGCGGGCCGAGTTCGCACAGGAAGCTGAGCTCCGCGTCCGGGCCGGCCCGCCCCTTCCAGTCGGCAAAGCCGTTGCGCCACCAGGTACCGAATTGCTCGAGCCACGGCGCATGCTGCGGGAACGACAGCGGCAGTTGCACTTGCTCGCTGCTGGCGACCCGGCCGTGATAGGCCCAGCAATGCTCGAGGATGGTCGTCATCTGCGCCTCGATCTCCGCCGACACCGGCAGTCCGATCTCGCGGCCGACCACGTAGTGCGAAAGGTCGCCGGTCAGTTTCAATTCCGGCAGGGCGCCGATCAGGTCGAGCGTGAAATGCAGGTCGTTGGTCATCCTGTCGCGGTGCGTCTCGACATGCACTGGGAACGGCACCTGTTCGGCCAGCCGCAGCCAGCCTTCGGCGACACGAAGCGCCTCGGCCAGCGTCCGCGGCCTGAGATTGGGCTGGATGTTGATATGATGCACGCCATAGGCCGCGCCCCACTCGAGCGCCGGTTGCAGGCTGTCGATATCGGTGGGAAAGCAAAGGCCCTCGACCACCAGTCCGGTCGATTTGGCCAGTCGTCCGGCACGCTGCGCCATCTCGGGATCGACCCATTGCGTGCCGAAGCCGTCGAACCCGGCGTTGGCGATGATCTCGACATTGGCCTCGAGCGAGCGCTCGGGCGGCGCGCCCTTGAGTCCCAGCATGGTCCACAGCGACTGGAGGACGAGGAGTTTCTGCATCGTTGGACTTTCAGAGGCTGATCGGAAATGGAGGCCGCCGGCTCGACAACCAGCGGGATGGGGACGGGCAGGCCGGGTGGAGCTAGATCAGCACCACGCTTTCCTGCTCGTTTGGGTCGGTGCGGGCGATGATTGCCCGCGCCAGCCTGTCGGTCGGGTTGAACGGCTGGTGCGGCACGCCGGCGGGGATGTAGACATAGTCGCCTTCATTGACCACGTCGGTGAACTCGAGGTTCGGCCCGTGCCGGAACGACGTCGAACCTTCGATCTGAAAGATCGCCGTCTCGTGCGCCGCGTGATAATGCGGCTTGGCCTCGGCCCCAGGTGGGATCACCACCATGTGCATGCAGATGCCCCTGGCGCCGGCCGACTCCGCCGACACTCCGGCGAAATAGTCGAGCCCCTGCTTGCCGTGAAAGCCCTCGCCGCCCCGGATCACCTTGCACTCGGCCGCCATGACACTGTCCTCCGCCAGTGGCGGCACCGTAGTGAACGGTGGTCACAGCAGCAAGACGGTGGTGGGTTTACTCGAACTAGTGCGTGGGGCCACCCCCACCCAGCGCCGCTAGCTCGCTGCGCTCACAAGCTTTGCTGCCCTCCCCACAAGGGGAGGGAGAGGCGAGAACCGAGTAGGTGCGAGTAGCGTCTCCCTCCCTGGTGGGGAGGGATCAAGGGTGGAGGTGGCCGCGCGCTCCGTGTCTACCGAGGTTCGGGCCCGCTCGGCCGCTGCGTCAGCACCACCTCGAGCTCCAGCAATCGCCCCTGCCGCAGCAGCTGCAGCCGCACCCGCCGGCCGATGGCGTCGGCGGTAAGCATCCTGAGCAACGGGCCGGGACCCTCGACCGGACGGCCATCGAGGCTCAGCAGCACATCGCCTTCGCGCACCCCGGCGCGTGCCGCCGGGCCACCGGCGACGATCGTATGCAGCACCGCGGCGGTCTGGGTGCCGACATGCGCCGCGTCGGCCACGCGGCGCGGCAGGTTGACCGTATCCGCGGCAACACCCAGATAGGCGCGCCGCACGCCGCCATGCTGGAGCACTTCGCTCAGCACCAGCTTGACGGTATTGCTGGCGACGGCAAAGCAGATCCCCTGCGCGCCCGCGATCATCGCGGTGCTGATACCGACGACCTCACCCAGGCTCGAGACCAGCGCACCGCCGGAATTGCCGGGGTTGAGCGCCGCGTCGGTTTGGATCACATCCTCGATCGGCCGCCCCGACGGCGAGCGGAGGCTTCGCCCCAGCGCCGAGATCACCCCGGCGGTGACCGTCGACTCGAACCCGAGCGGGTTGCCGATGGCGATGGCGATGTGCCCGCGCTTGAGCTCGTTGCTGTCTCCCAGTGTGGCGATCGGCAATGTACCGCCGTCGACCTTGAGGATGGCGAGGTCGGTGTCGGGATCGGCGCCGAGCACCCGGCCGGCCAGCCGCTGTCCGTCGGGCAGCGCCAGATGCACATCCTTATGCGTGCCCACCACATGCGAATTGGTGACCACCAGCCCATCCTGCGACAGCACCACGCCTGAGCCGTGGCCCTTGCCGTCGGTCGTTACCATGCCGACCGCCGGCCCGACCGTTTCGGCGACGTCGGACACGGTCAGCGAATAGACATCGAGCAGGCGCTGGTCGGTGGGGAAGGGCAGGGGCTGAGCCATGGAGTGCTCCGGCAGTTTCGGTTACGGACAAATGTGGGTTTTGCGGCCCTCGCCGGCGATCCTGCCCATATGGGGAGCTTTCGAGCCGGGCCTCCCGGGCGCAGGTTTTGCGCAACGTCGCAACCAAGGCCACTCGACATGTCCTTCCCCGAACTCGAGGCACTTTCCGCTTCCCTCGCGGCGCTCACCGCCAGCGTCGCCTCCCGCATCGTCGCCATTCAGGGCCGCGATGGCCGCGAACTCTCGGGCTTCATCTGGCGCACCGGGCTGGCCGTCAGTGCCGACGAGGTACTCGAAGGCGACGACGACGTTGCTGTGCTGGGCGCTGACGGCAAGCCCGCGACTGCGCAGATCATCGGCCGCGATCCCAGTACCGACGTTGTGCTGCTCAAACTCGAAACGGCCGAGTTTGCCGACTGGTCCCATGCGGCGCAGCCGGCGCCAGGCTCGCTGGCAGTGCTGGTCGGACGCGGGGAGGAGTCGGTGCTCTCCGGCCTCGCCTCGGTGACCGAAGTCGGCGCCCCCTGGCGCAGCATGCGCGGCGGCGACATCGATGCACGGATCACGCTCGGCCTTCGCCTCTCGCCGCGCAGCGAAGGGGGCGCCGTGGTGGCGCCTGATGGCAGCCTCATCGGCATGGCGGTCACCGGCGCTCGCCGCCGTACCATCGCCATTCCTGCTTCCACCATCGCCCGTTCGGTGGCAACGCTGAGCGAAAAGGGCTATATTCCCCGCGGTTGGCTGGGCGTCAGCCTCCATCCGCTCGCCGAGTCTGGCGGCGCGATCGTCGTCGGACTCGAGCCGGCGAGCCCGGCTGCCGACGGGGGCTTCCTTGTTGGCGACATAATCACCACATGGGGTGGAGACCAGGTCCGCTCGGTCAGCGATGTCGCCGATCGCCTGAGCGGCGGAACCGTCGGCAAGACTATCAGTTTGGGAGTGCAACGCGGTGGCAGTGCATTGGAACTCGAGATCACTATCGGCGAACGCCCGCGGAACTGACGCTCAGGTCCCTCAGTCGGTCCTTGGCGGGCTGGTCCTTGGCGTCGCCTTTGATCTCACCGACCCGGCGCTCGAACAGGTGCTGCACACCCTGATCGCCGGGCGTCACGATCTCTACGAAGCCGACGCTGAGGAGGCGGCGGTCACCATTACCGATCGCCCGGCTGCGCTGGGCGGGGTCACCGGCGCGCACCGGGTGCTGCGCGTCGGCGCCGACGAAGCGCGCCGCAATGCCATCGACAGCCTCGATCCCGGCCTGATCCTCGCCGCCGCCATGCTGATCGGCGCCGGCTACGCGCTGGAGCGCGAGACGGTCGAACGCGCCGGCAACGAGCGGTTGCCCGCCTCACTCTTGCCCAGGCTCAGCCAGCGCGAACGCCAGGTAGCGGAGCTGCTGGTCGACGGCGCTTCCAACAAGGTGATCGCCCGGGCGCTCGACATCTCGGTGCACACCGCCAAGTTCCACGTCACCGCCATCCTCGAAAAGCTCGGTGCCCGCAACCGCGCCGACGCAGTGTCGATCATCCTGCGCGAGGGCCTGGTCGCGATTTAGTCCTTGGATCTAGCAGCTTGCGCCCCTCTCCCCTGAGGGCAGAGGGTAGTGGAGCTAGGACCGCTAGGGCCGTAGTTGAACTAGGGTGAGGGGTTCAGCATTGCGACATGCTGGCTTTCCCAGCATGTCGAGGCGCCTCACCCCTCAACCGGCCTTCGGCCACCTTCTCCCCTGAGAGGAGAAGGGAACGGGCGTCCCACCATCTTCGGAGTTAATGCGCGCCCGGGTCTTTCCCCGGCGCCATCAGCGTCGCAAAAATTCGCCCGATCAGGTTCCGTTCGGCCGGCCTGTCGACATGCTCGTGATTGAGCTCCACCAGCAGCGCCGAGGTGGCGTCGAGTCGCTGGCTCTGCAGCTGCGCGATCCGGAGCGCCAGTTCCGGGTGCTTTTCGAGGATGCGCATGGCGTCGCGCACCACTCGCACCTTGCTGTCGCGCTCGGCCCTGACCGTGGCGCTATGCGGCCGACCCAGCAGCACCGACATCTCGCCGATCATTGCATCGGCATGCTCGATGGTCGCGATCGCCACGCCGTTGCGTTCGACCACGAACTTGCCGCTTTCCAGCACGTAGAGGTCTCGCCCGGGCGTCCCTTGGGTGACCAGCTCTTCGCCCTTGGCGACATCGAGCGTCGGCGACGAGTAAGTGAGCGTCAGCAGGCTGGCCATGGTCATTCCCCCGATGATTAGGCGGCATGGAGCCTATCCCGTCGGGAGCGCCGCATGAAGGGCCATTCTACACCATGCGCAGCAGCACCTCGGCGACCAAGTGGTCGCTGCCCTTCTTGAGGACCAGGTCGGCCCGCGTCCGGGTCGGCGCAATATTGTCCACGAGGTTGGGCAGGTTGATCGAGCGCCAGTTGTCGAGCCCGAACCTGCCGGCCTCCTCCTCACTCATGTCGGCATAGCGTTTGAAGAATGAGTCCGGGTTGCGGAACGCCGTTTCCCTCAGCCGGAAGAAGCGCTCGAGATACCAGGCTTCGAGGTCTGCCGGGTCGGCGTCGATATAGATCGAGAAGTCGATGAAATCCGAGGCGTAGAGGATCGGCGCGCCCGCCTTGCCGGGTGCACCCGGCTGCAGGATGTTGAGCCCCTCGACAATCAGGATGTCGGGCTGGTCGACGCGCAGGTGCTCTCCCGGCACCACGTCATAGACGAGGTGCGAGTAGACCGGCACCTCCAGCGCCGGCCTCCCCGATTTCACCGCGGCGAGAAAAGCTACGAGCCCCGCCCGGTCGAAGCTTTCCGGAAAGCCCTTGCGCCGCATCAGCCCGCGTTCCATCAGCACGGCATTGGGGTGAAGGAAGCCGTCGGTGGTGACGAGGTCGACCTTCGGGCTCGACGGCCAGCGCTGCAGCAGGGCCCTGAGGATGCGCGCCGTGGTGGATTTGCCCACCGCCACAGAACCTGCCACTCCGATGATGAACGGTACCTTGGGCGCGCCCGTATTGAGGAAGCGCTGCGACACAAGGTGCAGCCCCTGGATCGCCTCGACATAGAGCGAGAGCAGGCGGGCCAGCGGCAGGTAGACCTGCTCGGCTTCCTGAAGCGAGATCGGGTCGGCAAGGGCGCGCAGCCGCAGCACGTCTTCGGCGCTCAGCGTCATCGGTTCGTCGGCGCGCAGCGCCACCCATTCCGCCTTGCTGAAATGGTGGTAGGGCGAGAGCTCGGCGGTCCGCGTCATCAGCGGGTCGGTCCTGCCGCCAACCGCGCCGCAATCACCTGCGCCAGCCGCTCAGCCACTTCGAGCTTGTCCAGCTCGGGCCAAGCCTCGGCACCGTCTTTGCTCAGCAGTGTCACCCTGTTGCGATCCCCGCCCATGGCGCCGCCGGCGGCCGAGACGTCGTTGGCGACGATCAGGTCGGCGCCTTTTCGCCTGAGCTTCAACTCGCCATTGGCCACCACGTCGCGCGTCTCTGCCGCGAAGCCCACGACGATGCGGGGCCGCTGCGCATGGTGCCCGACCGTCGCGAGAATGTCAGGGTTCTCGACCATGCTCAGGCTCGGCGCGGTCTCGGCTCCAGGTTGTTTCTTGATCTTGTCCGTCGCGACGCTGTCGACCCGCCAGTCGGCCACCGCCGCGACGAACACCGCGCCATCGGCCGGCAGGGCGTCTTCGACCGCAGCCAGCATCTGGCGCGCCGTCTCGACATGGGTCGTCCTGACCCCCTGCGGATCGGCGATCGTCACCGGCCCGGTGATCAACTGCACCTCGGCCCCCAACCTCGCCAGCGCTGCGGCGATGGCGTGGCCCTGCTTGCCGGACGAGCGATTGGCGATGTAGCGCACCGGATCGATCGGCTCATGCGTGGGGCCGGAGGTGACGATGAAGCGCCGCCCGCTGAGGGGCCCGGCGCGGCCAAGCCTGTCGATCACCGCCGCGAGGATCTCCGCCGGCTCGGCCATGCGGCCTTCGCCCGCCTCGCCCGCTTCCGCCATCGCGCCGGATTTCGGCCCGACAAACTCCACGCCGTCGCCGAGCAGGGTGGCATGGTTCCGCCGTGTCGGCGCCGCCGCCCACATCCGCGGGTTCATCGCCGGCGCCATCAGCACCGGCTTGTCGGAGGCCAGCAGCACGGCGGTGGCGAGGTCGTTCGCGGCGCCGGTCGCGGCCTTCGCCATCAGGTCGGCCGTCGCTGGCGCCACCACGATCAGGTCGGCCTCGCGCGACAGCCGGATATGGCCGACATCGTGCTCGTCATTGCGGTCGAACAGGTCGGTGAACACCCGGTCGGCACTGAGCGTCGCGACGGATAAGGGCGTCACGAACTCGATCGCCGCCGCCGTCATCACGCAGCGCACTCTTGCGCCTTCGTCGCGCAGCCGCCGGATCAGCTCCAGCACCTTGTAGGCAGCGATGCCGCCGCCGATGATCAGCAGCACCCGCCGGTTTTGCAGTTTCATGCTGAAGCCACGCCGCTTGGGAAAACCGACTAGCCGTCTACACGATCCGGCCCCGATCTCCTACCCGCCTGGCGCATGGCTCATGCGGGCTCCGCCGTAAGCGCGCCGGCATGGTGGCAGGCCACCGCCTGCCTGGCCTGAGGTTTCGG
Source organism: Devosia sp. A16 (assembly GCF_001402915.1). GTDB lineage: Bacteria > Pseudomonadota > Alphaproteobacteria > Rhizobiales > Devosiaceae > Devosia_A. The sequence continues at coordinate 3,372,201 of NZ_CP012945.1, forward strand.
CTCCAGCGCCGGCACCGCTTGTGCGCAGATATCGGTGGCTTTCCAGCAGCGGGTGCGGAACGCGCAGCCCGATGGCGGGTCGGCGGGACTGGGCGGATCGCCTTGCAGCACGATGCGCTTGCGCCTGCCGCGCAGGTCGGGGTCATCGATCGGCACGGCGCTGAGCAGCGCCTGGGTGTAGGGGTGCTGCGGTCGGTCGAAGATCTCCTCGCGCGTACCGACCTCGACGATCCGCCCCAGATACATCACCGCGATGCGGTCGCAGATATGGCTGACCACCGAGAGATCATGCGCGATGAACAGATAGGCGAGCCCGAGCTGGTCCTGCAGGTCTTCGAGCAGGTTGATCACCTGCGCCTGGATCGAGACGTCGAGCGCCGAAACCGGCTCGTCGAGGATCAGCAGTTTCGGGTTGAGCGCCAGAGCCCGGGCGATGCCGATGCGCTGGCGCTGGCCACCCGAGAACTCATGCGGAAAGCGGTTGCCGTGCTCGGGCGCCAGCCCGACCAGTCGCATCAGCTCGGCGACCCGCGCCTGGGCCTCGGCAGCCTTCATCCCCGAAAGCCGCAGCGGCTCGGACAGGATGGCAAACACCGTCATCAGCGGGTTGAGCGAGGCGAACGGGTCCTGGAACACGTACTGCATGTCGCGCCACATCGCGGTGAGCGCCGCCCGCCGGCCATGCTCGATCGGCTTGCCGTCGAAGACGATCCGCCCACCGGTCGGCTGCTCGAGCCCAATGATGCAGCGCCCGGTGGTGGATTTGCCGCAACCGGATTCCCCCACCAGCCCGAGTGTCTCGCCGGCCCTGAGGGCCAGGCTGATGCCGTTGACCGCCTGGATCGCCGGCTTCCTGCCGCCCCGCACGCCATAATGCTTCACCAGGTTGTCGATCTTGAGCAGCGGCTCTGCTCGCGTCCCGGCCGTCATGCTTCGGCCCTTCCCCGGCTGTCCTGGAGCTCCTCGGCATAATGGCAGGCCGACCAGTGTGCCGGCTCCACCTCACGCATGGCCGGCACCTCCGTGCGACACGGCAGCCGACCGGCCGAATGCGCGCAGCGTGGATGAAAGGCGCAGCCGGAGGGACGGTTGACGAGGCTCGGCGGCGCGCCCGGGATCGGCGTCAGCCGCTCGGAGCGCTCATGCATCCGCGGCAGGCTGGCCAGCAGCCCCCTGGTGTAGGGATGGCGTGGTGCGTGGAACAGCGTCCGCACGTCGGTGGTCTCGACCACCCGGCCGCCATACATCACCACCACCCGGTCGGCGAGTTCGGCCACCAGTCCCATGTCGTGGGTAATCAGCACCATCGCCGCCTGTGTCTCGGCCTGCGCCAGCCGCAGCGCTTCGAACACCTGCGCCTGGATCGTCACGTCGAGCGCCGTGGTCGGCTCGTCCGCAATCACCAGCCGCGGCCGGTTGGCGATCGCCATGGCGATCAGCGCACGCTGCCGCATGCCGCCCGAGAACTGGTGCGGGAACTGCTGGTAGCGCTCGGCGGCATTGGGTACGCCCACGGTGCGCAGCAGTTCCACCGCGCGCTCGGCGGCCTCGGCACGCCCCATGTCGCCATGCGCCAGCATCGCTTCGGCGATCTGGAAGCCGACGGTCAGCACCGGGTTGAGCGAAGTCATCGGATCCTGGAAGATCATCGAGATGGCCTTGCCGCGAATGGCCCGCATCTCGGCCGGCGGCACCGTCAGCAGGTCGCGCCCCTCGAACAGGATGCGCCCGCCGGCGATCCGGCCGGGCGGTCGCGGGATGAGGCCCAGCACCGACATGGCGGTGACGCTCTTGCCGGAACCGGATTCGCCCACCACCGCGAGCGTCTCGCCGGGCCAGATCTGGTACGACACCTCGTCGACAGCCCGCACCGTGCCCTCGGCGCTGCGGAACTCGGTGATCAGCCGCTCCACCGAAAGCAGCGGCGGACCTTGGTTCGCTGGCGTCATCGATCAGCTCCGTTGCGCCTGCCGGGCGTCGAGCGCGTCGCGCAGCCCATCGCCGATGAAGTTGATGGTGAGGCAGATGGCGATGATCACCAGCCCCGGGAAGGTCACCAGCCACCACTGCGTCTGCATTGCCCCGCGGCCGTCCGAGATCAGCTGGCCCAGCGCCGGGGTAGGGGGCTTCACCCCGAAGCCGATGAATGATAGCGCCGACTCGATCAGGATGGCCGACGAAACCGTCAGCGTGGCGTTGACGATGATCGGTCCCAGCATGTTGGGCAGCATGTGCCGCCAGATCACCCGCCAGGCCGAAGCCCCCGACAGCGTCGCTGCTTCGACGAACTCACGGGTGCGCATCGATAGGATCTGCGCCCGCACCACCCGGGCGATCAGCGTCCACATCAGCGACGAGAGGATGATGGCGATCTGCAGCGGCGAGCCCTCGCCGATGAAGGCGATGAGGATCATCAGCAGCGCCAGCCCCGGCAGGATCAGCACCAGGTCGGTGAAGCGCATGAACACATCGTCGATCCAGCCGCCGAAATAGCCGGCAGTGGCGCCGATCAGCGTGCCGATCAGCGTCGACAGCAGCGCCACCACCAGGGCGACGAAAATCGACGTGCGGGCGCCGTACAGCACGCGGGTGAAGTAGTCGCGCCCCAGCTTGTCGGTGCCGAACAGGTGTCCGCCCTCGAGCGTCGGCGGCAGGCGCGCCGCGCGCAGGTTCATCCCGTCGAAACTGTAGGGCGTGATCACTTCGGCTGAGAACGCGACGACGATGATGACTGCCAGGATGACGAGGCTCGCCATCGCCACCCGGTGGCGCAGGAACCGGCCTAGCGCCAGCCGGAACTGCGAGCGCACCGTGACGTCGAGGCCTTCGCGATCGCCGGCCGATGCCGCCACGCCGTGATCGGTCATTTGTTGATCCTCGGGTCGAGTACGCCATAGAGCAGGTCGGTGATCAGGTTCATCAGCAGCATCACCGCCGACGTGACCACCAGCCACGCCATCAGCGAGTAGGTGTCGCGGGTGTTGAGTGCGTTGAAGAAGTAGAGGCCCATCCCCGGCATCGAGAAGATCGTCTCGATCAGGATGGTGCCGTTGAACAGGTGGCCGATGCTGACCCCGATCACCGTGACCAGCGGCAGCGTGGCGTTCCTCAGGCTATGCCGCAGCAGGATCGTGCGCTCGTTGACGCCCTTGGCGCGCGCAGTGCGCACATAGTCCGAGTTGATCACCTCGAGCATCGAGGCACGGACATAGCGGCTGTGCGAGGCGATCGAGGCGATCGACAGCACCAGCACCGGCAGTACTAGATGCTGGATTCGATCGACCAGCCAGGCAAAGCCGGTCCCCGCATCGTCGGAACTGAGCCCAGAAATATAGAAGATACGGATGCCGGTGGCTTCGTAGAAATTGACCGTGAGGATCTGCAGGATCAGCGCCAGCCAGAACACCGGGATGGCGTAGCCGATGAAGCTCGCAAGCGTCGTGCCGTAATCGAACAGCGAATACTGGTAGCGTGCGGCGAGCGTGCCGATGACGACGGCGACGAGGATCGCGAGGACTTCGGCCGCCAGTACCACCTGCAGCGTCGTGCCCAGCGCCCGGCTCAGTTCCGGCCAGATCGGTCGGTCGAACAGCAGGTCGGTGCCGAACTGGTTGAACAGCAGGTCGCGCAACCAGTAGCCGTACTGGATGATCAGCGGGTCATCGAGGTGCTTCTTGTCGATCAGCCGCTGCAACGCCTCATGGCTGATGCCGGGCTGCGAGCGGATTTCGCCCAGCGGATCGCCGATCGCCGAGATGCCGAAGAAGATGATGATGGTCGCGACGAACAGCACCACGAGGCTGAACGCGAGACGCTGGAACACAAACCGCATGGATCAAGCTCGCGTCGGGAGTCGACACGTCCCGGCCAGCCTGTGCCGCCGGGACGTCAGATTGCGGTGGGGGCGTTACTGCACCCGGTGGAACTCGTGCGAGTTCCAGTTCCAGTACCAGCCGCCGATCGACACGCTGCCATCCTGCGCCGGGCTGACATTGAAGCCTTCGACGCGCTTGGAGTTGTAGACCACCATGCGCGGCAGGCCGAAATACGGGATCAGCGCCACGTCTTTGGCGATGATCGCTTCGTACTGGTTCATCAGCTCGGCCCGGGCCGCGGCATCCGGCGTCTGCAGGGCCTGGTTGGCGAGCTTATCGGCCTCGGGGTTGCAATAGCCGGTGGTGTTGGTCGGCGAGTCGCAGCCATAGACCGTGAGGATTTCCTTGGCGTCGTTGTAGGGGCCGCCATGGCTGATGATCTGGAAGTCGCCTTCCGGCAGGCGGGTGCCGAACTGGATCGCCGCCGGGGCGAAGTCGGCGTTCACCTTGATGCCGACCTCGGCGAGGAACGACTGCACGATCTCGAAGGTGAGTTCGCGCCGCTCGTTGCCCGAGGTGCTGAGATAGCCGAACTCCAGCCGCACCCCGTCGCACTCGAACACCGTATCGGCGCCGCGCACGCAACCATTCTGTTCGAGCAGCGCGATAGCCCCGGCCGGGTCGTAATCGAGGCTCGAAAAGTTGGGCTTGTAGTAGGGGCTGGTCGGCTCGAAGAACAGGCTCTGGGTCGGCTTGGCCTCGGGGTCGATCGGTCCCATCAGGTTTTCGACCAGCGCCACGCGGTCGATACCCATGCCGATAGCCTGGCGGACGAACGCCTTGTCGAGGCCCGGCGTCTTCAGGTTGAAGCGCATGAACTCGGTGACGAGGCCGGAGCGGGCATTGACCTTCATGCCGTCGAGCCCGGCCACCGCACTGATGATCTGCGGTTGCGGCTGCGGGTCGGAGGCATCGATCTCGCCCGAGCGCAGCAGTTCGAGCAACGTGTTGGTTTCCGGCACGAAGCGGATGACGATGCGGTCGAGCTTGGGGCCATCGGCCCAGTAGTGCTCATTCTTGACGAACGAGATCTGCTGGCCCTTCTGCCACGCCTCGAACTTGAAGGCGCCATTGGTGACGCCCGGCCCGTCGCGCCAGGCGGTGTCCCAGTCCTTGCCCTCGAGATCGTGCTTGGGCAGCAGCAGCGGGAACATCTGCTGGTAATAGGCATAGGGCTGGCTGAAATCGAAGCGGATCACCTTGTCGCTGATGATCTCGTAGCCGGTGATCAGGTCGTAGGGCCGGCGGTTGGCGATGGTCCAATCCGGGTTGACGATGGTCTCGTAGGTAAAGGCATAGTCTGCCGCCGTGATCGGCGTGCCGTCGTTCCACACCGCGTCGTCGCGGATCGTATAGGTCACCGTGAACGGGTCGTTGGTGATCTCGGCTTCCTTCGAAATGATGAACGGCACCGGATCGCTGCCCGGCGGAAAGCGGTAGGTCCCGACGTTGAACAGGCCACCGGTCGCCGAGGCGGCGCCGCCGCCGGCGCTCGGGTGCAGGATGTTGAGGCTGCCCGGTTCCTGCTCGTGGGCGAAGACCATCGTGCCGCCTTCCGCCGCGCTCTGGGCGGCTGCCGGCGACAGTCCTGCCGCAACCAGAAATAGTGACGTCAGGGCAAGTTTGAACAAGCCGCGGCCAAGGCGGCTGTCGAGTATGTTCATTGCTAGCTTCTCCTCCAGATCGGCCCAGAGCGTTGCTTCAGGCCGAACTCAATGCCTCCCCCTCAGGAGGCGAAATACTTACGTCATGCAGGTAACTGGTGTCCCATATTTGGAACAAACCGTTCCAATGCTGAGAATATTCGACTCATCGGCCAAACGTGTCAATGCTGACCGGCCCGCTCCTACGTCCCACTTTAGGCTATGCTCAGGGCACACAGAGGCCGCCGGCGATGCCGGCGGGCCGGGTCATCAAGCGACCGAACGTGCTGGTGCCGATGGTGGCGGATCGGGCGTTCTGTGCCAGTGGCCGACGACGCCCCCCGGCCCTTCACTGGCTCGTTCTAGGCCGAAACCGCCGCACGCGCCGCTATCGACGCGGTCACCGCCGCCACCCTGGTATCATCCACCGTGAGGCCGATGGCGCGCATCGCCAGCACCACGGCGCCGACCGAGCCGTCGCCGGCGATGCGGACATCGGGGGTGTGGCCGGCGGCGCGGATGACTTCGGACAGCGCGGCCGGCAGGGTCAGCAGATGCGGGGCGATACCGCCACCCAGCGCCACCGGGCCGGGCATCCCGGGATCGAAGATCATCTTGAAGTCGGCAAGGAGGTAGGCCTCCGATTGCGCCAGCAGCGCCGCCGCTACCTTGTCGGTGCGATTGGCGATGACCAGCGGCGCGAAGCGGGCCAACTCGATCGGGCGAAGCTTGTAGATCGCATCGACGAACTGTTGCAGGCAGAGCTGACGGCCGGTAAAGGCCTTCTCGTCGGAATAGGTGATGCCGAAGGCGCCGAGTAGCGCTGCCGTCATCGCAGTTTTCTCGCCCCGGCCCTCGAGGTCGGCGGTCACCGCGATGGCGGCGTGATGGCCGAGCCAGTAGCCCGAGCCGAGATCGCCCAGCAGCCAGCCGGCCGCATCGACCACCGCTTCGATAGCCCCATTGCGGATCCGCACCGCGCCGGCGCCGGTGCCCGCCACGATGCAGTAGCCGTCGCGCGCGGCAGTCACCGAGGCAAGCAGGGCCTCGAGGTCGCCGGCGAACAGCAGCGGGCCGGTAAGCCCATTGGCGCGAAACGCCTGCTCCAGCCGATCCTGCGCCACATGGGCGCGCGGGCCGGCGAGCGCGATCAGCGCCAGCTCGATGTCGAGCGGCGCGCCGGCTTCGGCCACGGCGGCCTCAACGGCCGAGATGATGGCGGAGGCTGCCTGATCCGGGGTGTTGGAGGCCGGATTGCCGCCGCGATTGCGGCCCTGGCCGAGACAGCGGCCGGCATGGTCGACCAGGGTAGCGCGCGATGTGGATCCGCCCACATCGATGGCGAGCAACGCCTTGTTCATCGCGTTATCGACCCGCTTGCCTTCGTGAAAATTGCTGGATAAGAATTGTTTTCATCCGCGCAGCGGCCTTCTTGAGAGTGATTTTCAGGGTATGGGCTCCTAACATAGATGACCGCCATCGCAAAGACGTTCAGCGTTCTGGACCGGATCAGGACTTATCAGTCCCAGATGCCGGCTACGATGGCGAAAATCGCGGCGGTGCTGATTGACGATCCCAAGGCGCCGCTGACCCTGTCGATCACCGAACTGGCCGAGCGGGCCGGGACCTCGGCCGCCAGCGTCACCCGTTTCTGCCGGACGATCGGCTATGCCGGCTATGCGCAGCTGCGCGTCGGCATTGCCGAGGATGTCGGCCGCGGCGGCGCCAAGGCGGCCTGGATCGGCGAGATCGGTCGGTCTTTCGGGCCCGATGACTCACCCGACGAAATCCGCAACGCGCTGCTCAACACCCACGTGCTGAGCCTCCAGACCACCGCAGGGCTGCTCGACATGCCGACCGCCATTCGGGTGGCCGAAGCCATCGTCAAGGCGCGACAGCTCGACGTCTATGGCGTCGGCGGCAGCGCGCTCACCGCGCTCGAGACCGAGGCGCGGCTCTATCGCATCGGGGTCAACGTCCATACCTGGGCCGAGGTGCATAACGGGCTGACCAGCGCCGCCATCCTCGATGATCGCTGCGTCGCTATCGGCATTTCCAACACCGGACGCACTGACGAAACCATCCAGATGCTGACGGTGGCCAAGGCGACCGGCGCCCACACCGTGGCGATTACCGGCAATCCGGATTCGCCGCTCGCCCGGCTCGCCCATGACGTGCTGATCGCCGCCTCGCCCGATGGCTACCTGCAGCCGGCGGACCTTTCCGCCCGGCACTGCCAGCTGTTCGTGGTGGACCTGCTCTACCTGTTGATCGCGCAGTCGAACTTCGACCGCACGACGCGCTTCCTCGCCGCCTCGGGCGCCGCGGTGGCGCCGCGCCGCCGCCCGATGCGGGGTGGCGCCTTGCCCAACACTGCCGCGCGCCGCTCGACGGCTCAGACCTAACGGAACCCATGTGATTATGACCGACCTGACGACGCAGTTTCATACCGAAGTCTCCACCCGCCTCGCCAAGCTCGCGGGCCCGAACCAGGCGATCGACGACACCATTGCTCTGGTGGCCGACGCAGTGGCGGCCGGCGGCGTGATCCAGGCCTTCGGCACCGGTCACTCGGAAGCCTTCGCCATGGAGATTGCCGGCCGTGCCGGCGGTCTGATCGCGGCCAACCGCATCCCGTTGCGCGCCCTGGTGCTGCGCGGCGGCCAGGATCTTTCGATCCTGGGCGGCGCGGCGTTGGAGCGCGACCCCAACGTCGCCGAGAACCTGCTCTCGCTCTACGACATCGACCAGAACGACGTGTTCATCATCGCCTCGAACTCGGGCGTCAACGGCTCCATCGTCGGGCTGGCGCTGGCCGCCAAGGCGCGGGGCCACAAGGTGGTGGCGGTGACCAGTTTCGACCACACCAGCAAAGTTACGCCCAAGCATCCGAGCGGCAAGCGCCTCAAAGAAGTGGCAGATATCGCCATCGACAACCTGGCGCCCTTCGGCGACAGTACCCTGCAACTGGAGGGTGGTATGGGTGTCGGCGCCGTCTCCTCGCTCACTGCTGCATTCATAGCGCAGCGCATCACCATCGGCGTGGCGGAAGCGCTGCTCAAGCGCGGCAAGACGCCGCCGCTCTACATTTCGGCAAATATTCCCGGGGGCGACGAGCACAATCGTGCCCTCGAAGATCTTTACGGCAAGCGCATCCGTGGGGAATCCTGAGGGATTACGGCGGCGTTTGGCGTGGGGCCTAACGACTGAATACTTGGAGAAGGGAAGGAACTAAATGTTCAAAAAGACCATCGACCGCCGCAGCTTCCTGCTCGGCACGACGGCTCTGGCGGCAGCAGTGCCGTTCGGCGGGCTGCTCGGCTCGACCAGCGCTTTCGCACAGGATGCGGCCAACCCGTTCGGCGTTGCCGACGGTTCGACCGTTGACGCGGTGATCTTCAACGGCGGTTACGGCATCGACTATGTCGAGTTCGCCGCCAACCTCGTGCAGAAGAACCACCCCAATGTCACCGTGAAGGTGTCGCCGTCGACCCAGATCGCCCAGGAGCTGCAGCCGCGCTTCCTCGGCGGCAACCCGCCGGACCTGATCGACAACTCCGGTGCGCAGGCCATCGGCTTTGCGGCCATCATCGACCAGCTCGAAGACATGAACTCGGTGCTCGATGCGCCGAGCCTCGAAGGCACCAAGATCCGCGACACCCTGGTGGGTGGCGTCGAGAAGCCGGGCACCTTCGGCGACAAGTTCGTCGCGCTGAACTACGTGATGACCGTCTACGGCATCTGGTACTCGGCTTCGCTGTTCGAGGCCAATGGCTGGACACCGCCGACCACCTGGGCCGAGGCCATCGAACTTGGCAAGAAGGCCAAGGAAAAGGGTCTCTACCTGTTCGGTTGGGGCAAGGAAGCGGCGACCTACTACCGCACCACCGCGGTTGCTTCGGCGATCAAGGCGGGCGGCGACGAAGTGCGTCTCGCCGTCGACAACTTCACCCCGGGCTTCTGGTCGCATCCGGCGTTCCAGGCCGTCTTCACCGCGCTGCATGAGATCATCTCGGGCGGCATGATGAAGCCGGGTGGTGCTGGCACCCAGTTCACCGCGGCGCAGGCGCAATGGTCGAACGACCAGTCGTTCCTGCTCTACCCGTCGGGCTCGTGGATCGAGAACGAAATGAAGTCGGCCACCAAGGCGGATTTCAAGATGACCGGCATGGCGGAACTGTCGATCGACGCCAACGACAAGCTGCCCAAGACGGCTCTGCACGCCACGGCGGGCGAACCGTTCATCATTCCGGCAGGCGCGCTGAACCTTGCCGGCGGCAAGGAACTGCTCCGCACGATGCTCTCGAAGGAAGCCGCGACGAACTTCGCCAAGACCAAGCTCGCTCCGACCATCGTCAAGGACACCGTGCCAGCCGACGGTTTCGGTTCGACCGCTCTGGTCTCGCAGTCCAAGCTCCTCGCGGAAGCCGGCAGCGACGTCTTCACCTGGAACTCGTTCGACCTCTACGGCACGAACCAGGACGAGCTCGTCGTCTGGAACAGCTTCCTCGATGGCAAGCTTGACGTGGCGGCCTTCACCGCCGCGCTCGAGGCGATCACCAGCGCCGTCTACAACGATCCCTCGGTCACGAAAGTCGAAGTGAAGTAATGGACAGCACGATGGCGAGGGCACCGGCCACCACAGCCCGTCGGTGGAAACTGCCGAACCTTGAGAGCACCAGCTTCGCGCTGGTGTTCCTCGGCCTCCCGCTGGCGATCTACGTGATCTTCGTGATCTCGCCATTCGTGCAAGCCTTTTACTACTCTATGACGGACTGGACAGGCTTTTCGAAGAAGATGAACTTCGTGGGCCTGGCCAACTACGCAGCGTTGCTGCAGGACCCGGTCTTCACCAAGGCGGTGTACAACTCCATCGTGCTGGTCGTGGTCCTGCCGCCGCTCGTCATCATCCTGGCGCTGACGCTGGCGACCCTGGTGACCATCGGCGGCTCTACCCAGGGAGAGATCCGCGGGCTCAAGCACTCGAGCCTCTACCGCATCATCTCCTTTTTCCCCTACACCGTGCCCGCCATCGTCATCGGCATCCTGTGGGCGCAGATGTACGACCCCTCGAGCGGCCTGTTGAACGGCATTCTCACGGCGATGGGGTTCGATTTCTTCAAGTCCTTCGCCTGGCTCGGCGACGAGCGCACCGCCATGGGCGCCTCGATCTTCGTCATCGCCTGGTCGATGGTCGGCTTCTACATGGTGCTGTTCATCGCGGCGATCAAAGGCATTCCGTCCGAGGTCTACGAGGCGGCGCGCGTCGACGGCGCCGGCCGCTTCCGCACCGCGATCTCGATCACCGTGCCGATGATCCGCGACAATATCCGCACTGCCTATGTCTATCTGGGCATCCTCGCGCTCGACGCCTTCGTCTACATGCAGGCGCTGAACCCTTCGGGCGGCCCCGCCAATTCCACCGTGGTGATCTCCCAGCACCTGCTCAACACCGCCTTCAAGAAGGGTAAGTTCGGCTACGCCACCTCGATGGGCGCGGCGCTGGCGCTGATTACGCTGTTGTTCTGCGCGCTGGTGTTCTTCGTCTTCTGGTGGACCGGTCGTCCGCAGAAGTCGGGCGGCATCACCACGCCCGCGGCAGCACCGCTGGCCCGTGCCGTTGCAGCGCCCACGCCTGCCGTAGAGCCCAAGCCGACCGTCCAGCTAGAGCATCCGGTGGCCAAGAGGACCATCTGGACCGACCAGACCGTCAGCACCATTTCGCATATCGCGCTGATCGCCTGGGTGGTGATCATCTGCGCGCCGCTGCTCTGGGTGCTGATGAGCTCGTTCAAGACCACCCAGCAGATCTTCGCATCGCCGTTCACGCTGCCCACCAGCTTCAATTTCGACAACTATGTCTCGGCCTGGACCACGGCGTCGATCGGCACCTATTTCTTCAACACGGTGATCGTCGTCGGCTTCGCCCTGGTCATCGTGATGCTGCTTGGCGCCATGTGCGCCTATTTCCTCGCGCGCTACGAGTTCAAGGGCAGCAAGGTCATCTACTACCTGATGCTGGCCGGCCTCACCTTTCCGATCTTCCTCGCGGTGGTGCCGCTGTTCCAGACGCTGCGCGGCTTCGGGCTGCTCAACACCTTCCCCGGCCTGATCATCACCTATGTGGCGTTCGCGCTGCCGTTCACGGTGTTCTTCCTCTACGCCTTCTTCCGCACCCTGCCGCAGGAAGTCGCAGAGGCGGCCGCGATCGACGGGGCCGGGCCGTGGCGCATCTTCTTCACCATCATGCTGCCGATGGCCAAGCCCGGCATGGCGTCGGTGGCGATCTTCAACTTCCTGGGGCTGTGGAACCAGTTCCTGCTGCCGATCGCCCTCAACACCAACACCGCCAACTACGTGCTGAGCCAGGGCATGGCATCGTTCGCCTCGCAGGCCGGCTATGCGGTGAACTTCGGCGCGCTGTTCGCTGCCGTGGTGATCACCGTGCTGCCGGTGCTGGTCACCTACATCATCTTCCAGCGCCAGCTGCAGGGTTCGGTGCAGACGGGCCTGCTGAAGTAGGAACTGGTGCTCCGCCGACTTACGTCAGGGCGCCGCTTCGGCGCCCTGTTCGTTTCATGGCTGCGCTGCGTCCGCGCGGGTATCGAGCGGCAGGGCCATGGTGAAGCGGGCGCCCCCGCCCGGCGCCTCGGTGACGGCGATACGCCCGTGATGGCGCTGGATGATCGAGGCGACGAGATTGAGGCCAAGGCCGGCGCCGGTGGCGAGCGGCTTCACCCGATAGAACGGCTCGAAGATGCGCTCGCGGTCGGCAGGGGCGACCCCGGGTCCCTCGTCGCTTACCGACAAGGCTCCGGCGGCGGTGACCTCGACGGTGATGTGTCCGTGGTTGTTCCCGTGGACGATGGCGTTCTGCACTACATTGGCGATCGCCCGGGTGAGGCTGCCCTCGTCGCCCGAGACCGTTACCGCCTGCTCGGGCGCCTGCAGTTCCAGTTCGTAGCCGGCATTGATGGCGAGCGGGGCAAGGTCGCCGACGACGGTGCCGGCAATCTCGACCAGGTCGAGCGGCCGCATCGCGGTCTCGCCCAGATCGATGCGCTGCAGGTCGAGCAACTGGTCGGCGAGGCCGGAGAGCCGCGCCACGTCCATCAGCAGGCGGCTCTTTTCCGGGAACGGCGCCGCCGTTTCCAGCCGGGTCTGCAGGATCGCGATCGGCGTGCGCAGCTCATGGGCGGAGTCGGCGAGGAACCGCTCGCGCTGCGCATAGGCCTTGTCGAGGCGGGTGAGCCCCGCATTGACGGCATCGACCAGGGCGCGCACCTCCTGCGGCACGTTCTCGGTGGGCAGTTGCGTGCCGCGGGCATCGATGTCGATCAGCTCGGCTTGCTCGGCCGCTTGCTTCAGGCCGCGCAGTTCGCGCCGGATCACCCGGGGGATGATGATGGCGGCAGCGATGGTGGTGATGGCGAGCAGCGCCAGGCTGAACAAGGCCCAGAACCCGGCGACGAACGACAGCACACCGATCGTTCGTCCACCACCCGAAGCCACCATGACGTCGCCGATCTGGCTCCGGTGCCGCTCGAGCTGCAGCGCATCCACCGGGGATCCGGCGCGCGGCCGAACGTCGACCGAAGCGAACTCCCAGAGCGCGGTGTCCAACTCGTCGTAGAATATCGGAATCTTGCCGTATGAGACCTTGATGCCCGCCTCGGTCGAGGCGACAAACCAGACCCCGGGCTTGTCGGCGATCAGTTGCTTGAGCTTGGAGGTCATCTCCACCTGGGCGCCACCGTCGGGAGCGGGGCGGATGGCTTCGGCAAAGGTCTCGCCGTTAGCGGGGTCGAGCGGCGGCGCGTCGATGAAACGGAGCGCCGGATAGATCCCAAGCGGGAACACCACGAGGGCGAAGAACAGCAGCAGCGCCACCGCCTGCACCTGGATCATGCGACGGGTAAGCCGCCGTTCGAGGCGGACGATCTTGGGTTTGCGGATCATGATTGCCTGAGCAGGTACCCGACGCCGCGCACCGGGTGGATTTCGACGCTGCTGCCGGCCTCGGCGAGCTTGCGCCGCAGGCGCGAGATGTGGGCTTCGAGCGAGTTGGACTGGATTTCGTCGTCCGAGCCGTAGACGTCTTCCTCGAGCACGGCGCGGCGCACCGTCCGGCCGGCCCGCCGCATCAGGCTTTCCAGCACCAGATACTCGCGGCGCGGCAGGTCGACCTTGTCGCCGCTGACGAAAACGTCGCCATGGTTGAGGTCGAGCGATAGGTTGCCCATGCTGAGTGGCGCCGTTTCCACCTGGCTGGGCCGGCGCAGCACGGCCCGCAGGCGCGCCACCAGTTCGTCGACCACGAAGGGCTTGGCGAGGTAATCGTCGGCGCCCAGGTTCAGCCCTTCGATGCGGTGGTTGGCGCCGCCCATGGCCGACAGCACGACAATGGGCGTGTGCGGTCGGCGCTTTCGTATATGCGCGATCAGCGAGGCGCCGTCGCCGTCGCCCAGTTGCCGGTCGAGAATGACGAGGTCATGCGCCACCGTCTCGATCGCCTCGATAGCGAATTCTATCGAGGGCACGTGGTCGGTGACGAAATCGTGCTTCTCCAGCGCCGCGCGCAGCAGCGTCGCCATGTCGGGTTCGTCTTCCACCAGCAATAGCCGCATCGGCACCTCCTTGGTCGTCATCGCCGAGCAAGCTTGCCGAAAGCTTGCGCCGGACAACCTCCGCCGCGCAAGCGGGCCATGCGCGCTGCGCCCGACCCACGCAAGGTTCATGCAAGCTTGACGGCGGAAAAGCCACCCCTCGCCCTGCCGGGCTCGCTCGGTGGCGGCGACACCTATGCACCCATTTACCCGAGGATTGCGCCATGGACGAGCCCGCAACCCAGCCTGCCCCGAAACCCGAATGGGCGCTGAGCCGGCGCGAGCTGAAGAAGCGGGCGTTGCTGGCGGCCGGCATCCAGCCGGCGCGCTTTCCCTGGCTGTGGGCCGGCGCCGCCGTGGTGGTGGTCGGTCTTGCGGTGTTCGTCTTGCCGCAGTTCCTGGCGCCGCAGGCCTCGACCCCCACCGAAGCCGCCGCGCCGGCGCCTGAGGTGGTCAAGCGCCTGCTCGCCATCGACGTGGCGACGGCACAGCCGGCGACCTTGTCCGAAACGCTCAAGGCCACCGGATCGCTGATGCCGCGGCGGTCCATTGCCATTGCCTCGCAGGTCAATGGTACGCTCAAGGGTGTCGAGGTGCGCGTCGGCGATCAGGTCAAGGTCGGCGCCGTGCTGGCGACTGTCGATGTCGAGACCTCCCAGATTCAGCTGAGCCAGCAGCGCAGCACCGCCGCTGCAACCCGCGCGCAACTGGCGCAGGCCGAGAACCAGCTCGAGCGGACGCTGAGGCTCGCCGATAGCGGCCTCGCCCCCAGCGCTACGGTAGAATCCGAGAAGGCGGCGATCGAGGCGCTGAAGGCGAACCTTGCGGCGCTCGAAGCCCAGGTCGCCGCCGCCGAGCTGGTGATCCGCAACGCCACCGTCACCGCGCCGTTCGACGGCATCGTCGCGTCGCGTTCGATCGAGCCGGGCCAGTTGATCACCGCCGGCGCGGCTTTGTTCGATCTCGTCGATCTCTCGGTGATGGAAATGACCGCCTATGTGCCGGTCAGCGCCAGCCCGCAGCTGAAGCCGGGGCAGGGGGTTTCTCTTACTGTCGAGGGGCTCGCGGGCCAGAGTTTCGCCGCCACGGTCGAGGGGGTGAGCCCGGTGGCGGCCAAAGGCACCCGCACTGTGCCAGTGCTGATCTCGGTGCCCAACCCTGAGGGCAAACTCCGCGGCGGCATGTTCGCATCGGGCGCCATCATCATCGAGGAAGCGAGGGGGGCATTTGCCGTGCCCGACGCCGCCCTGCGCGAGGATGCCGAGGGGCGCTATGTCCTGCGGATCGCCGATGGGGCCCTGGTGCGCCAGCCGGTCGAAGTCAAACGGCAATGGAGGTCGAGCCGGATGACCGAGCTCGCTTCCGGTCTCGTCGCCGGCGAGAGCTACGTCTCGGGGCAGCTCGACGACCTCGAACCCGGCATGCGCGTCACCGTGGTGGAGAACTGATCGATGTTCCTCACCAAGATCAGCGTCCGCCACCCGGTCTTCGCCACCATGGTCATGGTGGCGTTGCTGGTGTTCGGCCTCTACTCCTATTCGCGCCTGTCGATCGAGCAGATGCCCAATATCGATCTGCCGGTCGTCGCCGTGGTGGTGAGCTACCCCGGCGCCTCGGCGCAATCGGTCGAGAACGACGTCATCAAGCCGATCGAGGACGCGGTGAACTCGATCAGCGGTATCGATACGCTGCGTTCGATCGCGCA
The DNA here is from genome assembly GCF_001402915.1 of Devosia sp. A16. Classification (GTDB taxonomy): domain Bacteria; phylum Pseudomonadota; class Alphaproteobacteria; order Rhizobiales; family Devosiaceae; genus Devosia_A. Next base: position 3,388,030 of record NZ_CP012945.1, read on the forward strand.
GCAGAACGCCGCCATGATCATCATGATGTTCGACATGGAGGTGAGCTCGGTCGACGCCGTGCAGGAGGTGCGCGACAAGATCGCCGGTATCGAGGCCAATCTGCCCGACAATGCCGACAAGCCGCGGGTGCTGCGTTTCGACCCTAACGCCATGCCGATCATGTCGCTGGCGATCCGTTCCGACACGCTCTCGGCGCGTGAGCTGACGCAACTGGCCGACGACGTGGTGGTCGACAAGCTGCGAAACATTCCCGGCGTCGGCAGTGCCGATCTCGTCGGAGGCGTGCCGGCGCAGCTCGACGTGCTGGTCGATCCCGACCGGCTCGATGGCTTCGGCGTCAGCATGGCCGAGGTCATCTCGGCGATCCGGCAGAACAATATCGACCTGCCGGCGGGCACCATCACCGAGGGTGCGGTGTCGCGCGCCATCCAGGTCGAGGGCCGGCTCGAGGACGTCGAGGATTTCCGCAACATCATTGTCGCCCGCACCGGTGGCCAGGCCGTGCGGCTGGGCGACGTCGCGACCATCACCCAGGGCCAGGGCGACGAGAAGAGTCTCGCTTTCATCAACGGCGAACGGGCGCTGGCGATCAACATCATCAAGGTGCAGGGCGCCAACACCGTGGGCGTCGCCAAGGCGGTGCACAAGGAACTCGAACGGCTGGCCGAGCGCGACCTGCCCACGAGCGTCACTATCGACGTGGTGGCCGACAATGCCGTGCCGGTCGAGCAATCCTTCCATACGGTGCAGAACATGATCGTCGAGGGCGCGGTGCTCGCCGTGCTGATTGTCTTCCTGTTCCTCAATTCATGGCGCTCGACGGTCATCACCGCGCTGACGCTGCCGATCTCGATCATCGGCACCATGACGGTGCTGTTTGCGCTCGGCTTCTCGCTCAACATGATGACACTAATGGCGCTGTCGCTGTCGGTGGGCATTCTGATCGACGATGCGATCGTGGTGCGCGAGAACATCATGCGGCACCTGCATATGGGCAAGAACCACGTGCAGGCGGCGCTCGACGGCACCAACGAGATTGGCCTCGCCGTGCTGGCGACGACGCTTTCGATCGTGGCGGTGTTCCTCCCCGTCGCCTTCATGGACGGCATCATGGGGCGGTTCTTCCTGCAGTTCGGCGTCACCGTCTCGGTGGCGGTGCTGATCTCGCTCTTCGTCGCCTTTACCCTCGACCCGATGATGTCGTCGGTCTGGCACGATCCGGATTCCGAGCCGGGCGCCAGGCGCGGGCCGCTCGGCCGGGCAGTGGCGAAGTTCGACCATTTCTTCGAGTGGTGCGCCGGCGGCTATCGGGCACTGCTGCGCTGGTGCCTCAGGCACCGAGTAGCGACGCTGGCGACGGCCGTCGTGCTGTTTTTCGCCAGCTTCGCGCTCGTCCCCATGGTCGGCTTCGAGGTGACGCCGGCCACCGACAACAGCGAGTTTCAGGTCGAGGTGGAAACGCCGCAGGGCTCGTCGCTGGAATATACCGGTGAGAAGGTCCGGCAGGTCGAGGCCCTGCTCCGCACCATGCCCGAGGTCAAGCGCACCTATGCCACCGTCGCCGGCGGGCAGGGCGTTTCGAGCAACAATGCCGGCACCGTCGTCGTCACCATGGTGCCGCCGGGAGAGCGCGATCGCATGCCGCACGAGATGACCGGGCCGGTGCGCGATCTGCTCGCCCAGGTCCCCGGGGTCAGGACCATCGTCGGCGTCTCGAGCGGCTTCGGCAGCCTGACCAAGCCCATTCAGGTCACCGCCTATGGCGACAGCTTTGCCGTGCTGGGCGACCTGACCGACCAGTTGGCGGCCAAGCTCGCCGCGATCCCGGGTCTCAGCGACGTCGAGACCTCGCTCGACGCAGCGCAGCCGATCGTCGGCATCCGGGTCAATCGTGAACTCGCCAGCGAAGCCGGCGTTTCGCTGCAGCAGGTTGGCGCCGTGCTGCAGCCCATGCTCTCGGGCGAAGAAGTCAGCGAGTGGACCTCGCCGGCCGAGCAGACCTACAAGCTGGTGGTGCGGCTGCCAGAAGGCGAGCGCAACAGCGTGGAGCTCCTCTCCAACCTGCCGATCAGCCGCAATGACAGCTCGGTGATCCGCCTCGGCGACATCGCCGAGATCGCGACCTCCACCGGCCCGGCCGAGATCAACCGGCAGGACCTGTCCCGGCAGGTGACGGTCGATGCCAACCTGAGCGGCGCCAATCTCGGCGAGGTGATGCCGCAGATCCAGGCGGCGATCGACTCGATCGAGATGCCTGCCGGCTACCGCATGTCGATGGGCGGCGACGCCGAGCAGCTGGGCGAGATCGGCTCCTCCGCCGGCTCGGCGCTGCTGCTCGCCGTGGTGTTCATCTACCTGGTGCTCGCCAGCCAGTTTGGCAGTTTCGTCCAGCCCGTCGCCATCATGATGGCGCTGCCGCTGTCGCTCATTGGCGTGCTGGTCGGCCTGCTGATCGGCGGCTCGACGCTCAACATGATGTCGATGATCGGCTTCATCATGTTGATGGGCCTGGTGGTGAAGAACGCCATCCTCCTCGTCGACAACGCCAACCAGCATGTGCGTGAGGGCTGGAACCTCTATGACGCGCTGGTCGAGGCGGGCGCCACCCGCTTCCGCCCGATCATCATGACGACGCTCGCCATGGTGTTCGGCATGCTGCCGCTGGCGCTGAGCCTGCACGAGGGTTCGAGCCAGAACGCGCCGATGGCCCATGCAGTGATCGGCGGGCTGATCAGCTCGACGCTCCTCACGCTGGTCGTCGTTCCCGTGATGCTGACCTACACCGACTCGTTGAGCGGGCTGGTCAAGCGCGTGCTGCGCCGGCGCGAGCCGGCGCAGCATTCCCCCACGCCCCAGGCGGCCGAGGTCGCCTCGCACTGATCCGCTAACCCAGGGACTTGATATGACCACCGCACCGGCTTTGCGGGCGCAGCACCTGCGCCCCGCCAGACTGTTCGTTGCCGCCAGCATTGCCGCGTTGCTTGGGGGATGCTCCTCGCTCGCCTACCAGAAGCCTGACATGGCGGTGCCGACGAGCTTCAGCGCCTCGCCCAGGGCCGCCGCTTCGGTGGACAACAGCAAGACCCAATGGTGGACTTCGTTCCGCGACCAGCGGCTGAGCCGCCTGATCGATCGGGGGCTCAGCCAGAACCTCTCGATCGCCCAGGCGGTGGAGCGGATCAACGAGGCCAATGCCGGCATGATCGCCGTCGGCGCCACGGTGCTGCCCTCCGCTTCGGGCAGCGTCGTGGGCCGCGAAAGCGGCGGCTCGGGCCCCTCGAGTTCGTCGGTCACCTATGGTGCCACGGCGTCGTGGATGCTCGACCTGTTCGGGCAATATGCCCACTCGCGCAGGGCCGCCGAGGCCGGTCTCGACCAGGCCTACCTCTCGGTCGATACGGCGCGGCTGACGTTCCTGTCCGAGCTCACCAACGCCTATATCGACCTGCGTTACTATCAGGAGTCCCTGGCGCTCACCCGCTCGAGCCTCGCGACCCGCAAGCAGACGCTGGAGCTGACGCAGTCGCTACTGTCGAACGGGGCCGGCTCGCAACTCGACGTGCTGCAGGCGCAGAGCGCGCTCGATGCGGCGTCGCTGCAACTGCCCAGCCTCGAACTCGGCTTCGTGCGCAGCCTCAACCGGTTGGCGACGCTCACCGCCCAGTCGACCGCTGCGATCGAGAAAGACCTGATAAAGGGCGCGCCGCAGCCCTGGCCGCGCGCCAGGGTGAATGCCGGAATCCCGGCCGACCTGGTCCGGCAACGCCCCGACATCCAGGCGGCGGAGCGGGCGCTGCGCGCCGCCACCGCCAATGCCGGGATCGCTGAAGCCCAGATGTATCCCTCGATCACGCTGAGCGGCAACATCCAGCTGGCGGCGCTGGCCGGCGGCAACACCACCAGTTGGAGCTTCGGGCCGACGCTGAACCTGCCGTTCCTCGATGGCGGCCGCGCCAGGGCCAACCACCAGGCGGCTCTGTCGAAGATCAACCAGGCCTATCTCAGCTGGCAGGGCGCGGTGCGCGGCGCCATCGAAGAGACCGAGAACGCCCTCGCCGCAGTGCGCCGCGACGGTCGCAGCATCGACGCGGCAACCAAGGTTGCCGGCAGCGCCCAGCGGCAGCTCGAGCTGGCGAGAAAGAGCTACCAGGAAGGGCAGGGGCAGATCCTCGACGTGCTCAACGCCGAACGCAGTCTGTTCGACGCCAAGGCGCAACTGGCCTCGTCGACGCGGCAATATGCCAGCAACTACGTGGCGCTGAACGTCGCGATCGGCGGCGGCATCGGCGCACTGCCGGCGGGGAAGTAGGGCGTTCACCACCAGCAGACGGCCCCCCATCCTCCCCCATAAAGGGGAGGTGCCCTGCCGGTGCGTCTGGCACAGTCGAGCCACAGCCTCGACTCTTCACCTCCCCCTTTATGGGGGAGGTCGGGAGGGGGCCGTCTCCATCAGTCAGCGCCTGGAGGACGGACGATCACGCGATCTCGGCAGGCCTACACCGCTGCCGAACTCTCCGCCCGCTCGGCAAATTCCCGCCGGGCCGATGCGATCCGGTCGCGGTTGCGAAAAGCGATGGCGCCCAGCCCTTTCACCGCGCCGACCAGTTCCTCGCCCAGCGAGGTGAGTTCGTACTCGACCCGCGGGGGAATTGTCGCAAAGGCAGTGCGCTCGACGAAGCCGTCGCGCTCCAGTTCCCTCAGTGTCGCCGACAGCTGTTTCTGCCCCACCCCGCCCACGTCGCGGGCGATCTCGCCAAAGCGCATCCGGCCGGCTTCCAGCGTCACCAGCACCGGCACCGTCCAGCGCGCTCCGGTGAGGTCGAACACTTCGCGGATGATGGTCACGTCGGGCTGGGTCATCTTGCGGCACCTCGATTCACACCGCGGAACCTTGCATCGGCAAGCTTGCGACAGGCTTGCAGTCGGCAGCAGGTGGGCAGTGCCACGACCGCGACTGCCTACTCCCGACTGCCGTCTTCGTCCTTGGCCTCTTCGACCCGATCGCGAAACAGCGTCGCGCGGGCCAGCAGCATCAGCGTCACCGGGGTCGTCACCGTGACGAACAGGAAGATCACCATCTCGTGGATCACCAGGCGCTGCTGGGTGACGGTGAAGAAAATCGCCGAGGCGAGGAGGATGAGCCCGCCTCCCATGCTGGTGCCCATGGTGGGGGCATGGATGCGGCGATAGAAATCGCGAAAGCGCACCAGCCCCAGGCAGCCGGCCATGGTGAGCCCGGCGCCGACCACGACGCACGCCGAAACCACGATGGACAGCCAGAGCGGCAGCGCGTCGATCATTCGATCACCTCGCCGCGCATCAGGAACTTGGCCAGCGCTACGGTGCCGACGAAGCCGAGCAGGCCAATCAGCATGGCGAGCTCGAAATAGATCTGCGAGCCGGTGCGGATCCCCAGCGTCACCAGCAGCAGCAGGCCCACGACATAGAGCGCATCGAGCGCCAGGATGCGGTCCTGCGCGCGCGGGCCGCGCACCATGCGATAGAGCGTCGCCAGCATGCCCACTCCCAGCATCAGCTGCGCGGCGAGAAGGCTCCAGTCGAGGATCATCTGGCTCATTCGAAAATCTCCAGCAGCAGTCGCTCGTAGCGGTGCCTGACCGTCGCGATCCACTCGTCCTTGTCGATCAGGTCGAGCACGTGGATCAGCACGGTGTTGCGCTCGCCGTCATATTCGAGCCAGGCGCTGCCCGGCGTCGCCGTGAGCAGGCACGCCAGCACCGCCAGCCCGAACTGGTTGGTCAGCTTGAGCTCCATCTTGATGAAGCCGGCCGAGGGTTGGGCCCTCGGATTGACGAGGATCAGCAGCACCGCAATGTTGGAGCGGATGATGTCGATGCCGGCCACCACGATCAGCTGCACCAGGCTGGTGAGGCGCCGGAACCGTACCCGCCCCGGCAGGATGGCGCTGGCGACGAGCGAGACGGCAATGGCGACGGCGCCGCCGAGCAGAATCTGGCCGAGGCCAGCCGATTGCTGCAGCACCAGCCACAGGACCAGCAGCAGCACCGCCAGCACCGGATAGGGGAACAACCGCTTCATGAGGCGGTCCCCTGCGGCAGCACCACATCCATGTAGCCCTGCGGCGAGTGGATGAACGCCGCCGTCTTGGCAAAGAACGCCATTGCGGGGCCGGCGGCCAGCGCCAGCGCCACGCACAGCGCCAGCAGCATGACGATCGGTGCGATTTCCGCCGTCCGCACCCGTGTCGACTCGCTCTCGGGCAACGAGGTCCAGAAGATATTGATGCCGTTGCGCACCATCGCCACCAGCACCAGGAAGCCCGAGCCGATCAGCGCCGCGATGAACCACCAGGTGGCCGCCGTCGGACCGGCGCCGAGCGCCGCCGAGATCATGACGAATTTCGACACGAACCCGGAGAGCGGCGGCAGGCCGGCCATGATCAGCGCGGCGATGGCAAAACACCAGCTGACCAGCGTCGCGGCGCCGGGCACGGTGCGGCTGACCTCGTCGCTGTCGTCGGGCACCTCTTCTTCGTCACCATAAATTTCGAGCGACACGGCCAGCACCTGCGCTTCGGCCGGCAGGATCTGGTCGATGACGTCCTTGAGCAGGAACAGCGCCCCCGCCGCCAGCGTCGCCACCACCACATAGTAGAGCGCCCCGCTGGTCACCCCCGGCGCATTGTAGCCGACCGCGAGGAGGAGCGTGCCGGCCGAGACCAGGATCAGGTAGCTTGCCAGCCGATCGAGTGCCTTGCTCGACAGCGCGCCGATGCTGCCGAAGGCGATGGTCGCGAGCCCCAGCACCAGCAGCACGGCCTGCCCGAACGCCAGTTCGGGGCCCGAGGAATTGGCGAACACCAGCGTCCAGAGCCTCAGGATGGCGTAGAAGCCGACCTTGGTCATCACCGCGAACAGCGCGGCGACCGGCGGCGCCGCCGAGGAATAGGTGCGCGGCAGCCAGAAATGCAGCGGCCAGGATCCGGCCTTGATCAGGAAGGCGACGCCGAGCACCGCGGCGCCGGCGTCGAACAGCCCACGATCGTCCGGAGCGATCAGCGGTACGGCGCGCGCGATATCGGCCATGTTGAGCGTGCCGGTGGTGGCGTAGATCAGCGCCACGCCAATGAGGAACAGGAACGAGGCGACGAGGTTGATGGCGATGTAGTGCAGCGACGCCTTCACCTGGTTGCGGCCCCCACCATGCAGCGTCAGCCCGTAGGATGCCGCGAGCAGCAGTTCGAAGAACACGAACAGGTTGAAGAGGTCCCCGGTCAGGAAGGCGCCGTTGAGCCCCATGGTCAGCGCGTGGAACAGCGGGAAGAAATTGGTGCCGCGGCTGTGCCAGCGGGCTGACGCATAGACCAGCGCCGCCAGCGACAGGATCGATGTGGTGAGCACCATCACCGCCGCCAGCCGGTCGGCCACCAGCACGATGCCGAACGGCACCGGCCAGTTGCCCAAGGGATAGACTGCCGCGAGGTTCCGATCCGATTGCGCCAGCACCACCAGCAGCAGGATCGAAACCAGCAGCAGCACAACACTGAAGGCGATGTTGAGCCTCACCCGGCTGACCGGCCTGAGGTTGCCCAGCAGCAGGTTGGCGATGACCGCCGCCATCGGCACGAGGATCGGCAGGATGGCGATGTGGTTGAGCGCCGCCATCAGTGGAGATTTCCGTCGACATGGTCGTTGCCGGTGAGGCCGCGGGCGGCCAGCAGCACGACGAGGAACAGCGCCGTCATGGCAAAGCCGATGACGATGGCCGTCAGCACCAGCGCCTGCGGCACCGGATCGACATAGTCGGCCGGGTTGGCGTTGGCGCCATCGAGGATCGGCGCCGCATCCATGCGCAGCCGGCCCATGGCGAGGATGAAGAGGTTCACCGCATACGAGATCAGCGACAGCCCGATGATCACCTGGAAGGTGCGAGGGCGCAGGATCAGGTAAACCCCCGAGGCGGCGAGCACGCCGATGGCGGCCGCAAGGATCAGTTCCATTTCGCCAGCCCCTCGCGTTCCCTAGGCTTGGCCGACCCGGCCGGCTTGGGCCGGCGGATCGATTGGTGCGCCAGAGCGATCAGCATCAGCACCGTCGCCCCCACCACCAGGGCGAACACCCCCAGGTCGAACAGCAGCGCCGTCGCCAGCGGTATCTTGCCGATCAGCGGAATCTCGGCATAGGCGAAGGCCGAGGTGAGGAACGGTGCGCCGAGCGCCATGGCGCCGAGCCCGGTCAGCATGGCGAGCCCAAGGCCCCAGCCGATCCACAGCACCGGCAGGACCCGCAGCCGCTCTTCCACCCAGCGGGTGCCGTTGGCCATGTATTGCAGGATGAAGGCCAGCGACATGATGATGCCGGCGATGAAGCCGCCGCCCGGCAGGTCGTGGCCGCGCAGCAGCATGTAGATGGCGATGGCGATCACCACCGGGAACAGCCAGGTCATGATCAGCGCCGGGATGCGCAGGAAGTCGTCGGCGACGCGCTGGCCTTCGACGCTGCCATCGAGCAGCCGCTGCTGCTCGGGGCGGTCGGCGCTGTCGACGGCGGGGCGGAAGCGGCGGAGCAGTCCGAACACCGTCAGCGCCACGACGCCCAAGACGGTGATTTCGCCCATGGTGTCGAAGCCGCGGAAGTCCACCAGCATGACGTTGACGACGTTGGTGCCGCCGCCCTGCTTGTAGGCATTGGCGAGGAAGAACTCCGAGATGCCGAACGGCGCGCTGCGCGTCATGATGGCATAGCTGGCGAGCGCCGTGCCGAGCCCCACCAGCACGGCGAGACCGACGTCGCGGCCGCGGCGCAGCCGCATTTTCAGCGTCAGGTCCTCGGGGACCGGCAGGCGCTTGGGCAGCCAGCGCAGCCCGAGCAGGATCAGCACCGTGGTGGCGATCTCGGCAAGCAACTGGGTCAGCGCCAGGTCCGGCGCCGATAGCCAGGCGAAGGTGATGCAGGTGGCGAGCCCTGCGCCGCCCATCAGGATCATCGCCGCGAGGCGGTGGAACTTGGCCTGCTGCGCCGCCGCGATGGCGCTGATGCCGCCCAGCAGCCAGACGAGGCCGAGCACCGGATCGAAGCTCTGGGGTAGCGGCAGGTTGCCCATGCGGGCCCAGCCGGCGGCAACCCCTGCGGCGAGCGCCAGCAGCACCACGATGAAGATCTGCGGCTGCAGCCGCTGCGTACCGAACAGCTCGATGAAGCTGCGCGCCCATTTGTTGGTGGCGTTGAGCAGCAGCCGCTCGAAGATGCGCTGGCCGCGGAAGCGGTTGAGGAAGGGCAGACCGTCGACGTCCCTGAAGCGCCGGTAGTAGGGCAGGTAGATCACCGCGCCGCCGATCATGGCGAGGAGACTCATCAGCAGCGGCAGGTTGAAGCCGTGCCAGACCGACAGGCTGTAATAGGGCGTCTGGGCACCCAGCACCGAGGTGACCGCCGCCGCGAGGAACGGCCCGATGGTGATGCCCGGGATGATGCCGACCGCGAGGCAGACCACCACCAGCAGCTCCATCGGACGGCGCATCAGCGCCGGCGGTTCGTGCGGCACCCGGTCGAGCTCGGTCGGTGGCGGGCCGAAGAACACGCCATGCACGAACTTGATCGAGTAGGCGACGCTCAGCATGCCGGCGATCGTCGCGCCGATCGGCAGCGAGTAGTTGACGAACACGTCCGGATGGAACTCGGCCGTCTCGGTGAAGAACATCTCCTTGGAGAGAAAGCCGTTGAGCAGCGGCACGCCGGCCATCGCGCCGCTGGCGATGATGGCGAAGGTGGCGGTGAATGGCATGAATCGCCACAGCCCGCTGAGCTTGCGCACGTCGCGCGTCCCGGTCTCATGGTCGATGATGCCCACTGCCATGAACAGCGACGCCTTGAATACGGCGTGGTTGGCGATGTGGAAGATCGCCGCCACCGCCGCCAGCGGCGTTCCCATGCCGAGCAGGGTGGTGATGAGCCCCAGATGGCTGATGGTCGAATAGGCGAGGAGGCCCTTGAGGTCGCGCTGGAACAGCGCGGCGGCGGCCCCGAAGATCAGTGTCGCGAGCCCCGTATAGGTGACGATGCCGAACCACAGCTCGGAATCCGACATTACCGGCCAGAACCGGGTGAGCAGGAACACCCCGGCCTTCACCATGGTCGCCGAATGCAGGTACGCCGACACCGGCGTCGGCGCCGTCATGGCGTTGGGCAGCCAGAACTGGAACGGGAACTGCGCGCTCTTGGTGAAGGCGGCGAGCAGGAACAGGATCAGCGTCGCCGGGTAGAGCGGGCTATCGACCAGCGTGCTGCCCGAAGCCAGCACGACGTCGAGCTCGTAACTGCCCACGATATGGCCGATCAGCAGCATGGCGACGAACAGCGCGAGGCCACCCATGCCGGTGACGATCAGCGCCATGCGGGCGCCGTCGCGCGCGTCGCCGCGATGGTACCAATAGCCGATCAACAGGAACGACACGAGGCTGGTCAGTTCCCAGAACACCGCCAGCTGGATGATGTTGCCGGAGAGCACGAGCCCCAGCATCGCCCCCATGAAGGCCAATAGCAGCGCATAGAAACGCGCCACCGGATCCTTGGGCGACATGTAGTAGCGGGCATAGAGCACCACGAGCAGGCCGATCAGCGTGATCAGCACGCTGAACAGCCAGGCGAGGCCGTCCATGCGCAGCGTCAGGTTGAGCCCGAGCTGCGGGATCCACTCGATCCGGTGCACCAAGGTGCCGCCGCCGGAAACCTGCGGGAACAGCAGTATGGTCAGGAGGAACAGCACCCCTGCGACCCCACCCGCCACGTACACGGCCCATCCGGATAATCGGCCCTGCAACGCATAAGCAACCACGCATGCCAGAAATGGCAAGGCGCACAATGTTCCCAATGCGACGTCAGGCGAAATCCCCGGCAGCGTCCCGTCCTCAGCTTGGTGTGTCCATCGGGTATAGGTGCGCCCGGTGCGGTTGGAAAGTGCCCATTCGGCGGTGCGGCCACTTGTCCAGTTGGTCTCGACAAGTGCAGTCGGGAATCCTTCTCCCGTCTACGGGGCAAGCGGGAGTGGGCTGCTGCCTGCGGCTTATGTGACTGACGTAGAAGTGTTGATTCTGTCAGCCGGACTGCGGCTATGGTCCCGAAAATCGAATCAGGAGGGACGATGACCGAAGCCGCCGCCATTGCCAAGCCCAAGCTCTACGATCGATTGAAGGCCGCCACCAAGCACCGGCTGGCCGAGCCGATTCTGGCTCTGCTCTGTTTCCTCGAGGCGATGATCCTGCCGATCTTCCCCGAGATCATGCTGGCCCCGATGATCATCGCCGACCGGTTGCGGGCCTGGCGCCTGGCCGCCATCTGCACCGTCTCGTCGGTCACCGGTGGGCTCGCCGGCTACGCCATCGGCTACTTCCTGTTCGACACCGTCGGCCGCGCCATCATCGATTTCTACGGGGCCGGCGAGGGCTTTGCCTCGCTGACCCAGAGCTTCAACGACAATGGTCCGCTGATGATCCTGATCGGCGCGCTGTCGCCGATCCCGTATAAGGTCATCACCATCACCAGCGGCGTCGCCGGGCTGGATCTGTGGACCTTCGTGCTGTTCGGGCTGCTCGGCCGCGGCCTCCGCTACTTCGTCCCCTGCGGGCTGTTCTACTTCTTCGGCCCGGTCGCCAACACCTTCATCGAAAAGCACAAGGCGCTCGCCGGCTGGGCCATGGTCATCCTCACCATCGTCGGCTTCGCCCTGGCGCCGCTGCTCTTCCCCAAGGGCGGCAGCACGGAGCTGACCGCGGAGGCCGCCGAAACCGTGGAAGCGAGCTGACGCGAGCGCGCAGCGGGAGAGGGCCCTGCCGGCCCGCGCCCCTAGAACCGGGCGAACCGCTGCTCGACCTTCTGCGCGAACTTCTCCCGAGCCTCCGGTGAGATGTCGTAGACGGAGTGCTGTGTGAGATAGAGCTGCTTCACCCCGAGGCCGCCGCAGGTGGCCTTCAACCCGCGCAACAGCACCTTTCTCGCCGGGTCCTGCATCAGCAGCTTGTTGTAGACCCAGGGCGCACCGCAGGTGGTGACCACGCCCATCCGGGTGAGGTTCAGCAGAGCCGGCTTGATGAGGCCTCCATCCGCCGGCTGTTCAAAGGCGACGCCCGGCCGCCAGACACGATCGAAATAGCCCTTGAGGATCGCCGGCATGCCCAGCCACCAGGTGGGAAAGCAGAAGACGCAGGCCTCGGCCCACTGCAACGCGTCGATATAGACCTTGAGGTCCTGCGGCGGCGGACGTGACGGTTCGTCGTGCCCGCGCCACTCCTCTTCCCCCATCACCGGGTCGAACTGCATCGCGTAAAGGTCGAAATCGATGACCTCGTCGCCCCTGGCCTCGAGCGCCCGCAGGATTCGCTGGTGCAGCGACGCCTGGTAGCTGTCGGCTGCCGGATGCGCATAGACGACGTTGACCTTCATGGGAGCCCCCCGCGCCCATCCGACTATGGCAGCTGGGGCCAAGAGGCCCAAGCTCCGCTGTCATGCAATGCACATGCGACCGAGCGGTCCGCTCGAGGCGAGTGTTTCGGCACTGTAGGGGAAGTGGTGCCCGGGACCGGAATCGAACCAGTGACACGCGGATTTTCAATCCGCTGCTCTACCAACTGAGCTACCCGGGCAACCGTGGCGCCCGAGGGCGCGCTAAGTCGGGCGGTTTATAGGGGGCATTGCCGGGGTGCGCAAGCGGGTTTTGCCAACTTGCCGCCTGTGGAAAATCCGGCGCCGCGGGCCAAACCCGAGGCGGTGTCGGCATGGCCCGACATTGGCGATGGCCTCGGCCGTTTCCCCTCGCTAGTCTGCCCGCCGATTCAGCTCGAGGAGGCAGAAATGCTTGAGGATCTGAGGGGCAAGCGCGCCCTCGTCACCGGCTCGTCCACCGGCATCGGCGCCGCGGTCGCGAGGGAACTGGCGCGGCTGGGGGCCGCCGTGGCGGTGCACGGCAACAAGAACGCCGCCGCCGCCGAGGCCGTGGCCGCCGAGATTCGCGCCGCGGGCGGCGCGGCGGTCGTGGTGCTCGGCGATGTCAGCAACTCCGCCACCGCGGCGCGGATCGTCGCCGATGCCGTCGCTGGTCTCGGTGGGCTCGATATCCTCATCAACAATGCCGGGGCCATTCTCGAGCGCGTCACCAACGCCGGCTTCGACGACGTGGCCTTCGACAATGTCTACAACCTCAACGTGCGCTCGGTGCTCGCCGTCACCAAAGCGGCCTATCCGCACCTCAAGGCCGCTGGCGGCGGCTCGATCATCAACACCGGGTCGGTCGCCGGCCGCTTCGGCGGCTTCGGCGGCTCTGCCGTCTATGCCTCGGCCAAGGCCGCGGTGCACTCGATCACCCGCAACGCCGCCCGCGAGTTCGCTCCCGACCACATCCGCGTCAACGTCGTCGCTCCGGGCTTCATCATCACCCCGTTCCACGACAACACCCCGCAATCGGTAAAGGACAGCGCCGCGGCACAGATCCCGATGCAGCGGCTCGGCACGGCCGAGGATTGCGTCGGCGCCTACGTGTTCCTCGCCTCCGATTCGATGTCCGGCTACATCACCGGGCAGATCATCGATGTGAATGGCGGGCAGTTGATGCCGTGAGGGGGCATCTGCATCGATGCACCAGCGAGAACGGAAGCCTCCGATCGCAAGAGAGGGGAACGCGATGCCAGCGGTTGGGGGCTACTGCTCGTCCCCATCGTCCCGTGTCACCACGCCATCCTCTTCGACGTCCTCGTCGTCATCGGCCGGGATCACATAGCTGCCGCTCAGCCAGCGGTTGAGGTCGATGTCCTGGCAACGGCCGGAGCAGAAGGGGTGGAATTGCTGGCTCGACGGCCTGCCGCAGATCGGGCAAGGCCGGGTCGGCTTGAGCTTGATAATTTCAGCGGTCATCTCTGATGATCCCGGCAGTCATCTCAGACTGCCGTCAGGTTCGACTGGTTCAGCCAGTTGAAATGCACCGGATAGCCTTCGCCGGCCAGCAGCCCGACCGTCTCGTTGAGCGGCAACCCGACCACCGCCGAGTATGACCCCTGCAGCTTCAGCACGAACGCCCCGGCAATGCCCTGGATGGCGTAGCCGCCGGCCTTGTCGCGCCATTCGGCGCTGGCGAGGTAGCTTTCGATTTCGCGGGCGGAAAGCCGCTTGAAGCGGATGCGGGTTTCGACCAGGCGTTTGCGCATCTGGCCCGACGGGGTCAGCATGGTGACGGCGGTGAACACCCGGTGCGAGCGGCCCGACAGCACGCGCAGGCACTCCGACGCTTCTTCCATCGTCTCGGCCTTGGGAAGGATCCGTCGGCCGACGGCCACCACCGTATCGGCCGCCAGCACCAGCGCGTTACCCGCAATGCCGGTGCTCTTGGCCTTGTGCTGCGCGGTGATCGCCTTCTGGTCGGCGAGGCGCTGCGCGAGCTTGCGCGGCAGTTCGCCCTTCTCGGGCGTCTCGTCGATATGCGCGGGCACCAGATGCTCGGGCTCGATGCCGATCTGGTTGAGCAGCGCGAGGCGCCGCGGCGATGCGGACGCGAGGATGAGCTCGGGACGGCTGGCCATTCGGTGCCCTGTTTGAAGCGGTAGGTGATCCGGCCCGCGGTTTTCTGCGCATACGACCTGCAGCATGGGCGACGACTGCGTCGCCACACTGTTGCCATCGGCGCGCGACGGGCCTTCCCGCCGCGCCCCCGCGCGTTACCGGAAGCGGTAGTTGATCCGGCCTTTGGTCAGGTCGTAGGGGGTCATTTCGACCAGCACCTTGTCGCCTGCCAAGACACGGATGCGGTTCTTGCGCAGCCGGCCCGCCGTATGGGCGATGATCTCGTGCTCGTTCTCCAGCTTCACGCGAAAAGTCGCATTCGGCAGCAGTTCCGTGATCACGCCCGGAAATTCGAGCACTTCTTCCTTAGCCATTCTCTCTCCTGAGACGGCCCCGCGAAACACGTTACTGGCAATGTCGGGGGCTTGAATTGGGCGCCACCTATACTGGATGTCGCCCGGTTTGTGAACCACCCCTGGTGGGGGATGCTGTCAAGATATGGGGAGTGGGGCAGGATTTGAGAAGTGGAGCCTCGACTGCAGGCAGACGGCCCCCTCCCGGCCTCCCCCATGAAGGGGGAGGTGAAGAGTCGAGTTTGGGGCGCGACGGCGCCAGGCACTCGATGTGGCACCTCCCCCCTTGTGGGGGAGGATGGGAGGGGGGCGTCTCTATCAGTCAATCTGGAGTCACCCCGCCTTCGTCGGCGCCGCCACCAGCTTTTCCAGCCGCTCGCGCACCCGCTGCTGCAGCGTGTCGCGCAGCGTGCGATAGGCGCTGAGCACCGCTTCGCGGTTGCCTTCGGTCTCGGTGGGGTCGGGCATCGGCCAGTGTTCGAGTGCCCCCATCTCGAGCCCACGCCGCTCCACCGCCTCGGGCGCATCGTTCGACAGCGTGATCACGAGATCAAAGTGGTTGGCCACCAGCTCGTCCATGGTGTGCGGCGTGTGGACGCTCATGTCGATGCCGATCTCTTCCATCACCTCGTGCACGAACCCGTCGGCCTTGCCCGAGCGCACTCCCGCCGAGCGGACGATCAGCCGGCCGGGAAAGAACCGCCGGGCGAGAGCGGCGGCGATCGGCGAGCGCACCGAGTTCATCGAGCAGACGAACAGCACGGTCGGCAGCGTCGACTCGCGCTCGTCGATCCGGCTGGCGAAGGGCTGCACCGCGCAGATCAGTGTGAACAGGCGCCTTGCCGTGTTGAGGTCCATCTCCAGCTTGTTGTCGAGCCGGGTGCGCAGCAGCTCGGCGGCCTCGTTGTGCAGCCCGCGCCGCGCCATGTCGACGGTCTCGATCTGGTAGGTCGAGCCGGTCTTGATGGCGTCGTAATAGCTCTCGCGGATTCGGAAATAATCGCGGATCAGCCGTCGGAACGGGGTGAGCGACAGATAATGCGCGGCGATCGGCTCATAGGTGTCCGGGTTGCGCACATCGAGCACGATGTAATTGCCGATGATTGAGACGTGCAGCGCATAAGGCCCGATCGCCTTCACCCGCGCCGGGGCGAAGACGTTCTCTTCGACCAGGTCGTAAATGGCGATCCGCCACTCATGCACCTCGTCGGGGTCGACCGAGGTGATGGTGTTGGGGTCGAGCGTTACCGCGACGATACGATCGCTTTCGGGATCGAACTGTCGCGGCGTCAGCGCCATCTAGCGATTGAGCCTGATGGCGATCGAGCGCTCATGCGCCCCGAGCCCCTCGGTGGTCGCGAGGGTCCGCGCCGCCGGCGCCAGTTCCGCCAGCGAAGCCGGGTCGCACCCCAGTACCGAGGTCCGTTTCATGAAATCGAGCACCCCCAGGCCGGACGCATAGCGCGCCGAGCGGGCCGTCGGCAGCACGTGGTTCGAGCCGCCGACATAATCGCCGATCGCTTCGGGCGTGTGATGCCCGAGAAAGATCGCACCAGCATTGCGGATTTTGGGGAGCAGCGCCTGCGGGTCGTCGATCGCCAGCTCCACATGCTCCGAGGCGATGCGGTTGGCGAGCTCCACCGCTTCGGCCATCGAGGCGACGGTGATGATGGCGCCGAACTCTTCCCAGCCGGCGCGGGTGATCTCGGCCCGCGGCAAGAGCTCGATCTGCCGCCACACCTCGTCTTCCACCACGTCGGCGAGCCGGTGATCGGTGGTGATGAGGATCGATTGCGCCCCACCGCCATGCTCGGCCTGCGCCAGCATATCGGCCGCCACCCAGGCCGGGTTGGCCGAGGCATCGGCGATGACCAGCACTTCTGACGGCCCGGCAATCATGTCGATGCCGACCGTGCCGAACACCTGGCGCTTGGCCGCCGCCACATAGGCATTGCCCGGCCCGACGATTTTGCTGACCGGTGCGATCGTCTCGGTGCCATAGGCCAGCGCGCCGATCGCCTGCGCTCCGCCGATCCGATAAATCTCGGTGACCCCGGCGATCTTCGCCGCGGCGAGCACCGCGTCATTGGCTTCGCCGCCCGGCATCGGCACCACCATGGCGATGCGGCTGGCGCCCGCCACCTTGGCCGGCACGGCGTTCATCAGCACCGACGACGGGTAGGCCGCGGTGCCGCCCGGCACGTAGATGCCCACTGCTTCCACCGGTGTCCAGATCGTCCCCAGCGTCACCCCGAGGTGATCCTGGTAGACGTGGTCGAGCGGCTTCTGCTTTTCGTGGTGCGCTTTGATGCGCTCATGCGCCACGGTCAGCGCCGACAGCACGTCGGCCGGGGTGCGCGCGCTGGCGGCGGCGATTTCCTCGTCCGACACCTGCAGCGCCCACGCGGCCTGCGCCGGCTTGTCGAAGCGTTCGGTATAGTCGATCACCGCGGCATCGCCGCGCGCCTTCACGTCGGCGAGGATGGCGGCCACCGCGTTGCCCACTTCCTCCGAGGCTTCGCGCTTCGAATTCAGCAGCGTTTCGAACGCTGCGGCAAAGCCCGCATCGCGGCTGTCGAGAATAGATGGCATTACGCGGCGTGCTCGGGCTTGATCTTGGCCGCCCAGGCGGCGCCCAGGTCCTGCAGGCGGGCCTCCAGCACTTCCACCTCGAGCCGCACCGTGCCGCCGCCGGCAAAGGCGAGATCCACCCAGCCGCTCGGCGCCTCGCTCTCGGTGAAGCGGATGGTCAGCAGCTCCAGTGCGCCTTCGACCGCATTGGTGTCGATCCCCGCCACCTTCACCCCGGTCACCCGGTCGAAATGCAGCGCGGCGCGCTTGCGCACCCCGGTCTTGGCGCTGCTCCCGTCTTCCCAGGCGTAGCGGTTCATCAGCAGCGCGAAGCGCTGGTCGGCCTTGGCGTAACCCATGTCGCCGACGCGCACGATGGCATCCTGCGTGGTCGCCGAAATCACGTCGAGGTCTTCGCTGTCAAGCGCCAGAAGCTTGAGATCGGTCATATGTCGAGGGTCCGAAAACGGTGGAATTGACCAGCAAGTGGGGGCCCGACAGACGATCTACAAGCTAAGCGCCGAGCGGGCAATCGCTTATGGCAAGCCACCGACGGTGCCGTGATCCTCCCCCGCGGGGCGGGGTCACGGATGAGCGCCATGGCGCACACCGCGAGGGGACCAGCGAAGCTGGTGGAGGGGGGGCGGTCACACGAACTGGCGCTTCCCGGGAGGGCAGGGGGCGATCGCATATTGCGCCAACCCGCCCCGGTATACCTTCGGCACAGGGGTCGCTACGTCACCCCGTAACCCGCTCGATCTCCGCCCCCACGGCGCTCAGCTTGTCCTCGAGCCGTTCGAACCCGCGGTCGAGGTGGTAAATCCGGTTGACCACCGTCTCGCCGCGCGCCGCCAGCCCGGCGATCACCAGCGACACCGAGGCGCGAAGGTCGGTCGCCATCACCTGTGCGCCTTTGAGCTGCGGCACCCCGGTCACCGTCGCCACCTGGCCATCGACCTTGATGTCGGCGCCGAAGCGGGCGAGCTCGGCCACATGCATGTAGCGGTTCTCGAAGATGGTTTCGCGGATCTGCGAGGTGCCGTTGGCCATGGTCATCAGCGCCATGAACTGCGCCTGCAGGTCCGTCGGAAAGCCCGGGAACGGCTGCGTCTCGGCATGCACCGCCTGGATACCGTTGCCGTTGCGGCGAACCCGGATGCCGCCGGCCTCCGAGCTGATCTCGACCCCCGCCTGACCCAGCGTATCGAGCGCCGCCTGCAGATGCTCGGCTCGCGCGTGCTTCAGCAGCACATCGCCGCCGGTCATCGCCGCCGCCATGGCGTAGGTGCCGGTCTCGATCCGGTCCGCCACCACCGCATGGGTCGCCCCATGCAGTTCGTCGACGCCTTCGATGGTCAGCGTGCGCGTGCCGATGCCGGAAATCTTGGCGCCCATCTTCACCAGGCACTCGGCGACATCGCTGATCTCGGGCTCCATCGCGGCGTTCTCGAGCACCGTGGTGCCCTTGGCCAGCGTCGCCGCCATCAGCAGCACGTGCGTCGCGCCCACCGTCACCTTGGGGAACACCACGCGCGCCCCGCGCAAGCCGCCCCTGGGGGCACGCGCCACCACATAGCCTTCGTCGATCTCGATCTCGGCGCCGAGTTCCTTCAGCCCCGCGAGGAACAGGTCCACCGGCCGCGTGCCGATGGCGCAGCCGCCCGGCAGCGACACCCGCGCCTCATGCGCCCGCGCCAGCAGCGGCCCGATCACCCAGAAGCTCGCGCGCATCGTCGAGACCAGTTCATACGGCGCCGTGGTGTCGACGATCTCGGCGGCCTGCAGCGTCATCCGCTGGCCCTCCAGCGTCGGCGCCTTGCGGCCATGCACGGCGATATCGACGCCGTGATTCTCAAGGATCTTTTCGAGCTGCTTGACGTCCGCCAGCCGCGGCACGTTCTCGAGGATCAGCGGGTCCCTGGTCAGCAGCGAGGCGATCATCAGCGGCAGCGCCGCGTTCTTGGCGCCCGAGATGGGGATTTCGCCCCTCAGCTCGTTGCCACCCACCAGACGAATGCGATCCATGTTGTCTTCCCGACTGCGGAGCGTTCTGCTCCATGTCCTCATGCGTTTCGGCGTTTCGATGAACGCTGCGACATCTGAGGTAATTGATCTCTAGCTATCCGAGTCACCGGCAGGCTTCAACGCAGCCGCGTCGGCCGTGTCGCCTGCTTCAGCATCGGGTGGTGCGGCAGGGGTGCCCGCCGCCCGGGCCCGCGCCTGTTCCTTCCGCCGCTTCAGATTCTCCCGAAGCTTCGCGGCCAGTCTCTGCTCCCGCTTCGCCGCGTCTTCCGCCACTCTCAGCCTTGCCTTGCTACCCGTCTATTTCGGCCGCCACCCTAGCAGCAAAGCCACTCGCTGGGCTGTATCCCGTTTGCAAGCTTTTTGCGCTTGCACCAGCCAAAGCCCTGTGGCAGTAACCGCCCCACGCCGCCGGGGCCTCGTCCCAGGCCCATGCGTTCGCTGCAGTAGCTCAGTGGTAGAGCACTCCCTTGGTAAGGGAGAGGTCGAGAGTTCAATCCTCTCTTGCAGCACCACCCTACCCCGTTGATATCGTTAAGACTCTTGATTTTTCAGGGGTCTACCCCATTCTTACCCCTACATTGCCCCTACAAAACGACCCTACAATTGGCCGGTAAGATCCGTTATCTCCTTTACGTCGATGGCCGCTACTACGCCCGCCGAGTAGTGCCAGTCGAGCTCCGAAAAATTCTAGGCAAGCGCGAGTTGCAAGAACCCTTGGGCGCCGATAGGCGCAAGGCACTCGAGCAGTTGCCCGTGGCGCTCGTTAGAATTAACGCGAAGTTCGATCATGCGCGGGCTGTGTTGGCAGCCGGCGAAGAGCAACTGAACGCAGAGCGAGTCGCGAAGTCGGCGCCTCTCCCACCGGCCGAACTAGCGACATTGCACTACCAGGAGCGTCTTGCGCTTGACCTCGCCTATCGCCAGGCCGGTCCCACATGGGCCTCCATCGGCATCGACGACGTCTACGTGCGTGACCTGAGGCTTACCCTTGCAGGCCGGCTCTCGAACGCGGAGGTCGATCGCGTGATTGGAGACGTCCTCGACCGCTACAGGCGTCGTGGTAACGTAGTCGCCACTCCCGGATCAGCGGAATGGAGGGAGATTGCACAGGTTGTTGCCGGCGCCGAGCTCGAGGCGTTGGAACGTAGCGTTGAGCGAGACGAAGGCGCGGACCCGGCAACGCAAAGCCACCCCCCGCACTTGGTGCCCCGCGCAGAGGTGGACCCGACCTTTGAACCAAAGGAGCATGTGTCTCTTCGCGGGCTCCTCGAGGACCATCTGAGGGCACTCGAGCGTGAAGGTCGTGGAAGCGCAGGGCGAAAGGCTTGGCCGAGAATCTTCGACGATTTGGTCGAGTTCTTGGCTGCGCATCGCGGCCTCAAGGGGAGTGCACGCCGTCTAGCGGACGACGCACGCAGACTGACGGGCATGGAGCTGACCGCATGGCGCGACAAGAAGCTGGAAACGCTGGCCAGCAAGACGGTCAAGGACGTCTGGATGGCGGCGGTCAAGGCCACCCTTGGGCGTGCGGTCGAGGATCACAAGCTCGACGACAACCCTGCGGCGAAAGTGAAGGTCCGGTCAGCGCCTCGCGCAGTCGTTCGACCTAAGGGCTACACAGACTCGGAAGCGATTGCTGTGCTGAAGGCCGCCCGTCACTACACACCAGCCGACCGTGAGAACCCGCAGACGATGGAGTCGAAGCACATCTCGTCGGCCAAGCGCTGGGGCCCATGGCTTTGCGCTTTCACGGGCGCGCGGATCGGTGAAATTATGCAGCTGAGAAAGTCCGACGTCCTCCAGGAAGGCGAGATACACTTCGT
The DNA here is from genome assembly GCF_001402915.1 of Devosia sp. A16. GTDB lineage: Bacteria > Pseudomonadota > Alphaproteobacteria > Rhizobiales > Devosiaceae > Devosia_A. The sequence continues at coordinate 3,409,328 of NZ_CP012945.1, forward strand.
GCGGATCACCCCGGACGCGGGTTCTGTCAAGACTAGGGTCTATCGGGATGTGCCATTGCACCCACAGCTCATCGAGGAAGGCTTCCTGCGGTTCGTTGCACAAGCCGCTGCGGAGCCTCTCTTCTACGCCGCCGACGCGGACCTGAAGAAGCGACCCGCCCAGGTGTCGTCCGGGCGATTGTCCACTTGGCTTAAGGAAGCGAAACTAACGCCGGAGGGCGTGCAGCCCAGCCACGCTTGGCGCCATCGCTTCAAGACTACGTCCCGCGATCTCGGCCTGGATCCCAGAGTCGTCGAGGCAATCCAAGGCCATGCGGGCAGGACAGCTGCGGACAATTATGGAGAAGTCTCGCTCAAAGCGAAGGCAGCCGCCATTGCCAAGCTCCCGACCTATGAAGTGTGAAGAACTGGGGTCAGGTGCGCTTCGAATCCAGGCTCCCCAGCCAACCCCATTTGTTGAGTAAATTCAATTACATAGCCACAAACCGGAACAGCAGACCGGAACACCGTTTCGGTGCGGCTGGCGCGTCCGAGTGACACTTCTCACTCATTGCTCTCTATGCTCAAGTGGAGCCTAGTGGGGGCGATTGAGGGACTGAGACAGTGTGGCAACTTGAGGGTCGGGACGCGGCATTTGGCACCGGCGGAATGCCGCCGTGGCTGATGTGGGGACTTTTGGCACTTTTCTGCCTCGCGCTGGTGGCCTTGGGGTTGCTGCTCGTCGGCGCTTGGGTGGAGTGGGCGGTGCGTCGGCTGGGTGGCGATCGGCCGGATCACCGAGACATATGGCATTCAACGAAGCAGTTCCTGCAGACCCTGGTCGGTCTGATCGTGATCGGCGGCGGCGTGTTCCTACTGGTGCAGGCAATCCGGTAGCCTCTTTCTGACCATCCTCAGTCGTGCGACTTGCGAAGAACTCAATACTGGCCGGCACGCTTTGAGCAGTTCCCACAGGGCGCCTTGGGTTATTGGGGCAACATGGGGCGGCGCGGTGGTCAGCTCAACTTTCACAGGGGGCGCGCTCCCGCGCCTGCCACACCAATCCTCGCGCTAACCCGGTCCTCGGGACACTTTGCGATCACTGATAGCATAACGCCCGGACCGAGAAGTCCGGGCGCGTCTGGCGGCGGCGGTGAGGGACTAGGTCGAGGCGCTGCCGGTGCCCTACACCTCGGCTAGCTTCGCGGCGCGCGAAAGGATCCGGCCAATCAGACCACTATCGAAGGCACTGGCCAATTCGCCCTCGACGAACCTGTCCTGTCGCACGATGGCGGTGAGCAGTTTTGCCAGCTGGTCAGCCGACGCGGTGTCAAGCTCAGCCGGGTCGTTTCGCAGAGTCAGCGCTTCGGCGGTCCCTTTCCATTCGACCCAGTTGATGTCCCCTCGGATCCAGCCATCGGCATAGCATGTGTCGAGGAACTCCAGCGCGGATGCGGACATGGCATATTCAGGCATGAGGATCGCACCATCATCATCCTTGCGCATCTCCGTCCAGTATCCGAGACCTTCTACTTGGAGTTGGGGCAGAAGGCCTGCCAGCCGCGCCAGCTTGTCGTGATCGTAATCGCTATTCATAGCTTTGATGCCTCGCCCCCATCACGGTAGCTTCCATGTCTCGCCGTCGCTCAGCCGTCGAACTGCAGGAAAGGCCATTCCCGGATCGTCCCAGGCTATGCCGTGCACTGGCACGAGGGCAGCGGGTTTCATCGCTTCCGCAAAACGCAGCAAGTCGGCCGGACTCGCGTGTCCAGAGGTGTGCACCTTCACAGTCTTTGAACCAGCAGCCTGTGCCCGCGCCCACCCGGATTTGGGATCATCGACGTCGAGATAGCCGCTCCAGTTTGAGAACGCGTATGCGTCCTCGGCGGTGAAGCCCAAGCCGGCTTTTTCGAAGTCATCGAGCATCGAGTCGCGGGTCATGATGAAGGCCTTGTCCCCAACCAACCGTTTCCTCGAGGTCGCGAACGGACTGGTCGCCATTTCCGCGACGAAGGCGTCGCGACCCTGGCGTGTATACAAACGCCTTCCGCCCGGAGTGATCACAACCTTCAACTCTGGAAAGCTTTTGCCCGGCAGAGGTAGTCGCGTGCCGCTCGCGATGCGGCGGAGGACGTCGGCCCCGTAGAGGTCGATGACGAGTTTGCGTCCTGTGCGCTTTGCTGCGCGATAGAGTGTCACTGTGCGGTCGATGTTCTGCGCTGACCACTGCACGAAAACGTGGCCGCGCGTCTCGCGACCTAGATCAACAAAAGCGTCCTCGACTTCGGCTTCGTTGATGACTGGCTTGTCGGTTCTGAGATTAGTGCCTTCTAGGATTAGCACGTCGATCGCAGCGGGAGGCGATGTGATCATCCCCTCGACCAGACTGGACTTGCGGCCATGGGTGCGGAAGTCACCACCATAGAGAATGCGTCGCCCCTCCTTCTCTATGAGCAGCATGTAGGCGTCGAATGCCGAATGATCGGTAAGAATCGGTATTACGGAGAAGCCGCTTATGTCGATCGCCCCACTTCGGCTGGTCCAGGTGTGAATGTCACGGTCGAGCCGGCCGCCGAACAACTCCGTAGACAGGTGGATGAGCTCGGCTGATTTCTCGCCGGCCCAGAGCGGCCAAGCTGGTGGTAGCTCTTCGACGAGACCCCAGTGATCCATGTGTGAATGGCTGAAGAGCACCGTCGCCGGCAGCGTCGTATCCAGTGTGGCAGGCAGTAGTCCCTTGGCATCGCGCGGGGCGTCAAGCGGCCGGCCCACATCGAGGATCAGCCGATCGTCGCCGTCGCGGATCTCGATACAGGACCCGCCTATACAGCGGGTCCCGCGATGCACGGTTAGCGTGAGCGTCAACCGTTCACCACCCTTCCAGTGAGGAGCGGTAGAACCGCCGGCTCAAAGTTGCGCCCAACGATATGAACGGTTACGCCCCGCTCCTCGAGAGCGGCGCTGTGTCCGCGATTGACGAAGCTCCGCGCCGCCTGCTGCATGCGGTCACTGGCGACCTGCTCGATGGCGCCTTCAGGCCAAGAGCCCGCGATGACGACGCCCGGCCGGCCGATGATCGGTGCTGCCTCGCGTTCGGAGAGCGCGTTCCAGTATGTTCCGCAATCATCTGTGCAGTCGCTGCCGCGAAAATGCCTATGCAGGGCAAGGAAGACCTTTGCCGTCTCCCGATAGGCCGCTTGCACCTCGGCGATGCGATCGGCAGCCGATACCCAGTCGAGATACTTCTGGACTTGATCGAAGACCTTGGGCTCCTTGTTTTCGGCGCGGAGCTCGGGGTTGTTGGAGCACTTTGCCTCCCAGAAGGCGATGGACAGGTTCGTGTCGACCTGAGCCACCACCAGGTCCATGCGCGGGGCTACCGCGATACCTTCGGGCACAGCGTTCGCCGGGAGCGCCATTTCCACGTCGATGACGCCGGGGTTCGCGCCGATGAGATCGTCCACGAACCGCTTTTCGGCAGACGCATAGGTCTCGGCCGTCGTCACCCACTGCTTGACCTTTGCCGCAAGACGGGGCGACGCGAGATCTTGCGCTCCGAACGTCTCATAGGACTGCGTATTGCGAACGCGCTCGGCTGATCGGTCACGCACTTTGCCGCTGACATAGGCCTGGTGGACCAGAACCTTGGGCTCACCGGCCACCATGGAGAGCTTCGCGACCGATTGGCCCTTCACGTAGAAGTTCAGATACTTCGCCCGCACTCCGACGCGCAGGTTCGCGCTTTCGGTGCTTCGGAAGCCAGGCAGGCACCACACGTTGAACAATTCGCGCACCGCGTTGCCGGGGTTGTTGCTGTCCCAGGCTGCGAGGGCATTGACGTCAAATGAACGAGTAAATTTGGCCACGTAATCCTCCATGCCCCCTATATTCACTTGAGGGCTCTGGAAATTGACAGCTGGCGGCGAGAAACTGCAGATGTTGCAGCGCCGCAACACCCAATTGGGGGGGTCGCACTGGTGTGTCTGGGTTGGCAAGGGTGGCGCGGTTCCTGTCCCCTAACACCAATTTGCAAGGACATCTGCCATGACGCCTCCCAAGAGACGGATAGCCAAAGTCGTCATCATCGATTTGCTCGACCGGCTCGAGGAGCGCGGTTCAAACCGCGATATCGACGCAGACCTGTTCCGCCTGATCGATCAAAGGCACGTTCGGCGGGCATTGAGGGAGCGCACCGAAGACATTCTGGAGAACCGGCCGGCAGCAGATGACATTTTGGCCCGGTTGAGTGACCTGACCTACGAAGACTGGGTCAGCGAAGAGCGGGAAATCTTTATCACCGAAATTGACGACGACGGCCGAGTCTCGGGCGGATGGGGTAACCACGGCTATATGACTACCGCGGGTGAGTTCGTCGACCGACCAGTTCTGACGGCAATCCCGGCGGTCACAGCGGATCTCGAAGCCGCAATGACGTTCGAGAGGTCGATGCGCCACACGACATCTCGGCTGCGCATAACGGAGGTGCCCGTCGAGTTCGGTCCGGAGTATGTCGCTGAGTTGCTCAATGTTGCCAATGTCGTGGTTGCAGCCTACCAGGGAGACACCGCAGCTAAGGCGGTGGTTGGACTGGTGCTGCGCTCATTAGCGGACGGCTCGAATGCTTGGGAGATAGAGGTAGAATGAACTCCATAGTGCGCGTGCTGGAGGGCGAAATGAGCAAGTTCGATCGAGCTGATCAGCAGGCGACCTTCCAAGAAGTCGTGAGTGCGTTGGTAACGGCGAGCGCTCGTCTTCCTCACGACCCTTTGACGGGCTTCATGGCGATGGAAGGGGCCAGCTATTCTGGCGACCTGATGTGGGTGGGACGCGCCGTCAACGGCTGGAGGGGTATAGGCCGCTCTCCTCTCGAGCTGGCAGATCCTGGGACCGCGGCTGACTTTGCCGCCAGCGCATTGCGCGCTGCCGGGCAACCCGGACCAGGTGGCGACGTTTGCCCGATGCGCTGGGTCACCGATCACTGGGGCACAACCCGGCATGGCTACAACACCAAGCGGTCGGCTTTCTGGCGCACTTCCAAGCGCGTGATGGGCGCGCTTGTAGACGAGCCTTCGTCCACGGTGAAATGGGTATCTCGAATGGTTTGGTCCAACCTCTACAAGGTCGCCCCGGCCGCAGGCTGGAACCCCGGGAGCAAGGTTGCGGAGGCGCAACTCGATGGATGCAGGAAGTTGCTGTCTGTGGAGCTTGCCACCTACAAGCCCCGCCATCTCGTATTCGCGACGGGGATGGATTGGGCGGCTCCATTCCTCGATCCGATCATGTTCCGTCAAACCAGTGGATCCACCGCTCCCGTGGTCTATGGCGACCTAGTGCTCGAGGATGTGAAGATCGGCCGATACGCCGTCCCTCGCCATCCGATGGGTAAGGATGAGGGCGATTGGGTGCAGCAGGTTGTTGCGGCCTTGCACGGAGATTGACGGCAAACTGGTCCTGCGCCGGATTTCGCTCCGTTCGAATGAGTAATGTTGATCGCTCGCCTCCGGAATGCGTGCATTGGCTAGGAAGTCCCTTTCGTTAGGTGGTCGCGCCAGGACTAGTTCATGGGCTTGGTGCCGGTCCGGATCTTGTTGATCGACGCACCGGCGGCTGTCGACTTGTTTAGCTTCCAGCATCCTGGTTTGCCGCCGCCTTTCGCGCCCTCCGGAGGTGGTCCTCAGTCCTGATGTAACCGAAGGGGTATCCCCTGTAGGTCGTCAGGCCGGCCGCATTGAGGGCGGCAGCGAGCTCGCGGATGCCGATCGTGGGGTTGAGCTGTCGCTCGCGTTCGATCACTTCGTCCACCCGCTGCAGCCTGATCTGGTTGAGTTCACTTCGCCGCTCACGAGCCTTGTGCAAGTGGGCTCCGCGAGCACCGCGCTTCGGCACAATCTCATACCCAGCAAGCAGATCGGGGGCGATCGTCGGGTCGGTTTCGAGCAGGTGCAGGATGACCCGCACGGCACCGTCGACAGCATCGGCTGGACCGAGATCGAAAGACTCCAAGGAAACAGAACGGGTGTCGTCGAGGCTCAATTGTAGGCACACTTCCTCGAGCGGAGCTCGATATTCGAGAGAGGACAGGGAAGCACTCAAGCGCTCCCAACAATCTCAACACTATAAAGCAAGCGAGAGCTTTAAGCACTTGTTTTTATGGGAGAAACGCCTTGTCCAAGCCTTTCGCAGGCACCCGCCTCACTGCATATCTCGCCAAGCGTATCCTCGAGCTTCGTCCCACCAAGACGCAGGCCGAGATCGCCACCCAGGCCGGTTTCATCAACGTCAACATGCTGGCGATGATCAAGGCCGGCAGCAACCGTCTCCCGCTCGACCGGGTGTCGGCCCTCGCCAAGGCACTGGATGCCGATCCCGCCTACGTTCTACTCCTCGCCCTCGAGCAGATGGCAGGGAGCACCGAGACGCAGGCGATTGTGTCGATCCTCAGCAATGCAGTGACTGAGCACGAGATGGCGTGGGTTATGGCGATCCGGGAGGCCTCCGATATGAGCGACCCTCCGTTGACCCGGCGGGCCCGCACCGCAATTTTCGGAGTGTTCGGCAAGTGAGCGAGAGGACGGTCGGAACTACCGTAACGGTGTCGCGAAACGAACTTTTCTGGCTCGAGGTGATCCGGATGGCCTCCAATGACACGGACCCCATGCCCACGCTCGAGCGCACGCAGCAGCTTCGCCTGCTCTTCTCGCAGCTAGGTCCTGCGGCCAGCTGGCACGAGGTGAAGCATGACCGGTAAGGAATGGCTCGACTACCTCAGCCGGACACTCAGGAGCCGGCTCTGCGGCGGCTCCCGAGCAGCACGCTGTGCCGTCCTTGTCGATGGAGACAACGTGCCTCCGCGCCTTACCGGTGCGTTGGTGCACTATGCCTCGAGCTTCGGGCGTGTGACGTCCATTGAGGTGTTCGCGAACTTCGCAAGCACTCATGCCGCCGGGTGGTCCGCCCAGATGAAGGAGCACGGCGTCATCGGGTTCCAGCATTATCGCACCAGCAACGGAAAGAACGCTGCCGACACCGCCCTGATAGTGCGAGCGATGGACCTCATTCATACAGAGCGTCCCGACCACTACGTAGTCGTCAGCAGCGACTCCGACTTCTCGGCGCTCGCCCACCGCATCCGGCGTTCGGGCGCGACGGTCCATGGCATCGGACACGCCAGCGCTGCTGCATCGCTGCGAGTCAGTTGCTCGACCTTCCTCACTTTCGACGAACTGAGTTCGCTGATCCTGTCGACCGATGATGCCGCTGCAACGGATGTCTGGAAGCGCCCACCCAGCGCTGCAGAGGATCGCGTCCTTCACGCCCTTATCCGCCTCGGTGCTGCACGACTGTGGGTGGACATCTCGAAGCTGGGGCAGGAGTTGCGAGAAGCATCACCAACGTTCGATCCCAGGTTCTATGGGAGCAGATCGCTAGGTGAGCTTTGCGATGCCATCGACAGCGTCGAAGTCGACCGTGAGGAAGCTAGCCCGAAGGTGCGCATCGCCCTGTCGACCAGGAATGGCTCACTCCGTGAACGGAAGACGAAGTCCTAGAAATGGTGGATGAAGACGATGGGGATCGAGCCAGTGTCCACCAGCCTCGGGCGTTCTATCCTCCTCTCTGGAAGGGCCTCAGGTTGGGGGTGTGGCATCTCGGCTGGGTGGACACCAACCTCGCGTGTCAACTCATTCAAGCCGGAAGAATGAATGGCATTACACGGACCTCAACACAGCGGTCCAAAACGACAGCTTGGCTCGAACTTTCACTCGTCACGTCAACCTCGCGCGTCACCCCGTTCAAGCGGACAGATTGAATGGCATTACGCCAAGTTGACACAGGTTGACAGAAATCGCCCAGAAGGACCTTTTTGCCAGAACGTCAGCCGATTTCATTCCCACCACACGCGCACTACGCCCAGCAATTTCCCATCCGGGTAATCGATAGGGCCGAAATACCGATGAAACCTATCCGCGCCCAAGGGTTCAGCCGGCCAGTCGAAGCAGGGCGTGGTCTGCGAACCTTGATGAAATAGGTATTCCGAAAGCGGTGTCGGCACCTTCATTGGCGGCGGCACAAAGGCATCTCTACCTGACGGGGGTCTATCAGCGCCTCAAGCCCTCCAAGGGCGATTGGGCAAGGAATGTTGAACATGGTCGGGTGGTTGGCAATTGCAATGAGCCTTGGTGCAGGAGGCTTCAAGTCGCGCGACGAACTCGGCGCCTCCAATCCCTCTGCCGGTAGCCTCCTCTCCGACCGCCCGGTCAGCACTTTCGCACCTTGCCAATAACGGGACGAATCCGCTCTAGAGTGTCGATGCCCACCTCCGATTTTTCTCCCCCATCGCATCTCGACCCGGTCCAGCGCGCTCAGGCGTGGCGAGAGTGGATTGCCCCGCAGCCGTGGGACCGCTTTGTAACCCTGGCGTTCAATCAAGCAGGCAGCCCGCGGCCGGTGACTGGTCTAGCCGATAACCAGACACTAGCGCTCAAGGACAAGCTTAAGGAATGGGATGGGCGCATGCAGCGGAAGGTCGTGGGGACCAACTGGGCCAAGAACCATGACCAGCGCTTTGTTGGCGTCTACACTCTCGAAAAGCTGAGCACCAATCCGCACTGGCATGGGTTGGTGCGGTTCTACGAAGTCAGCGACGAGGAGCGGCGCCGGCAAGGCCACGAGTTCGACCAGTGGGCACATACCGTATGGCGCAGGTTGGTCCCGTCCGGCGACGTCATTGTCAAGGCCGTAAATGACGAACGGGGGGCAGTGGGGTATATTGGCAAGTCACTGCTAGATCAGCTAAATTACGCAAATTGGGTGCCGCAGGACGAGTTCTGGCGGCCCTAGTCTCGGGACCCGCAAAAAGTCCTGCTCCGACCATGAGTCGAGCGGTGCTGTTGCTCGCGAAGCGAGGATGGCTAGTAGCCCGCGCCATAGCTGAATGCCAGAACTGCGGCCCATCCGAGCTGCAGTGGTGGTAAGCTATGGGAAGATTGAACGGGCACTCCAGCGACCAGGCCTGCCCTACAAGGTGGGCGCCGAAGGCGACCGGCAAGGCCGAAGGCCGCGCAGGCGAGCGAAGCGAGCACGAGCCTTATGACCCGCAGGTAGCTCGAAACGAACTCCGCTACGTCTCACTCCACTTCTTTTCGTGGCCAGAGTCGCGTAGCCGTCACTGCCGGGGAACCTCAGCTTGTCGGGTCCGACGGTTCCTGTGATCGGCCAAGACGGCCCCCCCTCTACGCCTTTCCAACGGAAAGTCGTGATTGGCCCTCCCTCAGCCAGCGGCCAACAACCTCGGCCGTATTAGCCACGTCTTCGGGCCTCTTCAGCGCACATTCCCAGATCGTGGCCACTCTCCAACCTGATGTCATCAGATCGTCGAGAACCCGGTCGTCCCTAGCGACGTTCGCAGCAAACTTGGCTGCCCAGAAATCAGGGCGAGTCGCCGGCGTGGTGGCAAGTCGGCAGCCTTCGTGGCGATGCCAGAAGCACCCATGCACGAATACAACCGCATGGTGCTTGGCAAACGCCATGTCAGGTCGGCCGGGGATGTTTGAGGAGTGGATACGGAACCGGAAACCCCGCGCATGCAACGCTTTCCGAAGGACCAGTTCAGGCTTCGTGTCCTTACCCCGAATCCCGGACATCATCCTAGATCGGGTCTGACGATCGACTATGTCTACCACGTGGGCCCTGGTAATAATCTCTCAGCCTAGTATACACCGGCAGTTGCGTTGCATGGAGCACGAATTGCCGCCCACCTTCGGTGTAGTCGATCTGTTTGCCGGTCCCGGCGGTCTTGGCGAAGGATTTGCGGCGTTCGAGCGAGATGATCACCGGCCGTTCGACATCGGCATATCCGTGGAAAAGGAGGCGTCGGCACAGAGGACCCTGAGGCTTCGCGCTTTCCTGCGCGAGTATCAATCGAAACATGGCACCCTGCCGGCAGCATTCCTTGATTTTCACGCGGGTCTGACCGCCGAGCCGGACTGGTCCGCTCTCGATGCACAGAGCTGGCGTCGCGCCGACCACGAGGCCTTGGCCTTGGAACTGGGGTCTGACGTTGCCACCACAAGGGTCGACGATGCGATCGCCCGTATTCAGGGAAGCTACGATGACACAGTTCTGATAGGTGGCCCTCCGTGCCAAGCCTACTCCCTCGTGGGGCGCGCCCGTTCAAGGGGCAAGACGGGATACGTGCCGGAGGAAGACGAGCGTCATTATCTCTTTCGTGAATACATCCGGGCGCTGGACAGGCTCAGGCCGGCGGTCTTCGTAATGGAGAATGTCAAGGGCATGCTTTCGTCCACTGTCGAAAGCCGCCTGGTGTTCGAAATGCTAATGGAAGATCTCTCTTCCTTGGGCAGATGGCGGGGGCACCAGTATGAGTTGCGTGCGATCAGGGTGGAGGATGGCGCGGCCGTTCTGAAGCAGGCAGCGAGGCCGGCGGACTTCATCGTGCGCTCGGAGGAGTTTGGTGTGCCACAGCGGCGGCACCGCGTGATCATCGTCGGCATTCGGTCCGACCTGGCCGCCAAGATATCTAGCGCCCGGATCGAAATCGACTCGACCCGTCGGTCTGTAAGGGGCGCGATCGGAATGTTGCCAGCGCTCAGAAGCGGAATCAGTAGCGCCACTGACTCAGCCGAAACATGGGCCAATCAGGTGGCCGGAATGGCCAAGGACCTTGCAGATGTCAGCGGCGCAGAGCGCGAATACGAACTTCGCGAGGCGTTCCTGTCAGTAGAACAGCAGGTCCGTTCAAGAGGCGGAGATACTCGGAGGGGTTCCCGAGAGTTGCCTCAAGGTTATGGCAGCTATACCGATGGACTCTTGCGCTGGCTCGAGCGGCAGGAACTTCGGGCTGTGTCCCAGCACGAGACGCGGGGACACATGCCTGCCGACCTAGGTCGCTACCTGTTCGCGGCCGTCTTTGGGGCTACGCGCGGTTACAGCCCCAAGGCCGCCGAATTCCCCGCCCTTCTCGCCCCCAACCATCGAAACTGGCACAGTGGTGTCTTTAATGATCGGTTCAGGGCCCAGTTAGCAGGTGAGCCCTCCACTACCGTGACCAGTCACCTTTCCAAGGACGGCCACTACTTCATCCACCCAGATCCGAACCAGTGCCGCAGCCTCACGGTGCGAGAGGCCGCAAGGCTTCAGACGTTCCCGGACGACTATCTGTTCTTGGGCAATCGAACCCAGCAATATGTTCAGGTCGGGAATGCTGTGCCGCCCTATCTCGCGCGACAGATAGCCGGGTTGCTCTACAGCCTGCTCAACTGAAAGACTGTCCGGGTGATTCTCCTTGGGGGGGCGAATGGCTGCAGGACAAACAGATTTCTTTGTAACTCAGCTTCGGCAGCGCCGAGCCAACTACGCTACCTTGGAAGCCGCTGCCGAGGCCTGCAGGCGAGAGTTCACCGAGCAGTTGGGGTTCCCCTTTGGTCCGGAGATGGACGAAAGCTTGGCAAAGGCGCTTGAAGTCGTCAGGGCCGAGACACAGGAGGTGGAGGTCCTACGCAGATACTCCATCGTGGACCGGCCTGAAGATTGGTATCGGGGGCCCGGTCCGCACAGTTTTCACTGGGTCGCCCTGCACGAGTATCTCAAGAACAAGGGGTGGGGTGACGACACCATCACTTCGCTCGATGAGGCGTCGACAGAAGTCGTTTCGCTGTTGGGGAACCCCGCCAAGGACCAGTTTGCGTGTCGCGGCTTGGTGGTGGGATATGTGCAGTCCGGCAAGACTGCGAATATGACCGCGGTGATGGCCAAGGCGGTAGACGTCGGCTACAACCTCATCATTGTGCTTGGTGGCGTGACCAACAAGCTCCGTAAGCAGACTCAGGACCGGTTCGAGCAAGACCTCTTGCGGCACCGGACGTCATGGCAACTCTACACCACCGGCGAGCTCGGTGGAGACTTCGTCCAGCCACCCAATCGCGGTTTCGTCATGCCGACCGATGGGCATGCGCAGCTCGTCGTCATGAAGAAGGAGGGGCGTCGGCTTGCGCTGTTGCGGCGAACGATCGAGCGAACCCCCCCAGCGGTTCTTCGCAAGCTGAAGGTCCTGCTGATCGACGACGAGTGCGACCAGGCCTCCGTCAATTCTGCTCGGGGCGAGTTCGATATGACGCGGATCAATGAGGGGATCCGCCGAACCCTCGCATTGCTACCGGCCGTGTCATACGTAGGTTACACAGCAACGCCGTTCGCCAACGTCTTTATCAACCCGTTTCCCTACGACAACGACCAGAACCTCGACGACCTATACCCGCGCGACTTCATCACGGCTCTTCGTAGGCCGACCGGATACTTCGGTGCTCGAGAAGTATTCGGGGATGACAGCGACGGGTCGGATCGCGAGGAAAGGAACATGATCCGCCACTTGGAGGATGATGAACCGGGTCGCCTGAGACCGACGGCAACAAAGGATAAGGAGAGCTTTCGTCCGCAGGTGACGCAGAGCCTTGAAGAGGCGATCCTCTGGTTCCTGGTCAGCTGCTCCATTAGGCGGGCCCGTGGTCAGGCGCAGGAGCACATGTCCATGCTGGTCCATTCGTCCCAGTTTATTCGCCAGCACGAATTCATGTCGGATCTGATCCGCAACTGGATCGAGGAGCGGGAGCCGGAACTCAGGGCCGGGTTGGGAGAACCGGCGCGAAGGTTGCGCGAAGTCTTCGAGCGCGAACGCGAGCTGACGGCGCCGGTCGGCGAGGACCGTATCCCCGAAGAATTCGATGTCGTCCTAAGGCATCTTCCCGATGTGCTCGACGCACTCCAGTTCCCCGTCGAGAACGGCGGCACGGAACCAGAGTTGCGTCTTGACTACACCAAGGGGCCCGTCACCTGCATTGTTGTGGGAGGCACGGTGCTTGCGCGCGGGTTGACCCTGGAAGGCCTGTGCGTGTCGTTCTTCCTCAGGACTTCCAAGCAATACGATACGCTGCTGCAGATGGGCCGCTGGTTCGGCTACCGGCGCGACTACGAAGATCTGCCGCGGCTATGGACGACGGAGGACCTCGCGAGGAAGTTCCGTTCCTTGGCCGTGATAGAGGAGGAGATCAGGGACGAGATCGCCGCCTACCGCGAGAATGGGCTGACTCCTCGGGATTTTGCGGTGAAGGTAAGGGCGATCCCGGGCATGGCGATCACAGCAGCAGCCAAGATGAAGCATGCCTTCCGGACCAGTGTCAGTTTCGCGGGCAAGCACGTCCAGACCATTCGCTTCGATCATCGTGACAGCGAGGTCGTTGGAAACAACTGGGCGGCGGCATCGGACCTCGTTGACTCCATGTATGAGGAAACTGCGCCGGATCATGCTCCTCAGGATCCACCCAAGGGCATCCTGTTCAGGAACATTCCGCTTCATGTTGTGCGCAAGTTCCTCGCCCAGATGCACATTTCCGACGAGCACATGGATCTGAAGCAGCCTCATCTCCTAGGATATTTGGATCAGAGCGCCGACAACCTGAAACAGTGGAATGTCGGCATCATTCAACCAAAGTCAGATGAAAAGTCTGCAAGACCGCTGGGACGTCTGGGGAGCGTGGCCACTGTCCGTCGATCAAAGTTGCCGGAAGGTTCTACGAAGGGAGCCGACATCAAGGCGCTCATGTCTCGAGCCGATATCCTGATTGATGCCGTGAAGGAACCAGAGGGCGCCGAGAGTTGGGACACATACAAGTCCTGTCGTCCGCCTTTGCCGCTGTTGCTGCTCTATCCCATCAATGCACACTCGGAACCGGCGTCAAGCAAACGCGTGCCTCTCGATGCAGTGGCGGATCTTGTCGGGTTCGGTATCGTGTTCCCTGGTTCCAAGGACCGCTCGGGCGACTACTACTCCGTGGACATCGAGCCGCCGGCAGTTGAGGAAGCCGAGGGAAACGAGGACGAGATCGAAGAAGTGGAGCCGGACTTTGCCTGAGGCGGGCTGGCTCGAAAGGGCTTGGGCCGACATACGGGCTACAGGGAAGGGAGATGGCCTCACCGAGGTGCCCAGCCGTGCTACGGATATGAACACCGGGTATGGATACGTCCGAGTGGCCACCGGACCGTCAGGGGAGCAGCGGCTCCTTGTGCCGGTGGGACAGCCTTCAGCCAAGATGTTCACCTTGGCAAACGGCAACCTTAGGGTAGCTCGCACGACCTTCTGGGTCTCCGGCAAGCTCGAGCACTTCGTCGACATCACGTTGCGTAACATGCAACTGGAGTCGGTGTTCACGGATCTGGTCCAGGAAGCCCTTAGGCGCATCGAGAATGGATACGGCCCGGAGGCGGCTGTTCAAGGAGCCATCCAAGATTTCCGGAGCCTTCTGCTTCCGGAGAAAGCTCAGGACATTCCGATCACTACAATCGTTGGCCTCATCGGCGAACTGATTGTCCTGGAGAAACTCGTTGCACGGGCTCCTGCCTCTGTGCATGCGTGGATGGGGCCAACAAGCCAGCGCCACGACTTTCGACACGAGCTGATCTCCATCGAGGTGAAGACATCCGGGCGATCAGATGCCACCCGTGTTCAGGTGAACGGCCCCGAACAACTCCTACCTCCAGCGGGCGGTCAGCTCTACCTTGCACACGTCAGGCTCGAACGCTCCGAGAAGGGTGGGCACTCCGTGGCCGCGCTTTGCAAGGCGATACTTGCCCATGGGGCTGACCAGATTGTCCTGAGTGAGCGTCTGGCGAGGCTGGAATGCCATGATCCCGAGGCGGACGAGTGGAACCATGCAAGTTTCGCGCTTGAGGGCCTTGACCTCTATCGTGTGGGGCCAACGTTCCCCCGCATCACGCCAGACTCCTTCCCGGACGGTATGCTGCCGGCTGGTGTGGCAGCCCTAAGTTACGAGGTTGACCTCTCGGTGGCCCGCAAGAGCCTGCTGTCGGCGGAGGAGAAGGAGAGACTTCTCCTGGATTTTGTCACTTGATCTGCCTTGATCTGCATCGTGAACCGTTTGCCCCGACCGGCAGCATGGCTGGCGAAGGTTTTCGTCGGCTCTTGGGCAGACCCAAACTCGATCTGATCGAGACCGTGGTTCGCGAAGCCCTTCAGAACTCGATTGATGCGGCAACGCCGGACAACCCGGTTGAAGTCCAGCTGCGCTACCGAGTCCTTTCCCCAAATGAGGCGGAGTGCCTTCGGCGCAATGTTTTTCGGGAGCGCCCCTTCCCTTCAACGAACGCCAACGAGGAATTCGAGAGCCTCGAGGACACTCTCAGTCAGGAGCGGATCGCTCTCCTCGAGATTGCTGACTTCAATACGCGGGGGTTGGCGGGCCCCACCCGCGCAGACATCGCCTCGGATGATGAACGAGCCGACTTCGTCAACTTCTTCCGCAACATTGGAGCCAGGCGCGATACAGCCCAAGGGGGAGGGACCTACGGCTACGGCAAGACCTCTCTTTATGCTCTGAGCCGCGCGTCAACCATCATAGTTGACACTCAAACGACCGATGGGGGCCGGCCAGTCCGGCGCTTCATGGGGTGTCACCTTGGAGATGCCTTCGTCGAGGACGTGGACGGAGAAGCACGACGATTTACCGGCCGCCACTGGTGGGGACGCACCCACAGGCACATCGGAGTGGAACCGGCGGACAACGGGGAGGCGGCAGTTCTGGCGGAGTCACTTGGATTTCCACCGAGGAGTCCGTTGCGGACGGGCACCACGATTGCAGTTCTCTCTCCCCATATCGAGGATGAAGCAGGACTTCGCCAGAAGCTTGCGGAGACTGTCCTATGGAACTTCTGGCCGCGTATGTCTCTCAGCACGCCCGAGCATCGCAGGCTTACCGTCCGGCTTCAGGTCCTAGGCGAAGACCAACAACTGCCAGTGCCCGAGGATTGCCCTCCGCTGGATCACTACGCCGCAGCCCTCAGGAATATCCGCGAAGGCCGGCATGACCGCACGAAGGCAATTTCCAGTGGGCATGGTGTTACCGGACACCTTGCGATCGTCCACGGCATTCGATCTCGCCGCAACCCGAATGTGGCTCAGCCCAATGGCGCTATGGCAAGTCAGGCGCATGCGATCGCGCTCATGCGCCCTGTCGAGCTCGTGGTCAAGTATCTGGAAGGTCCTCCATTACCTGACGAGAGGGTCGAATGGGCAGGCGTGTTCATCTGCTCGACCGATGACGAGGTAGAGCGGGCATTTGCGGCCGCCGAACCGCCCACTCACGACGATTGGCTCCCCAAGGTGCTGCCGAGGGGGAAGGCAAAGTCAATCGTCAGCCAGACGATGAGGGCGCTCAACTCGCACGCGGAAACCTATTTTCAGCCGAAGCCGGCGTCGGGAGCCGATGGGCAGGGTGCGGCTCCTTTGGCCAAGACAGCGGCCCTTTTGGGGAAGCTGCTCACAAGTGCTTCGGGAAAGGGGCACGGTGGCAGTGGACGCTCCGGCGGGACAGGATCTAGGGGGAAGGTTGCGATATCCGCACCGAGATTCGTTGGCTTGGAATACCGCGACGAGCGAAGGGTTGCTTATTTTGAAGCGGAACTGACCAATGACGGTAGTCAGCCGCACTTTCTCCTGCAGGCCACGCCACAGCTGGTTCTGGACGGCTCATCCACCACAGACAACGATCTTCCCGACGATTTGTCGGTCAACCTGATCGAACTGTCCGTAGATGGCACCGTCGCCATTGGTGATGCGCTGAGGATTGAGAACCTCAAGGGCGTGGTGCGCTGCGGCGTGACCGTGCCGGACGACGCTGCGGTAAGTGTCAGGCTGTCTCTGGGAGCGATGTAGCATGACGACGACAGTCGCGTTCCCGTTTCTGACGCTGACGGATGACGTGGTGACGCTTGATCCTTGGCTGATAGCGCATGAGGGCTCGGAGCTGGAGCCCATTCTCCCGGTCCTGCATGCATGGGACTATGCAACCAACGTGGAACTCCAGAGCTCGATCTCAATCGACATGGGCCGGGCTGCTGCCCTTCTGGGTATTGCTGTCCGGCAGCTGGAGCTGGAGGTGGTCTTTCGTGCAGGGACGGGGAGAGGCAAGTTCCCCCGTGTGACGTGGGAGCTTGGTCGGTGGCGGGTTGGTCCGGACACCAGTTGGCCAGTCGCCATTCAGGGCGTCGTCCCCGGAGCAGAGCTTTCCGAACGCTTGTATGGACGTGTTGATGTTCTCCTCGCCGTGGTCCGTTCCGACCCCTCGTCCCTGTCGCCCACACGCCTGGGATCGAGATTGTGGAACAAGGATTTCTCAGTCGAATTGGAGGACAGTGGAGAAAACCGCTTCCCGATCGAACTGGTTTCCTTCGCCCGGACGTTCCCGCAGCACATAGGGGCCCCTTGGTATCTGAGGTGGCAGGCAGGAGACCTGAAGTCCGACTTCAGTGGGGCGGTCCGGCTCTATGTCAACGCAGACCTTCCGGGGTTGGCGGACCGGGTAGCCGAGGGCGATCCGATAACTCTACAGGGCATGCTTGGCGACGTGATGCTGCAGTTGATCGGAACTGTGGTCGAAAGCGACGATGTCATCGAGCAGCTTGCAGACTGCGAGGAAGGGTCAGTTGGCGCCCAGGTCAAGGTTTGGATGGATCTCGCATTTCCAGGAAGAACGCCAGTCCAGGTTAGTTCGCTGCGTCAAAGGAACCCAAGTGACTTCCATTCCAGTATTTTCCGTGCTGCACAGCTGGAGGGCGGCGTTTGAGCGTGCGGCTATTTCCTCGTCTCAAGGATGCTGGTTTGGCGCGCTGTCTGGAGGACCTGGAGCGCTCTAGCGCCATCGGGGAACAAGTCATGCCCGTTGAGCGGCGGCTGGAGGAATACACGCCGTGGATATGGCTAGCTCCAAGCGGCGGATCGCCGGACGCCAGGCTCGTCAAGTCTCTCCGCGACGAGGCGGTTGAGATCGCCATTCGGCATGGCTATCCCGACCAGGTTTCCGACATCGAGAAGTCCGCTTTTGATGTCGAGGCAGCCAAGTGGCTGGCAACAGACCCACAACTGGTCTCGCCGGAACTGCTCCGGGACGACGTCTGGGCATTCATCAGCAGCGTGCTCCTACAAGAGGTCGTTGTGTGGCGTTACTCGGTAGGCCAGCGAGCCCGTTTCTTCGGTGGGGTAAGAAACACCTTTCAGCGCCTCTGGATACGAGGTCGAACCCTTGATCTTGGGGAGACGGCTGGCGAGGGGCGATGGCGCTTGCTCGAAGGCTTGAGCGAGGACGCCATGGTGCAGATATTCGAGCGCGCCTCCCTAGCTTCGGATGCCCGGCTCGCGCGGGCTATAGCGACTGGCTGGTTGGATATGGCTGACGAAATCGGCCGCGGGCGCATGGAACCGGTGATGCGGCGCGCTACAAAGCTGCTCCGCCTAAGGAACCAGATCTGCGACCTCGGACGGCTCCCAATCGAAACGCTCAGGCAGGAAATCCGGGGCGCGTTCGAACGTGCGGCAAGCGGACTTCAGAGAAGAGAGGCATTGTCGCGCACGCGTGAAGCATGATGGAGACGGCTGCTTCTTCGCTTACGATTGCCTGCTGGAACACTGAATGGCGTCGTGTCAGAAGCGGCAAGGGCGTCGCTCTGAAACGTGCCCTCCTCGAACTGGATCCAGACATCATCTGCCTGCCTGACGCCCGCCATGGCTTTCTAGCGGCCGACTACCACGGCATTCATTGAACCCGATCATACCATCCAGTGGAAGCGGACCGAAGCAACGCTGTGGAGCCGGTGGCCATGGCTCGAACTTGACCTAACGGCAGCTCGCCTGCGGCCCGCGGTGCGGCAACGCATCCACTACATTTTCTCTCCCGCCACATCCCTACAAATTGTCTTGTAAGATATTGATTTTGTTGAAGTTATGAACATTCAATCCTCTCTTGCAGCACCATTTTTCCCAAGCAAAATCAGTAGCATACTCCAGCGGCGGTGCAAGCCGCCTACCCGCTATTCGGCATCAATCGGCACAGATCGGCACCGAAAATGGGGCATATCTGGGGACACCATTTGCGCAAGGTACCAGCCCCCCGTAGACAAGCACCGAACTTTGCGCCGCTCGGAGGCAACGTGTCGCGCCACAAGCTACCGGAAGAAATTCGCCATCTTGTCCATGCGCGCAATGCGCTCCGCACGCGGTACGGTGCCTATGGCCTCAAGTTCACCCCTGACGGAAATCTGGTCGGCGACCTCGGTGAGGCTGTGTGCGCGGAACTCTTCGGCCTCACTCTAGCTCCCCGCCGGGGGCTGAAGGCCATTGATGCCTACACTACTGATGGTCAATCGGTGCAGATCAAAGCATCGGGACGTGGTACCGGCATTCCCTTCACTCATAGTGAAGAACCGGCAGTTTGGTTGCTGGTGGTGTGCTTTGACTACGAGGCTGAGGAGGTAGAGGTCGTCTACAACGGACCTTATGCCCCGGCAGTCGCGCGCCTACCTCCACAGTGGGCCGGACAGAAAGCCGTAAGGGTGTCATTCCTTAGGCGCTTGAATAGTGACGTGGAGCCCGGCAACAGGCTGCCAATCTTGCCGCTTGGTACACCGACAACCCTTGAACAGGTCCAGCGATGAGTAGCGCACCGAACATGCCCAAGGAGGGATTTCCCCAAGTCTCCGACGCTGGCCTTAAAAACAATGCGACTGACCGGATAGCCGCTGTTGCAAGAGCGCTTGCCGGGGCAGTGCCTGGGGTCGGGTCTGTACTCGCCGAAGTCATTTCAGCAGCCATACCAAGGCAGCGTGTCGACCGAATAGGGGACTTCCTCATCCGATTGGCGAGCCAAGTGGAAAGGTTGTCTGCTGGCGACAAGCTCAACAATCAAGCCAACTTCCCCCTGATTGAGGAGGGGGTATCCCAAGCAGCACGAGCCTTCAGTAGTGTGCGCCGTGAATACCTTGCCAGATGTGTCGCGCACGGGGTGGACGCCGCTGAGCAGAGCAAAATGGCCGAACTGAAGGTTCTACAGGTACTTGGCGAGCTTGGTGACGATGACCTACTCGTGCTCGACGCTGTCGGCGACCCCAACGGATGGGATAAATTGGCAGCGTTGAGGCCTTCACTGATGCGGATAGGTGCCTCGGACGAAGTTCGCATGAAGGGGGAGCTATACCAAGCATCGCTGCGAAAGCTGGTAGCGGTCGGCGCACTGAGCTTTAGCATGTATTCTGATGAGCATCAGCTACCGAAGTACGAGCGCAATGGCGAGTTGAAGGGCAACCACTATATAAGCGCACTGGGGCGCCTAATC
Organism: Devosia sp. A16; assembly: GCF_001402915.1. Taxonomy (GTDB): domain Bacteria; phylum Pseudomonadota; class Alphaproteobacteria; order Rhizobiales; family Devosiaceae; genus Devosia_A. The sequence continues at coordinate 3,429,499 of NZ_CP012945.1, forward strand.
CTATTGCGGACGGGATTAAGCCAGCCCGGTTCCGACTAACTGAGCCGAATGGTTCCAGCTTTCTAGTGGTCCCGCTACGCAACGGCTTGAGCGCGGACTATTTTGACGTGAGATAATCGAGGTACGTCTTGTTTGAGGTTGATCCTAGTCAGATCGAAGCCCTTGATAGCAAGCAGTTGGTGCTGCTGTTGCGTCGTCTCCTCCATGCTGAGGCCTTGAGTGCGGGGTTAAGCCTCAGGGGCATTTCTGTGCCGCTGCAGATCACGGTGGCCGACGGTGGGGAAGACGGGCGGATCGAGTGGCAGGGGGGCCATCCCAAGACTGACTACATCCCGAGCAGGATCACCTTCTTTCAGTCCAAGGCGAGCAGCATACGCGCGAGTGGGTGGAAGAAGGAGTGCTGGACGAAGCAGTCACAGCGAGGAACCCAGAAGCGGGTGCTTAGCGATGCGCTCAAGGAAGTGTCCGGCATCGGGGGATCGTACGTTGGGTTCACCACTGAAGCGTTGATAGGAGCTAAGCGAGCTTCGTACGTCACCGCAATAAAGGATGGCATCACGGAAGCGGGTGGCAACCCTGCGTCCTTTGCGGCCATTGACGTTTATGGTGCCAACGAGATTTCAGCATGGGCCGACCGACATCCTGCGGTTGCGCTCTGGATCGCCGAGACGGTTCAAGGTCGAGACCTAGGAGGGTTCCAGACTATCGGCGAGTGGGGGAACAAGAGCGACTTTGGCGATACGGCTTACGTCAGTGATATGCGGCCGCGCTTCGCGGTGGGGATGGCACCAGCGCTCGCCGGTCGTGGCAAACGTGACACCAACAAACTAACCGCCCATCAGGCTAGAGAGCGCATTGTTGATCACGTGGCTGAGCCCGGCAAAGCCGTACGGGTTATAGGTCCGTCAGGCTTGGGCAAAAGTCGTTTTGTCTATGAGTTGATGAGGGACTTATCGACGGCGCGCGCAGGTGTCCTTAGCCTGTCTGCCGTGTTCTGTGACTTCCGAAGCGTCGCCAGTTCGCTGCCTGCAGTTCTTACGACTATCGCCAACTCCGGCCGTCCCGCTTTGTTTGTAGTGGACGAGTGCCCCCGTGAGGCGGCAGAAGCATTAGGGGAAATTGTCAGCGGGACCGCCAGTCAGTTGCGGCTGCTGACCATGGATATTGATGACAGGACGATGCCAGGTGATGCTTGGCTCAATCTCTCGATAAGCCCGGGTGATGACGAGCTAGTCACCGGCATCATCAAGCAACATCTCCCGAAGGCTACCGAAGGTGAAGTGGCCTTTGTTCGGGACCTTTGCGGTGGATTTCCTCGTATCGCAGTGCTCGCGGCGCGGCGCGCTACGGACCGGCAGTCGGTATTGGTCTCGATTGAGGATGTCGTGGAGCGGGTCTTGCGAGGTTCGTCCATCTCGGATCGAGACGAGGTGCGAGCGTTGGAGACTTTGGCCCTGTTCGGCAGTGTTGGGGTGGATGAGGAGTATGCCCCACAGCTAGACGCTGTTGCGACTTGGTTGGCCCGCCAGACTGGTGACGAGATGTATGAGCACCTCGCGAAGGCAGCGCAGCACGATCTTGTCGGTCGGCGCGGACAGCAGATGTCTGCTCAGCCGCTACCCATTGCAATGTACTTGGCGATGCGAAGGCTTCGACTGCTCCGTGTTCAGACCGTGGAAGCCTTCATCGGGTCTGCGGACCAAGCGCTCGTACTATCTATGTTTGGGCAGTGGCGAAATCTCGACACCGCACAGACCGTTAGGCGAGTGGCCGCGAAACTACTGGCCTCAGGTGCCGCTGTGGGCACACGCGCAGCGCTGATGACGGACTTTGGCGCAAGGTGTCTTGATGCTCTAGTCCACGTACTGCCCGATATGGCCATGTCCGCTCTGTCACGCGAGCTTGATGGACTGACGCATGAAGAGCTATTGGTGTGGGCTGATGGTCGTCGTCATATTGTCGAAGCCCTATCCAAGCTCGTATTTCGCCGACAGACGTTTGACCCGGCTGCACGTCTACTTCTGCGCCTAGCCGCCGCCGAAAATGAGCAGTGGAGCAACAACGCTGCCGGGTTGTTTAGGCAGCTATTTCAAGTCGAGTTGAGCGGTACCGAGGCAGGGCCGGTAGAGCGCTTTACCGTCCTGGATGAAGGTCTATCGAGCGACAATGAGGCTATGGCGAGCGTGTGCGTCGAGGCCCTTTCGTCCGCGCTCGACATACATGTGTCCCGCATGGGTGACACGGGGCAGATAGGAACGCGCCCCCCGCTCTCTGACTGGCGTCCCGAGTATTGGAGCGAGGTCTACGACTTCTATAAACAGGCGCTGGCCCGGCTTCATGCCACCCGTGCGCGTCATCCTAGGCTGATGGAGCGTTGCGAACAGATCATCGTGCATGCCGTAAGAACGCTCCTCAGCACGCCGATATATGACGACGTTGCGACACTGCTTCTGGAAATCGGCTCGGAGAAAGGTGTCTGGTATGAGGCTGTCGAGGCTGTAGGGGACTGGCTATATTTCGATAGGAAAGACGCCCCTGAGAATGTCGCCCGCTACGTGAGAAAACTCTACGACGACCTGATGCCACAAGACACTGTTGGCAAGGCTATTCTCTTCACGAAGTTCTGGTCGGGGGACATCCGCGATCCAGATGTGCAGTACAGTGACCACGACAGCGACTTTACGTACTCCGAGCGATCAGCGCGGGCCTTGGCCACTGAGATTGCAGCGGACCGCGAGCTTACGCAGACTGCAATCCGCAGAATGATCGCTGAAGAGTTGAAGGGGTCATTCGCGTTTGGGGAGGAGCTTGCTGCGCATTACGATCAACCGGCTGAACTTGGTCGCTTCGCTCTGGACTTAGTAGATGAAGCCGGTGGGGCTACCGGTGTTGGACTTCTGAGAGGTATTTTGGCGGGTGTCGATAGGCGCGATGGCGGTGCAGCCAACCGCTTGCTAAGTGATGCAATCTCCCGGTCGTCGCTTAATGGGCGAGCGGTCGAGATGTACACGGCAGTATCCCTTGATGCCGACCGCCTACAGCAAGTTATAGACCTTCTTGAGAACGGTGGGCTCGAAGCCGCTGACTGCGCATTTCTGTCCTACGGTCGGGGTCTCGACAACATCGAGCCGGCGGCTATTCGGCCGCTCTTTAGAGAGCTTGCCGCCCACGGAGCAGATGGCCTTTGGACCGCTCTGGATATAGCCAACATGTACCGCTACGGCAGCGGTCAGCTATCCCGCGAAATCGCCGCTGAATTGGAGACCATCCTCGTTGACCCGCGTCTACTGGAGAAGGTGCGAAACGGGTCCCGCGACGGACATCTCTTTGAGAAGACCATAGAGCGCATACAAAAGAACTTTGGACTTTCTCCGGAATTTGCAGGCGGGTTGAGCCAGCAGGTGACGCGGCTATGCAAGGTGGACGATCACGGCACGTTCCTGATGCTTGATGGGCCGGTACGCCATGTCATTGCACTGATCGTCCATGATCAACCTGACGCAGTGTGGAGAGAGGTCGCGAGGCTTTTCGAGGTTGCCACCCCGATAGAGCGATATCGACTATCTGACCTGATTGGCCCCGACAGGCACAAGTTCGATGGCAGGAGCCATACGGCCGCTGGTCCCATGTATGGGGTAGCGGACCCGACTATGTTCGATTGGGTCGATCAGGACATGCCGGGGCGGGTGGGTTTGCTCGTTGAGTTTTACCCAATGCTCTCGTGCGAGGGAGAGGTGGTTAGGTGGCATCCGGCGATGGAGCAGCTAGCCACGAAGTACGGCGAGGTCGCGAACTTTCGGCGGGCGCTGGCGAGGAGGATTAGCCCCCGTTCGTGGAGTGGCTCACGCGTGCCGTTGCTGGAAATGTTCGTGGAGCCCCTTAGAGCTTGGTCGAGCCACAGAGTGAGGAAACTGGCTGCGTGGGCGCGGGAACAACTGACCTGGTTAGAAGGGCTAATCGAGGAAGAGAGAGAGGCTGACGGTGACGAGCGCTACTGATGCCCACACCCTCATTTTCGATACAATTTTGCTTGGCGGTATCTAACCTAGCCCGCTGCCCAATGTCCCCCCATACCCCTGCCCCCGCTGCCGCACCCGCTGCAACTCATCCTCCCTATATGGGGGAGCCGCAACTTAGCGTTGGCACTCCTCGTGGCGCGTGCTCTCCGGCATGATGTCCACAAAGTCTACCTTTGTGGAGACACATGCTTTGCGTACCCATTGCGTCCTCTAACCGCGGGTCCAGTTTTCTCTTAGGGTGCCCGACGAGAGAACGCATCGGATTAACGTCAACGGCAGGGACGACGCCTAAACGCTCTCGCCAGTAACCCTCAGCTCCACCCCTGAACCGCGATCGAACCGCACCGTCACCTCCCGCCCCCCAACCCTCAGCTTGCTCAGCTTGAAATGCTCGAGCCCGATATCCAGCGGGTCGGCGCTGAGCGTGCCGTCTTCGGCGATGTCGAGGCCGGCGATGTGGCGGATGATCAGGTCGATCAGATAGGAGTGGTTGTAATCCACCTCGTCGCTGATCGGCTCGCCGCTCAGGCTGTCATAGTGCTCGACCAGGTAGGGCGTGACGCCGTCGCGTTGCTGGAAATGCAGCAGGGCGTATTTCCAGAAGAAGTGGCTGAACAGCGCGTCCTGGGCGTGGCCGTTGGCGCGGCTGACCTTGCCGATGGCGTCGAGCACCACCGAATTGGTGTAGGGCCACGTCGGGCCATCCCACATGCAGCCATTGCGGCCCTTGAAGAACTGGCCTTTCCAGCTGCCGCCCGGCTGGAACACCTCGCATCTGGGGGACACCGAGGGAAACGGGTTCGGGGTGTCGAACTCGTCCGGCCCGAGCGCGGCGATGAGGCCGTCGAGGTGTTCCGGCCCGGTGATCTCGGCCCACCAAGGATAAAAGCCGACAATGTTGCGGACCATCGCCTTTTCGTCGGTGACGTGGTGCAGGTCATAGAAGAAGGCGGTGGCCTCGTCCCACTGCTTGTCGAGCACATCGGTGCGGATGGCTTCGGCCAGCGCGTCGAACTCGGTGGCTTCCGGGTCGCCGGCAAGGCGGCAGAGGGCGGCGGTGCCGCGGGCGTTGAGATATTGGTAGATCGCCCGGTCGACGCGCTTCAGCGGCGTGTAGGTCGCCGGGTCGAACGGGTCGTCCGGATAGCCGTGGAAATACCAGTAGCTCGGCTGGTATTCCTTGCCGGTGAGCTGGTGCCGCTGCTGGATCGGCAGGCTGTCGCCGCCGGTGGCGAGGAACTTTGCTTCGCCGCGCACCTGGTGCTTCAGCAGCGGCAGCGCGGCGCGCGTGTTGTCGTCGAGCCCCTTGGCCAGCGCATATTGCCAGGCGCCCCAGCCCATGAAGTTGGCATAGGGGTGGATGGTCCTGGTCAGGGTGCGGGCATCGAACTGGCCATCCTCGCGCTGCGTGCCGGCGAGCACCTGGAACAGCCCGTCGATCAGTTGCGGATCGTGGTGCCAGCGCGCTTCGACGAGGTGCATCGGCGTCGATAGCGGGATGAGTTTGGAAAACTCCCAGCCCACCGGCGCCCACGGCGTCTTGCTCATCTTGTGCGAGCGGCCCTCGTAGAACAGCGTGCCGTCGAGCGGCGCGAGGCCGGGGCGCGCCAGGGTGTGGCGCATCAGGTACCAGCGATAGGCGTAGAGCCGATCGAGCACCGGGCTGCTGCTCGAAAGCTGCGGCACCTGGTCGAAGAACGATTGATAGGCCGCCTGCTGATTGGCCAGCAGGGTGGCGCCGGATGTCGCGACGGCCGTGGTGGCCTTCGTGCTGAGGGCCGACCAATCATCCGATTCGGCAATGCCGACCGCGGCGACCACCACGAATTCGGCGCTGGCGCCGGCGGGCAGGGTGAGCCCTGACCAGAGGGCCGGCGCACTCGTTGCGACAAGGACGCGAAGGGCGAAGCCATGCGCTTCGATCTGCCGTTCTCCGCGGGCGATGACGCCGTCGCGGGCCACCCACTCGGGGTCGATCGTCAAGCGGAGCGTGATCGGGGCAGCGCCGGCATTGTGCCAGCGCTGGATCGAAACGGCCTCGTCCTCCCAGCTGATATACTTGCGCTCTTCGAGCCGCAGCGTGCCGAACGCCGTGCGCGCGGTCAGATGGCTCGGCCGCCACTCCACCTCCGACGGTACCGTCGCTGCGCCGCCGCCATGCTCGATGCCGAACAGCAGCGGCATGTTGAGCTTGTGGATGAAATCGAGCGCGCCGGAAAAGCCCGGGGCGTCATCGAGGTAATCGGCCCAGAGCCGCGCCCCGGTGGAGCCGAGCAGCAGCGTGCCCGGCCTGGTGCGCAGCCCGCGACGGCCGGTCTTCAGCAGCTCGTCGATCTTCATCGCTGGTCCTCAGGCTGGAAAATCCGCGTCGACCTTGTCGAGGATCGGGCCCAGTTTGCCGATCTGCTCATTGCTGAGGCGCACCAGCGGCGGGCGGGTAGCGGCCCAGCCGGCAGCGCCATAGCGGCGGGCGATCATCGCCTTGATCGTCGGGATCTGCGGGAAGCTGTTCGAGGCCTCACGCAGCGCGACGATGCGCTGCTGCGCGGCATCGACTTGGGCGCTCGCCGCCGGGTCGGCGAACTTGTCGAACACGGTGCGGAGCTGCGCGCCGGCGAGGTTGGAGGTCGCGGTGATGCAGCCTGCGCCGCCCTGCTGCAGCAGCGGCAGCAGCAGCGGATCGGCGCCCGCCAGGACCGACAGGGTGGGGAAGCGCCTGACCATGCCGAGCATGTTGTCGAGCGCGCCCCCCGAATCCTTCACCCCGGCAATGGTGCCCGGATAGTTCTCGATCAGCCGGCCGATCAGGTCGTGGCTAAGCGGCACCTGCGAGATGGGCGGGATGTGGTAGAGGATGACCTGCAGCCGGTCGTCGGCGACGCTGTCGAGGACGTGGCGATAGGCGTCGTAGAGCCCCTGGTCGGAAACGCCCTTGTAGTAGAAGGGGGGCAGCATCACCACCTTGGTGACGCCGAGGCTGAGCGCGTGCCGGGTCAGCGCAATGGTCTCGGGCAGGGCGCAGAGTCCGGTGCCCGGCAACAGCGCCTCGGGCGGCACGCCACCCTTCACCACGGCCTCGAGTATCGCCATGCGTTCGGCCGAGGAGAACGAGTTGGCCTCGCCGGTGGAGCCGAGCAGCGCCACGCCATGGAGGCCATCGGCCAGCAGCTGCTTGCTATGGGCAACGAGGGCGCCATGGTCGGGCGAGAGGTCGGCATTGACCGGCGTGGCGGCGGCGCTGAACGCGCCCTTGATCGACGACATGAGAGCTATCCCGGAGGTTCAGGCGCGCGAGGCGGCGAGCTTGCGGGCGTAGTCGATCGCCGCGAGCATGTTGACATGTTTGGCCTTGCCGGTGCCGGCAAGGTCGAAGGCGGTGCCGTGGTCGACCGAGGTGCGGTCGATCGGCAGGCCGAGCGAGACGTTCACCGCGGTGTCGAAAGCCACCAGCTTGATCGGGATATGACCCTGGTCGTGGTACTGCGCCACCACCAGGTCGAAGGCGCCCGAATAGGCGCGATAATAGAGCGTATCGGCCGAGATCGGCCCGACCACGTCGATGCCCTCGGCCCGGGCCAGCGCCACGCCGGGCGCCACTTGGTCATCATCCTCGCGGCCGAACAGCCCGTTCTCGCCGCAATGCGGATTGATGCCCGCCACCGCAATGCGCGGGTTGTCGTAGCCGATGCGCTTGAGGTGGTTGTAGCCGGTGCGCACAGTCTCGAGGATGCGCTGCGGCGTGGCGCGGCCGATCGCATCCTTCAGCGAGATATGGGTCGAGACATGGATCACCTTGAGCTTCTCGGATGCCAGCAGCATGAAGCTGGAGCGGGAGCCGGTGAGGTGCGCCAGCATGCCGGTATGGCCATCGAAATGGTGCCCGGCGAGGTTCAGCGCCTCCTTGTTGATCGGCGCGGTGACGATGCCGGCCGCGCTGCCCTCCGTGGTCATCTCGACCGCGCGGGCGATATAGCGATAGCTCGCCTCGCCGCCCACCGGATCGAGCTTGCCGAAGGGGAGCGGCATGCCATCGACCTCGACATGTTCGAGCCGCAGCAGCTTGCCTGCCGCGGGCGCGTCGGCCGGCCCGAGCTTCAGGCCGGCGCCGGTAACGGCGATGGCCTTTTCCAGCGTCTCAGCGGAGCCGACGACGATGAGCTGGTCGCGGATCGCCTCGGGCAGCTCGGCGGCCGCCTTGACGATCACCTCGGCGCCGACGCCGGCCGGATCGCCCATGGTGATGGCGATGGGTTTGCTGGCCGTGGCCATGATACCTCTCCCTCAGGGCGTTTCCCGGACTGGCGGACCGGTTCGGAAACGCGACACAACAAATAACTCTAGGCGCCCTTCACCCAGTCGGGGCGGAAGCGGACGAACTTGATGGCCCGCCGGAACCACGTATAGGCCACGTTGATGCGGCCTTCCGCATCCGCCGTCACGGTGGGGTAGGAGAGTTCGCGCGCCCGCCGGTCGGGTTTGTCGAGATTGAGGGCCGGCGGCGGCTCGGGCGCAAGTTCGATATCGCGAATATGCGGCCAGCTCTGCCCCTCGTCATAGGACAAAGCCACCGAAAGCGGGGTGCGCGGCACGCCCCAGATCGGCGCGCCCCCGGCCGCATCGCGGACTTTCGGCTCGGCGGCGACATTGTTGAACACCAGCGCCCAGCTGCCGTCGCCCAGGTCGCGGACCTGGATCGAGGAGTTGTTGTTGGGGAGCGCAGTGGCGACCGGCATGCTCCAGGTCCGGCCGTGGTCGGTCGAGGTCGAGACCTGGATATTGTCGGCGTAGCGGCTGCGGAAGAAGGCGATGAGCGAGCCGTCGCGGCGCTCGACGATGTTCATGTGCACGGCGCCCTTGCTGTCGGGCACCGCGTGCTCGCTCCAGCTCTTGCCCTGATCGGTCGAGATCTTCACCGCGCTGACATCGTTCTGGCCCTTCCAGTCCTCACCGGGGACCGGCAGGCAGTGAAAGATCGGCAGGATCCAGTCGCCATTGGAAAGCACCAGCATGGGCTGGCGGATAAAGGTGCCGACCTCGTCGAACAGCGTCTCGATCGCCCCCCAGCTCCGGCCGCCATCCCTGGAGATGCGGCGGCGGACGATGGCCGTGGCCTGGTTGCCGAACAGCTGTCCGGTCCAGAGCAGCCACAGCTCCCCCGACGGCGCCTGGAACAGCACCGGGTTCTGCTCGGAGCGCTCCGGATCGTCCGAGACCTTCACTTCCGCAGTCCATTGACTGGAGCCGGCCGGCAGCCGCGTGAAGTAGATCGAGCCATCCGGCTTGCCTTCCTCCATGCCGCCGAACCACGTGCAGGCGAGGTCGCCATTGTCGAGCGCGAGGAGGAACGAGGCATGCGTCTGCGCCACGTTGGTGGGGAGGAACGTCTCCTCGCGATCGGCGTCGCCCGCTGCGGTGCGGATGGTTCCGTCGGCCTCGATGCTGGCCTGCGACATGGTGCTCACTCCCTGCATTTTCTAACTTGTAAAGTCATTATCATGCTGGTTTTGCGCATGCAAACTCATATTTTAGTATTAAAAATCAACGCGATAAAGCTTTGTGTCGGATTGTCGCGGTGCGAGTTGAAGATACATGTTGACAGGATGGGTCGTCGATGATGATCATCCGGCCGCCATCACCGTAGCGGCTTGGTGCCGGAGGACGCGGTGAACAAATGGGAGGAATTCATGGTCGATAGATCGACTGGCGGCCTGTCGCGCCGCGACGTGCTTCGTGGCGGTGCTGGCATTGTCGTCAGCATGACCGCCTTCGGCCTGCTCGGCAGCGGGGCCATGGCCCAGGAGCAGACCTTCAAGATCATTCATCCGTCGTTCGACATGAACTGGTCGCCCTATCGCGGGGGCGGTGCGGCTCTGCGCTGGCACTCGCTGTGGTGGGCCTCGCCGATGTACTTCGACGACAAGGGGCAGGTGCAGCCCTACGTCTTCACCAGCTGGGAGCCGAACGCCGACTGGACCCAGTGGACCTTCAAGCTCGACCCCAAGGCGGTGTTCTCGGACGGCTCGCCGATCACCCCGGCCGACGTGAAGGGTTCGTGGGAGATGGGCTCCAT